>JAAWEO010000006.1 GCA_022794295.1 Angelakisella sp. | reverse complement strand
CGTGTAGTGGATACGCTGATTTCCCGAATTGAAGCCACCAGCACCGAGCGCATTATACACTGGAAAATCTAAAAATTTTTACTTCGCATTATACCATTGTCAAAGACGTTTTAGCTAAATTGAAATCATTTTGACAGGACCAGAACAATAAAAATCCCCTGCTCTAAGAGGGGCAGGGGGCAAATTTAACCAGTCTTTTTCTGTAGCTCTTCGATTTGAACTGTGTGCCGCTTCGAAACTTCTTCCAGGGCAAAAATGCGGGCTTCGCTGTTCTCCTGCTGTTCTTTGGTGACTAACCGCCCTTCGATCATCTGTTTCAGTCTCTCGTGACCTTCTCCCAGCAGTTTGATTGCTCTGTCTATCTGATGTTCCGTAGTCATTTCCAATTTGGGGACCCGTTCTTTAAGTCCTTTGATTTCGCCTTTCATCTCGGTGATGTCTGCTTTTATGGGTTTTAGTCCGGCTTCCAGCTTTTCGTCCATTAAGGAACCAATGGCAAGCAAGTCTTCTTTTGTCAACATCTTTGTAACCTCGGGAGTGTCCTACCGCGCATTTTATGACATAAAGGTTTTTCTTCCTTGGGATATCGCAGTCCGCTCCACTGCTGGTTGGCTGACTGATCTTCATCATGAGAAAAACTTTATAAACTCTTCCAACAGGACACTCCCGTAACCTCCTTTGTCTGTGTCCATTATAGCGGGCAGCGGGAGAGAAAGCAAGGGAAAAGTCCAGAATATAATTTCGCTAAATTCTTCTTTTGCGAAATTAAGCTGCGGTAAAAATACCCCTGCACACAGAGGAGAAGGGGAGAGTATCAACCGATTTTTCTTGCAGCTCTTCAATTTGGACGGTATGCTGCTTTGCAATTTCTTCAAGGGCAAAGATGCGGGTTTCGCCCCCTTCCTGCTGATCCTTGGTGGCCAACCATCTGGCGCAGGCTCTCGCGGCCTTCTCCCAATACCACCCGGCATGGTTGATGCTGACCGGGACCTCTATGGCCTGGATGTATTTCCAGCCGCTTCTTACACTAACAGCCTGTGCCGGCAGGGTAGAGCCTGCGAATAAGCCCGTAGTCCCGCTCCGATGCTCCGGGAGCAGGGGAAAGGATGCAGTTAAAATTGTAATTAAAAGTCTGATTAAAGGGCAGAAGGTTGACCTCAACCTTTTCAAGGTATAGAAATTCCTTTATTGTCTGAAGAATCTCCTGGTATTGAAACTCCTTTAAAAGGTGGTTCTCGACGGTGATCTCGCAGCAGCTGTGCTGTTCCTTCAGGGATAGGCCCAGATAGATCTGAAAATCAAATACCGCCTGATAAAATTTGGGGGGCAGCAGATAAAAGCCGATATGCTCGATCTCCTCTTTTTGGCTGACACTGGCCTGGATCTTTTTCAGATACCGGCTCCTGGTACGGATGCCATCGGGGTGCAGGGAAGCGGTGATACAGGATAAGTGGGTAAAGGCAAAATAGTACCGTTCCTCCCAGGAGAGACAGAAGCGGAGCCAGCTTTCCCAAACCGTATCCTGCTGAACAGGAGAAACAAGAGCAAAAAGGCTGACCATCTCACGCATAAATAACCACCCTTTCAGATGGTGTCCCAATAGTGATCGGCAATGATCCGCAGGGGATTTTGCGGGTCCTCACACTCCACCAGAAAGTCTACAAAAAGGTCTTCGATCTCCGGGTCCTGTTTGATGCCTGCTAGAATGCGAAAGGCCATCTTCCGCAGATGAAACGGTACCTCTTTGCCGGAAAAGGAAAGCGCCAGCTGTTTGGCGTCAGCTTCCGGCTGGCGGCAGAAGTAGGAAAGAAGCACCGGTGCTATCAGGGCATTCTCCGGCTCCGGAAGGGCAAGGACCCCCTCCATAGTCAGGGTTTTCTGTTGGTAAAGGGCCAGTGCCCCCATCTCCACTGTATCGGGAAACCGGGCGGCAGCCTGCCGGTACTCCGGTTCCCAGCGGCGGGTGAACAGCCGCCCTGGCCTTGGCGGCGGGGCAAGGGCCGGAGAGGGGGTACAGCAGTACATCTGTTTCAGGGGGATGGATATCCCTGGTACGGTCTCTTTTTCCTCGTCGGGCCAGACCACCTGCCAGTGGTCGTCCCGCCCCACGAACCGGGCAGGGGAAAGGATAAGACAGGGAAGAAGAACCCCCTCCAAAGCGCAGGCACAGGCCCGGTGGTGCCCGTCCAGAAGGATGGAAAGATACTCAAAGGCAGAGTAGGCCAGCGCAGGAGGGAGAGGTTTCCCCTCCCGGATCCTCTGCCGGTACCGCTCTGCCTGCTCCCGATCATACGTTTCGGTGGACTGGGTGGGATGAAGGAAGCGAGGAAAAACCGGAAGGCAGGTGTAGGTCTCCGGGTCGTAGGTTTGTGCGGTGGCGGGAGAACTGGTGTACTCGTTGGGGATATCCCAGAAAAAGTGGCCGTTACCATCAGTAGGGCAGCAATTCACCAAGGAAAGAAGATAGTACTGCGGGGGAAGAAGCCCAATGATGGGGGACAGGCGCTTCAAGGCTTCCTCCAAGCCGGAAAATGGGGCAGCGATGGCGTCTGCTGCCTGGCGCAGCTCCGGGGTATCCTTTGGCAGGCCATACCCCGCCCCAAGCAGGGACTGACAAGTGGGACAGCCGCTGGTTTGGATAAAAGCCAGCGGCTGCCCCTTTATTGTTAGAGTCAGATAGGTATCCTGCATCACATCGGCGCAGTCCGGGTCCCGGCTCAGTTCCATGCGCAACACCCCGGTGCTGTCCTTTACCTGGAAGAAAAGGTGCTCCCCGGCAAAATAAGGATGCCGGGTGGTGTGCCGCGCCAAAACTCTGACTGCGGGCTTCTTGAAGAAAAAAGACATCACGCTGCCCTCCCTGGGGATTCGTCTGCCTGCCGTACTGGGCTTAGCTATTCTGGTTCACAACACCCTGACGGTAGGCCTGGAGAAGGAGAAGGAGGTCATCAATTTTTCCCTGGATGATCTTCCCCTCGTCGGTGTCGCAGATCTTGATCCGCTCCGGGTAGGTATCTACCGGCACCATGTTCGAGTGCATATCGCTGTTCTGGTTAATAATGGAATCAATGCCGGAGAAGGGGTGATGCTCGGAAAGGAAGAGCTGATGGGAGTTGGAGACCAAGGTATATCCGGCAATCCCGGTGACCGCTTGGTAGGCTTTGGAGATGCCGCCGTCAATGATCAGTACCTTCCCGCCGGCCTTTACCGGAGATTCTCCCTTGCGGATCTTTACCGGCACGTGGCCGTTGATGATCCTAGCCCGGTCAATGGTAATACCGAATTCTGCCAGGATCCTTTTGGCGGCTTCCGGGTCATCACTAAGCTGATAATAGATATCCTTGGTTTCGGTCCAGGTTGCTTTGTCGTCAATAAAGTACCGTTCAAAGGTGGTCATTTTGTTTTTGCCATTGAGGGGGGACTTGGGGCCGCACCACAGGAACCACATAAAGTCCAGGCCATCCTGCTGCTCCTTGCTTCCCGCTTTTCCATAGGCTCCCTGGCGGCAGAGCTTGTCGCTGAAGTCCATCAGGGCTTTTCCCCGGTAGGAACAGCCTTCCACCTCCAGGGCGGCAAAGCTGCCATCCGGTTTCATGGGGATGCAGCCATGGTACAAAAGGTTTCCGTTGTAAACCTTGTACATCCCCCCGTGCTTAAAGAGGAAGTTCATATGGGTCTGGAGCTTTTCGCTGTGGAGGAACGAAAGCTGGAGGCGTTCCATCAGCTCCTGTTCTGCAAAGGTAAGGGAGTAGGGGGTCTCCGGAGTGATGGTGGGGAAGTAGCAGTCGTTCATGGGATACTGGACCCCGTCAATGGTCACGGTCCGGCGGCGGAGGTCGATCTTATCCAGAAGGAGGCGGTTTTCCATCTCGTATTCCGGGTGGGCCAGAATGGTCTGTCCCTCCAGCTTCAGCTGGATGATGGTAATGGCCTTGTGGATCTTGGCGATCTGCATATCGTCATGGGCATTGGGGACAAAGCCCTCCTCCGCCATATGCCGGGGGAAGAAGGAGGAGCAGGGGTCGGTGCCATACTGCTCCATGGCAAAGACAGCCAGGGGACGGACATTGATGCCATAGGATTCCTCCAGGGTATCCAGGTTATCATACCGCACACAGTTGCGGATCACATTGGCGATACAGCAAAGCTGCCCGGCGGCGGCGCCCATCCACAGAACGTCGTGATTGCCCCACTGGATATCCACATTGTGGTGCTTGCACAGGTCATCCAAAATCAGGGCAGCCCCGGAGCCCCGGTCAAAAATATCCCCAATGATATGGAGCTTATCAATGATCATCCGCTGGGTCAGGCGGCAAAGGGCAATTACAAAGGCTTCCGCCCGCTCGATCTCAATAATGGTGTCCACGATCCGCTCAAAGTATTCCTGGCGGTTTGGGTTGCGTTCATCGGTGTTAATAAGCTCGTCGATAATATACTGAAAGTCGGCAGGAAGGGCCTTGCGGACCTTGGAACGGGTGTATTTGGAGGTAGCCGCACGGCAGACGGTGACCAGCTGGTAAAGGATATCCCGATACCACTCCGGGGTAAGCTTGCGGGCCCGGCGCAGCTCCGCCAGCTTTCGCTCCGGGTAATAGATCAGGGTGGCAAGAAGGTTCTTCTGCTCCGGGGAGAGCTCCTCCCCAAAGCTTTCGTCGATCTTCCTGCGGATAGACCCGGAGGCGTTGCGGAGGATATGGGTAAAGCACTCATACTCCCCGTGGACATCGCTGATAAAATGCTCGGTGCCCTTGGGAAGGTTCAGAATGGCCCGGAGGTTGATGATCTCGGTGGATGCGGCTTGGATGTTGGGATAGCTCTGGGCCAGAAGCTGGAGATATTTCAGCTGCTCCGGGGCGGGGGTGTGGGCAAATTCTGTCATAGCGTCCTACCTCTTTCTCTTGACTGCCTGGCGATCATAGCTCCCGGAAAACCGGCCGGAGGCCAGTCCCGGAAGACAGCTCCTTTTTCCTTCTTGCGGGGCAGAAGCGGACCCTCAGTCCAGGTACCCCTTGGCCGCCAGCAGCTCTGCCATCAGGATATTGCCACCTGCGGCTCCCCGGACCGTGTTGTGGGAAAGGCAGACAAATTTGTAGTCATACTGGGTATCCTCCCGCAGCCGCCCGATGGAAATGCCCATCCCCTTTTCCAGATCCCGGTCCAGACGGGTCTGGGGGCGGTCCGGTTCCTCAAAGTAGTGGAGAAACTGCTTTGGGGCGGAGGGAAGCTTCAGCGCCTGGGGCTCCCCGGAAAATTCCTTCCAGCGGCGGAGGATCTCCTCCTTGGAGACCTTGTTTTCCAGGGAGAAAAACACCGCCGCCAGGTGCCCGTCAGAGACCGGCACCCGGATGCACTGGGTGGTAATGCTGGGGCCTTCGGCGGGAACAATGAGCCCGTCCTCCAGGCGTCCCCAGACCTTCAGGGGCTCCTGCTCGCTCTTTTCCTCCTCACCGCCGATGTAGGGGATTACATTGTCCTGCATCTCCGGCCAGGTGGCGAAGGTCTTGCCGGCGCCGGAAATGGCCTGGAAGGTACAGGCCAGCACCTTGGTGACCCCCAGGTCCAGAAGGGGATGGAGGGCGGGAACATAGCTCTGGATGGAGCAGTTGGATTTTACCGAAACAAAGCCCCGGGTGGTCCCCAAACGCTTCCGCTGGGTTTCGATCACCGCCCCGTGGTGGGGGTTCAGCTCCGGGATGATCATAGGCACATCCGGGCAGGAGCGGTGGGCGGAGTTGTTGGACATCACCGGACATTCCTTCCTGGCGTAGGCCTCCTCCAGGGCCCGGATCTCGTCCTTCTTCATATTGACGGCGCAGAAGACGAAATCCACCTGGGAGGTGACGGTGTCCACATCGGCGGCGTCCAGCACCTTCATCTCCCCAATGCGGTGGGGGATGGGGGTGGACATGGCCCACCGGCCCTCTACGGCCTCGGCATAAGCAAGCCCTGCCGACCGGGCGGAGGCTGCCAGAGCGGTGACGGTGAACCAGGGGTGGTCCTCCAAAAGGGTGATCAGACGCTGTCCCACCATACCGGTGGCGCCTACAATGCCAACGCGAAAGTCTTTCATATCCTCATTTCTCCTTTGCATCTTGCAGATTTGTTTTTTATCATCCTGCGCACCGGCATTTTCAGCCGTCGATGCGCCATTCCACCGTTTCTTCCAGGGACCTTCGGGGACGGGGCAGGGGAGCCTCTGCGGGGTAACCCACAGCCAGGGCGGCATACAGCTCCCCGGCGCCGCCGGCCCACTCCATCAGTTCCGGATGGGCAAAGAAGGTAAAGCCGATCCACAGGCTTCCAAGGCCCAGGTTCTCGGCAGTCAGGCACATGTTTTCCAGCGCAGCCCCCAGGGACTGCGTGTTGCAGATATCCGCGACCCGTTCTTCCCGGGTAAAGGTGTGGTCCAAGGGCAGGGCCAACGGATTTACCGCCAGGATCACCACCGGGGCCTGGATCATGATCTGGCGCGTGTGCTCCGCGCCGGGGCAGGCGGCGGCATTTGCAGGCAGAAGGGGAGAGGTCCGCTCCCTTTCCAGGCCCCGCCCCATGGCCGCAGTGAGTTCGTCCTTGGCTGCTCCAGCGGCAACGATGAACCGCCAAGGCTGGCGGTTGGAGGCAGAGGGGGCCAAAGTCCCGGCCAAAAGGATCTCCTCCAGGGCCTCCCGGGGAACGGGCCGGTCCTGGAACGCACGGATACTGCGCCGGTCTTGGATGGCAGACAACATAAAAGCTCCTTTCCTACCGCAGCCCCCGAAAACAGGGGCAGGATACAAAAAGCCGGTTGAAAACCGGCAGAAAATATAATATAATGGGTGCTGTTGATTTTTCGGAAGCCTGCGGTTTCCAAGTGATTCCTTTTATATATGTTATCACTTGCGGCGCTTTGTGTCAATGAAAATTTGGTAAAATCGCAGCAGTACCACCCCGAAAACGGGGCGGATCATCCTGCCGGAGCAGGGCACCGGGGACCGCGCCGGTCCCCGCTGGCTGCCCGGCAGAGAAAATGGAGAAAACAAAGATGGATCAAGAGCATATGCAAAGAAGCGACTTCGCCTTCGACCTGCCCAAGGAGCTTATTGCCCAGCATCCCCTGGACCGCCGGGACAGCTCCCGGCTTCTTTGCCTCGACCGGGAGACCGGAGAGGTCCGGCACCGGCACTTTTCTGACCTTCCGGAGCTACTGCGCCCCGGCGATGTGCTGGTCATGAACGACAGCCGGGTGATGCCCTCCCGCCTGCTGGGACGCAAGGAGGGCACCGGCGGGGCGGTGGAGCTTCTGCTCCTGAACCAAAAGGAAAACGGCCTGTGGGAGACCCTGGTAAAGCCCGGCAAGCGGGCCAAGCCCGGGACCCGGGTGGTGTTTGGGGAGGGGCTCCTCACCGGAGAGATCACAGACACCGTAAACGGAGGCAACCGCCTGGTGCGGTTTTTCTTTGAGGGGGACAGCTTCTTCCAGGTGCTGGATCAGATTGGCCGGATGCCCCTGCCGCCGTATATCACCGAGGAGCTGGAGGACGGGGAGCGGTACCAGACGGTCTATTCCCGGGAGCTGGGAAGCGCCGCTGCCCCCACCGCGGGGCTGCACTTCACACCGGAGCTGCTGGAGACCCTTGGGAAAAAGGGGATCGAGACCGGTTTTGTGACCCTTCATGTGGGATTGGGCACCTTTCGGCCTGTAAAGGTAGATAACATTACAGACCATCAGATGCACTCGGAGCTTTATACCATCCCGGAGGAGACTGCCCGGATGGTCACCAGGGCCAAGCAGGAGGGACGTCGGGTCATCGCAGTGGGGACCACCTCCTGCCGGACCCTGGAATCTGCCTGGAAAAACGGCTGCCTGCCTGCCTGCTCCGGGGATACCAGCATCTTCATCTATCCAGGCTACCAATTCCAGGTGCTGGACGGGCTGATCACCAACTTCCACCTGCCGGAAAGCACCCTGATCATGCTGGTAAGCGCCTTCGCCGGGTACGAGCACACCATGAACGCCTACCAGGAGGCAGTCCGGGAGCGGTACCGGTTCTTTTCCTTTGGGGATTCCTCCCTTATCCTGTAGCCCTGTTAAAGATACCTTCGGACCTGCTGCTTGTAACGCCGGTACTCCTCCCCGAACTGCTCCCTGCACCACCGTTCCTCCGCCAGGATGATCCAGTGGGCAGAGGTCTGGAACACGGCCAGCAGGCCAAAAAGCACCAGGGACTGTGTCAGCAGGACACACCCCAGAAACAGGATGAAATATGCCAGGTACATGGGGTTGCGGGAAAAGCGGTACAGGCCTTGCCGGTTCATGCCATTGGGGGCAGGGGCTGCAAAATGGATGACCGATGCCGCCAGCAGGAAAAGCCCGGCCAGGTACACGGCCAGCCCGGCAAAAAACAGCGCTGCCGGCTTGGTTCTGGCCCGGGAAATACGAATGCACAAAATAATGCCCGCTGTAGACAGCTGATAGACCCAGTAAGCCAGTTTTTCCCAGCCATTCAGGGGCGGGAAGTGAGCCGCCCTGGAGATGGCGTCCTTGCTCCGGGCGGCAAGGAGAGGGAAGCGTACCAGAAAAAAGGGGATTAGAAGGAAAAAGCCCATAAAAACCTCCCTGTATGGTCATGAATACAGGATAACATACAAAGCGGTGGGATTCAACGGCGAAAGAGGGATTCCCTTTCCGCAGAGACAACGAATAAACAGAAGGAGCGACTATGTACAAGCTGCTGAAACAAGAGAGCCGGGCCCGTCGGGGGGAGTTTACCACCGTCCACGGCGTGGTCCAGACACCGGCCTTTATGAATGTGGCCACCAGCGCCGCCATCAAGGGGGGGATCTCCTCCTTTGACCTGGAGGAGCTTCACTGCCAGGTGGAGCTTTGCAACACCTACCACCTTCACATCCGCCCCGGAGACGAGGTGATCCGGGATCTGGGGGGGCTCCACCGGTTTACCGGGTGGAAGCGCCCCATCCTCACCGACAGCGGTGGTTTTCAGGTGTTTTCCCTGGCCGGCCTGCGAAAGATCCAGGAGGAAGGGGTGACCTTCAACTCCCATGTGGACGGAAAGCGGATCTTTATGGGGCCAGAGGAAAGCATGCGGATCCAGTCCAACCTGGCCTCCACCATCGCCATGGCCTTTGACGAGTGCATCGAAAACCCGGCCCCTCGAAGCTATGTGGAAAATTCCGTGGCTCGGACCACCCGCTGGCTCAGGCGGTGCCGGGCGGAAATGACCCGTCTCCGGACCCTGCCGGGGACCCTCAATCCGGATCAGCTCCTGTTTGGCATCAACCAGGGGGGGACCTATGACGACATCCGGGTGGACCATATGAAAGAGATCGCCCAGCTGGAGCTGGATGGCTACGCCATTGGGGGCCTTGCAGTGGGGGAGCCCGCCCAAGTGATGTATCACATCATTGAAGAGGTGGAGGCCTTTATGCCGGCGGACCGTCCCCGGTACCTGATGGGGGTGGGCACTCCGGTGAATATCCTGGAAGGGGTGGCCCGGGGGCTGGATCTTTTTGACTGTGTCATGCCCAGCCGCAATGCCCGTCACGGGCACCTGTTTACCTGGAATGGGATCATCAACCTGCAAAACAACAAATATCTCCGGGACGACACCCCCATCGAGGAGGGCTGCGGCTGTCCCGCCTGCCAAAAGCACACGAAAGCCTACATCCGCCACCTGTTCCGGGCCAAGGAGATGCTGGGGATGCGCCTGGCGGTGATGCACAACCTGTGGTTCTACAACACCCTGATGGAAAAGGTCCGGGAGGCTTTGGACGAGGGGCGGTTCGACGCCTTTTACCGGGAGATGGTCCCGGTGCTGGGGCGCAGGATCTAAACGCAGGGAAGGCAGTGCAGATACACCCCAAAAAGTGAATCACCGGTGTTTAGGGTGTAACAGACTGCCTCCTGAAGGCTGGCAAAAAGAGATTTCCCCCAAAGCCTTGCAACAAGGCCCAAAAGATTGTATAATGAAGGCTGAAACTTTTTGGAGGTATAAAAGACATGAATTTTGCATTTCTCACCGCTGATCCTAACACCGCCGCAGCCGGCGGGATGGCTACCAGTCTGATTTCCCTGCTTATGATCATCGCTGTCTTCTACTTCTTTATCCTCCGGCCCCAGCAGCGCCGGGATAAGGAAGCCAGCAAGATGCGCTCCAACCTTCGGGTGGGGGATGACGTGATCACCATTGGCGGCATTGTGGGGACCATTGTCAGCATGAAAGAGGACACCCTGGTCATCGAGACTGGCAGCGACCGCAGCAAGATCCGGGTCACCCGCTGGGCGATCCAGCAGAACACCACCCCCAAGGACAGCAAGTGAGTTTTTCCTGAATAACAGTGTGCCCTTTGGAATATAGTTTAAATGTAAAATGTCAAGACAAGGGGTGTCTGTTATGAAGAAACCATCCTCCGCTCCCGATACAAAAAATATGGAGAGATTTTCCCGGGCCCTGGCTGTCTCTGTGGCAGCGGGAGTCACTGTGACCTTTCTGATCCTTTCCGCTTTTGCGGCGCTGATGACGGTGCGGGACCTTCCCCACAGCGCGGTGGTCCCCATGTCGATCCTGGGGGTGGCAGCAGGGACGATACTGGCCGGGTACTGCTGTGCCCGGATCCTCCGGGAACGGGGGCTCCTGTGGGGCCTGGGGTGCGGCGCGGTGATTTTTCTGCTGGCCCTTTTCTGTGAGCTGATGCTTCTGGGGCAGCCCATTGGTGTTTTGGCCCTGTACAAGTTTATCATCTATGCCGCCAGCGGTATGATCGGCGGCGTGCTGGGCGTCAATAAAAAGCGCAAAGTTCGCTGAAAAAAGGGTAGTAATTTTTTTACCGGTGTGGTATAATGTCAGAAACATAACCTGAAGGAGGAACATAAAATGAAACACGTCAAAACTCTTAACAAGGCAAACCTTAAGGAGACCGCTGCCCGGGGCGGCTGCGGCGAGTGCCAGGCTTCCTGCCAGTCCGCCTGCAAAACCTCCTGCACCGTTGCCAACCAGAAGTGCGAAAACGCCAAGTAAGGAATCGCCTGACGTCAGTCCAATTCTGTCCTTTTGGGGCGGGATTGGACTGTTTTCTTTCCCGGCGGATTATTATGATGAAACAGAGGAATTGCAGCTTATGATCCATTGCTATCAAATGAACGGATACAACATTATTCTGGATGTCCACAGCGGCGGGGTCCATGTGGTGGACGAGCTATTCTACCGGCTGGCCCAGGAGGTGGAGCCCCCTTTGGTGGACCGGTGCCCCCCGGCCCTTCTGGAAAAATACAGCACCTGGGGCAGGGAAGCGGTGGAGGAGACCTACGGAGAGATCCTGGAGCTTTACCGGGAGGGAAGCCTCTACTCGCCGGACGACTACGGCCAGTTTGCCGACAAAATGGTCCTGTCGCCCATTAAGGCAATGTGCCTGCATATCTCCCACGACTGCAACCTGCGGTGCGAATACTGCTTTGCCGGAACAGGGGACTTCGGTACCGGTCACCGGATGGAGATGCCCCTGGAGGTGGGGCTGAAGGCCATTGATTTTCTGATCGAAAAGTCGGAAAACCGCCGGAACCTGGAGCTGGATTTCTTCGGCGGCGAGCCGCTGATGAACTTCGATGTGGTAAAAGAGATTGTCAAGTACGCCCGGAAGCGGGAAAAGGAGTGTGGAAAACACTTTCGTTTTACCATTACCACCAACGGGGTACTGCTCAACGATGACCGCATCGACTTCATCAACCGGGAGATGCACAATGTGGTCCTTTCGGTGGATGGCCGCAAGGAGGTCAACGACCGCACCCGCCACCGGGTGGATGGCAGCGGCAGCTACGACACCTTTATGCCAAAATTCCAGAAGCTGGTAGCCCGGCGGGGGGACGGGCAGTATTATGTCCGGGGGACCTTTACCAGGTACAACCTGGATTTTGCCGAGGACGTCCTTCACCTGAACCGCTGCGGCTTTGACCAGATCTCGGTGGAGCCGGTGGTGGCCGATCCCAAGCTGCCCTACGCCCTTACCGAGGAGGACCTGCCCGCCATTTTTGCCGAGTACGAGCGGCTGGCGAAGCTCCTGATCCAGCGGCGGAGGGAGCACAACGGCTTTAACTTCTTCCACTTCATGATCGACCTGGACCAGGGCCCCTGTGTCATCAAGCGCCTGCGGGGCTGCGGTGCCGGAAACGAGTACTGCGCTGTCACCCCCGACGGCGACGTTTACCCCTGCCACCAGTTTGTGGGCCAGGAGGAATGGCGGATGGGGGATATCTTCTCCGGGGAGATCGACATGGAGATGAAGCGGCGGTTTGCCGCCTCCAACGTCTACGGCAAGGAGGAGTGCCGCGGCTGCTGGGCCAAGTTCTATTGCTCCGGCGGCTGCAACGCCAACAACCATACCTATGCTGGGGATATTATACGGCCCTACCACCTGGCCTGCCAGCTGGAAAAAAAGCGGGTGGAGTGCGCCATTATGATCAAGGCCGCCCTGGCGGACCTGGAACAGGACGGGGAGGAAACGGCTGCCTCCTGTGACGGGGACTGCGCGGTCTGTGCAAAGTAAAGGAGGATCTATCATGTCTGTGTTCAGCGCCCTGGGAGCAGGGAACATGGCCAACGCCATTCTTTCCGGAGCGGTGGCCTCCGGCTATCTGGAGCCCTCCGCGGTGGGGACCTATAACATCCACGAGGAAAAGCGGAGCGCCATGGCAGCCAAGGGCTACACCGTCTATCCCTCCATCGAGGACCTTTGCCGGAACAGCAAGTACATTCTTCTCTCCATGAAGCCCCAGCAGGCGGAGGAGGTCCTGGGAAAGATGGCCCCCGTCTTTTCCCCGGACAGTGTGGTCATCTCCATTGCCGCCGGCATCTCCCAGAGCTTCATTAAAAGCATCCTAGGGGAGGGGACCAAGGTGGTCCTGGCTATGCCCAACACCCCCCTGCTGGTGGGCTGCGGCGCCACCGCCGTGGCCCGGTGCGAGCCCACGACCCAGGAGGAGTTTGCCTTTGTCAAGGGTGTCTTTTCCTCCGCCGGGCTAGTGGAGGAGATCCCGGAAAACAAGATGAACGAGATCATTGCGGTAAGCGGAAGCACCCCGGCCTACCTCTACCTTATCGCCATGTACTTCTGTCAATACGCCCAGGAGCAGGGCTTTGACCCGGACCTGGCCAACCGGATGTTCTGCCAGACCATGACCGGCGCCGCCAAAATGATGGCGGAAACCGGCAAGACCCACCAGGAACTGATGGACATGGTCACCAGCCCCAAGGGCACCACCCTCATGGGCCTGAACGTGCTGAAGGAGGGCGGTTTGGAAGATTTGGTGCGGCGCTGCTGTGATGCCACCATCCGCCGGGCCTACGAGCTGGGAAGGTGACCCGATGAGCACGCTCTCCTATGCCACCGCCGCCCATCTGAAATACCTGGAAAAGAAGGATATTAAACAGGAGGGACGCTCCTATGTGAATCCTTTCTTTTCCGAGCTGGAGCATGTTGAAAAGCTCCGGGAAGACCTGGAACAGCCGGAGGCCAGCTGGGACCTGGCGGACCTCATCGCCAGCGGAAAGACCTTCCCCTATAACTGGTTTGGGGAGACCCGGTATCACATTCCGAACAACACCTTTTTAACCGGTTTTGGGGCGATCCAAAGGCTGCGTTCCGCCTATGATTTTTTGGGAGGTTACTACCAGGCTGCCTGGAAGAATACCGCCAAGGCCAAAGAATGCCTTTATCTGGCGGCCTACTGCCAGGAGAAGCTCTGCCGCTGGCCCATAGAGGACCAATACCGTGTCACCGAGGGCATGGTGGATCTGAACAACACCAACTATTTTCTCCTGGGGGTGATTGCAAACGCCGATGACGCGCTTCTGGAATCCTTGGGGGAGCTGCTGCGGATGCCGGAGCGCAATCCGCCAAAGCGAAAACGAGGGATCGCCCTGGGAACCGGGACGATTCTGCTGACCTTTGGAGAGGATAAAAAGGCCAGGAAGTGCGCGGAACGGGTGGTGGCCCTGGAGGAAAAAGCAAAACGGTCAACCTCTCCCTGGGCCTTTTACGCCAAGGGAATGCTGGCTGTCCTGGACAGAGACGAGGTCACGCTGAACCTGGCCCTGGAAGCCATGGTGGAAAAGTGGCGCCGGGGCGACACTCCGGAAGTTCCCACTCTGCTTTTTCCTTATGTTGCGGGGCTGGCTAAGCTGGCGGCAAAACGGAGCATCCCTGTTTCGGTGGATGTCTTGGAGTGTCCCAAAGAACTGATCCGGCCGGAGAAGGCGGACTACAGCCATTTGCAGCTGCCAAGGCCCAGGGATGGCTTCCCCTGGGAACGCAAGCCGGAGGCTTACAAGGGGGAACACCGATGAAGATACCCTACAGCAAGTGGCAGACCCAGCGAAGATGCTCGCCGGACCAGAAAAATATCATGGGGCGCTATCACTGGATCCTGGTGAAGGGTTGCTCCCGGCTGCGGCTGACCTATCAGATCCGGTATCTGGGGGAAGCGGCCGAGAAGGAAAAGGCACACTTTTTGATCACCGTTTCCAAGGGCTGCCGGGTCTCCCCAGAGCTACAGCAGTTTGTAAGAGAGCACCGGTATACCACCCTGAAGCGGGTGGACCGGGGATAGAGAAGGGGAGGGAGGGGAAAAATGGGGCTGTATCTATGCGTTTTTGACGACTGCGGCGAGGAGATCGCCGGGGTAGAGGTCTGGCGCTACCAGTACTTTGGGGATTTCCGAGACCTGGCTGCTGGCTTTGTCCGCAAAAGGAAGGTCGCTTCCTCCATGACCACCCTGCTGAACCACCCCGACTGCAATGGCATCTGGAGCGTCAAGGACTGCAAAAAACTTCTGTCAGAGCTGGAGGAGCTGGGGGCCGCCTTCCGGAAGGAGCCACCCCTTCAGCGGATCATCGACTGGCGGCAGGATGTGTTCCGATTGTACGGCATTACGCCCCAAAACCTCTTTGAGTGCTTTGTGGATTCGGACTGCGAGTTTCTCATTGACCGGCTGACCGCCCTTTGCCGGCTAGCCATACAGGAGAACCGCCCCATCGAGTTCCAGTGACAGGGACAAGTCCCCAGCCTGTACTAAAAACCAAACCCGCCGCATACCCTCTAGTAGCAGGGTGTGGGGCGGGCTTTCGCTTTGGGCAAAAAAGAAGGACAGGCAAAGGGGAGGGGAAAAGCAATGAGAGGATATTCCAGACGCCGGTTTCGTCCCCGGCCCCATTTCGGCGGGGCAGGGTCCTGGGCCGGGTATCTTCAGCGCCGGAAAAGCAGCATCATCTTTTTGGGGCTGTTTCTGGCAGGATTGCTCACCGGCAGTATCTACACCGTCCGGGACAGCGGCGGAGAGCAAATGATCCTGGCGGTGGTCACCCATCACATCCAGGAGCAGGCACAGAGCGGCTACTGGAAGATCCTGACCGGGTGTTTGGTAAGCAGTCTGGGATACATTGTGTTTCTGTACTTTGCCGCCAACTGTGTTCAGGGGCGGTGGCTGGCCAATTTGGTGCCGGTGTTTTACGGGCTGGCTGTGGGCTCTAAAATAACGGCGCTGTTGTTCCAGCACGGCCTGGGAGCTGGGTGGTATGTCCTGGTCTGCATCCTTCTTCCGCGGTTTTTCCAGTTGATCCTCTTGATCGCAGCCTGCCGCCAGACCCGAAAGCTGTCCCAAAGCATCTCCGCCCAAAAGCCGGCAGGGGAGCAGAGCTTCCTTTTGCTGGGGGCAGCCACTGTTGTGCTTTCTATGATAGAATCGGTGATAATAATCCGCTTTACAGGCCTGTTGACCTATCTGTAAAATGATATTCCTTTATAGTGTTTTAGCAAAAACACTTTGACTGTTCTGTGCAAAATAGCTGTAAATATCCTTTTCCAGGAAGCTGTAAATATCAGGAGAGAACAAAAACAGCAGCCCTGTCAGCTTGTTCCGGAAATAGATGGTCCCCCTGTCGTCTGTCAGCCAATCCCCTGCAATATCGTAGCCGGGACCAAGGAACAAAACAGAGCGTCCCACAGCGGCACCTATTGCCTGCAGCTCCGGATAAACGGAATCATCATAGTGGAAGAAATCGAACTCAACGGCACAGCAGTCAGGACCAGCCTCCAATTCCGGGCACTGGTTTTTGATCACGAGCCCATCCAGGCAGTTGATGATCTCCTGGGCAGCCGGAAAAATGGCCTCCGGCGGGACCTGGGACGGATAGCGCGGATCCAGCTGTATCAGTTTTGTTTGCAGATAGCCCCGGCGAGCTGGGTTCCAGCCTGCCGCCTGCAAAAGGGGATTGGCTTCCAGACGCTTTTCATCCAGCATCAGGTAGACTCCTTTTCCGGTTCCTGGAGGGGCTGTTCCTTATTTCGCACCGCTTTTTTCGGTTTGGGCGCCGCGATGCTTCCCAGGGGGTTTTTCCGGGCGGCATCCTCCACCTGGGGGCTGGCAACATGGGTGTAGATCTCGGTGGTACCAAGGTTTTCGTGGCCCAGGATCTCCTTTAGCACCCGGATATCCACCCCGCCATGCTGATACATTAGGGTGGCAGCAGTATGCCGCAGCTTATGGGGAGAAAAGCCCCGGCCCGAAAGCCCGGCCTGCTTTAAGGCTGCCTCCACGATCTGCTCCACCCGGCGGGGACTTAACTGTTTTCCGTTTTTGGAGAGAAAGAGATACTCCTTCTCCTGATCGGTTTTCGGTTCCTCCCGCACCTCCAAATAGACCTCCAAGGCGCTGAGGCAGGCTTCATTTAGAAAGACCATTCGCTCCTTATTTCCCTTTCCCAGCAGCACCAGGGTGCAGTCATCCCAATGGATGCTGCTTTTTTTGATGCCCACCAGCTCTGAAAGACGCATTCCACAGTTGAGCAGCAGGGTGATCATGCAATAATCCCGTTCCTTTCTGGGACTGGGACCATCGATGGCCTGCAAAAGCTGGCGGCTTTCCTCCAGGGTAAGGTATTTGGGCAGAGATTTCCGCTGGCTGGGGGTTTCCAGGTCCTTCAGGGGGCTGATCTCCAAAAGTCCGGCTTTACTGGAAAGGTAGTTATAAAAGGACCGCAGGCTGGAGACCTTTCGGGAGCGTGTGGCGGCATTGTTTTCGTTGGTGGTCTGGACAAAGTTTAAAAAACCGTAGGCGTCGGAAAGGGTCACACCCAAAATCATTTCCCGGGGAAGATCCTCGATGGAGATATTGGAAAGGTTTGGCTCCGACATAGCAAGATGCTCCCGGGCAGCCCGAAGGTACCGGAGAAAAAATCTAAGATCGATAAAGTAAGAATCAATGGTTCGCTGAGAACGGCCCTTAATGGTGAGCATATAGAAAAGGAAATCCTTCAGAAGCTGTGGACATTGGGCGTCGTTGATGTTCATTGTCGTTTTTCGCTCCTCTCTATTTCGCTAAATTTGTATTTAGCGAAATAGCCTCCAGGGCTTTCCCCTGGCTTTTTCTTCTCTCATTTGCGCAGCTCCTTTCTTGCTTCCTCTTTCTCTCACCATCTAAGGTCCATTATACCAGAATCGTCAAGGGTGTTCCCCTCCCTATTTGCGATCAAATTTGAACGGTTCATAGCCAGCAGCGTCTAGAGCTTGATTATATGCTGCAAGCGTCATCATTTCGAGCTGGACCCCACGGATCCAGGAAAGGTATTCCAAACAATCATAATACCCCCCATGAAAAAAGAGCCAAAGGTCTGAGGTCACCAAGCAATACTCTCCCTGGGGCTTATTGACATCAGGGTCAACCCCCAAAGTCCGGAGGACTAGGTCTAGCTTTCGGTGTATTTCAAAAATTTCAGACTGCTTCATAAAGTCGCTCCATTCCAAGGAATTTCTTGACCATATATGTACAGCTGTGATATAATGGTCTCGTAAGTTTGCTTATCCATTTCAAGAAATCGGGTGTATCCTCCCAAGATACGCCTGATTTTTTCTTTTTTAGTACGTCCAAGTTCCTCGACCAGATCAGGACACATAATCAAGCACTTTAGCAGCACACGGTCTGTATCAGAGATTTTCTCCCCATCAAAAACCATCTGCAAATCGTTCCAGATCATCACTTGAGGCCAAATAGCAAGGACCTGTTCATATTCCAGAAAATCCCCGCCAATAGTAATCTCCAGACGGGATAAGGGATAGTTCAATTTTGATTCCAGAGCCTTATTGTAGAGCTTACACCGCCCATGCTTATTTCTTTCCCCCAGGTACTGTGTCCTGTCTTCTTCACTTCTGCGAAATTCTTCATAAGTTCGGCGGTCTTTTAGGAGCCAGCAGTCAGAGCGCAGCACAGGGAAATCAACCGCCAGGTCAAACCGAACGATGCCAGGAGGGCCTACAGCTAGAGAACGCAGGCGATTAAACACATGGGTAAATACATAGGTCTCTACAGCCTTGTTGGGATTAAATTCCAACCGGACACGGTTTGTCACCTTCCCTGTGCCATCATTCAGCCCTATCCCTACCCAGAAGCTGCTGCCATCTCCGCAATCAACAGAGAATTGTTCTCGGAAGGTCCCAATCCGGCTGGTAGTCCAGTGGTCGAAGTAAACCCAGCGGTCATCAGCGAGAAAAGCAAGAAAATCTGCTGCCCACTCTCCCCCACTCCGATACCGCAGCTTAAAGTCGAGGAGCAGCTTGTCGATAGAATAGGTATCTCCGGTCCCTGACCGAACAGGCATGAAATACCGTAACACCCCTCAATCACCCCACACTTTAGCGTGCTGAAAACAGCATGACTTCGCCCCTATTAGATATAGGGGCTTCAGCTGGCGGCCATGTGTTACGCATGTGTGCTTCCCGCCAGGGGCGGGAAGCACACATGCGTAACACATTTCACCGCAGGGCCGCCAGCTTCAGGGCCTTCTTCTGCTAGATCGGGGACTGAATTCTGTCCGACGCATCCGCTCCACCTTGGCATAGGTATCATAGCATTGGCGGAGATGGTCTGATTGGACAAACGAGGATTTTCGGAGGGGCTTGAGCTTCCTGCGGACTGCCACAGGATTGTCAATCAGCAAAGCATAGTCCAGGGAATCATATTCCCGATTGATAGTCAGACGCCCCAGGAAGGTATTGCAGCTGACCACCGTCATGGCCTGCTCCCGCAGCGGCTTAGCGATCCGGGTAAAAAACTGGGCCGAAGCAATGATCTTGACCCTTTGCTTCCTCTGCTGAGAGATTTCAGACAGCAGATCCTCTGGGATATCATTCCATTTACTGGAATCATACTCGCTGTGTATTTCATCGATCGCAAAAATGACCCCGTCAGTCCCATTGCGGATATTCAGCAGGTCACGCCAATCGGTCATAATGCGGTCCGCTCCGTCATACTCAAAATTGGCTGCGATCAGACAGTCGGGATACTGCTGCCGCATTTCTTCCAGGTATTGGACCATGGATATGGTCTTTCCAGCTCCCTGGCGGCCCACAAAGAAAGTAAACCCATACTCCCGAAACTCTCCCCGTCGCTGGTCCCGTTCCAGAAAATCCACCAAGACCCATCGCAGCAGATCATGGTACTTAAAATCTATCTCTGCTCCACGCAGCTTCGTAGCGTCCAAACGGAAAGGGTTCTGGCGGCAGGCCAAAAAGAAAGAGCAAATAAAAGCAGCCAAAAGAAGCAAAACACTGCCTAAACCCCACTGAAGCAATCCCAGAAGCGCGCCAAAAAAGGAAGAAAACACCTTGCCAAAAGCTGCTGCCATAATAACCTCCTATGAAACACCGGGGATCTTCCGCAGGACCCACATCAGGATAGACCACCCGAATTTGATATTGTAGACAATAAGGATGACCAGCAGACACCGGGAAAGCGTTTGCATGGAGATAAAAAATCCAGGAAACGAACCACATAAGCGATGGGGTCCAGAGCTGCTGCCAAAGCATCAAACCGGGGAAAGGTGGGAAACAGCTTGACCAGAAACTCAGCTAAGGCAATAAATGGCTCGCAGAGAAATTGAAGGATCAAAGGATCACCCCTCCTCGGTAAAGAATGTCCGGAGCTTGTGATAGCAGACGATCACCGTAAAGATAGAGCAAGCAGCAGTGAGAAAACTCCGCAAAAAGCGGATGTAAGGCAGTGCTGCACCAAAGAAATTCATAGAAAACCCACGGTAACCTGGGAACAAGAAATTATCAGGCATTTTTATAGTCAATCCAGCAGGAGCAGTACTGCCCAATTTATAAAAGAAATCGTTCAGCACTTGATACAGCTGCCCCAAGCCTGAAAACTTCTCATTCACCAAACCATTCAATTTCGCCAGACGATTGTGAAAGTAATTTGCAGGAGGGACAACAAGGGACTTTACAAAGTTTGCGATCTCTCCAAACCAACTGAAAGCATCCCACCAGTGCTGTCCTTCAGCAGCGTAAACAGGGACAAGACAAACAAAGAAAAGCGCAGCAGCAAGGGCAAAAAGAAGGAAAATCTTGTATCTGATTAATTTCACGACCGGTCACTCCCCTGCCGGTATCGTATACGACCAGTACTGTTTAAATCCCGCTCCCTGATATGACTCTCTGCCAAAGGCTCCGGAGAACGAAAACGCTTGCAAAGGGCTCCGGAAAAACGGCAGCCCGGCTTGTCCAATTTATCCAGAAACAGGCGCTTAAAAAAAGTGGAAATAAGAGAAACAGAGGTTATTATCCCAATCAGAATAAGCCCGGTATTGGCAATGGAACCGGCAGAAGCCCGCAGGCCGGAGAGCGACTTTTCCGCAGTGGCAGCGTCGAGAACAGTTCTAGGCATTTCGTAATTTTCCGGGGGCCAGGAAAAGGCACAAAGGAGCATGAAAACCACGAAGATCACAACAAGCTTTTTCAAAAAAATTGCCTCCTATTGTACAAAAGATTTGATAATTTGCAGGATCACATAAATGGAAAGGACTGCAATAAAAAGGTGCAGAGAAACACTAAAAACTGTCCCGATATTTGAGCGTATCATTCCGGCCATATGATAAAGATAATCAGGAGAAATAACAACATAGTCCACTATTCCCTTCCACCCTCCTTTCCAGGAATCATAAACGGATCATAGGAATACGGAGGAAGTCCGTTTATTTTAAAGGGATCATACCCGGACCAGGGCGGCAGGCCGGGGATCACAAAAGGATCGTAGCCGGAAAATGGGGGCTGGACAGGGAGCTCGAAAGGATCATCCCCTTCAGAGCCTCCTCCCCCGCTGCCGCCGGGGCCTTCTCCTTCCCCGCCGCTCCCGGCATCCGCTTTATATATCACCGTGACCAAAAGATCCTTTGCGGGCATCACACCGGCAGCAGCTGCCAGATCAGGCGTGTATCCCTGGAGAACGGGCGAAGGGACAGAATAAGAAGCCCCTGCAAGGAGCTGTTCCTGGTGGTCTGACGCCGCCATAGAACCATTTTCATATTGATACCGCACTGTTAAGGTGAAAGGCTTGCCGGTGTATGTAACCGTTTCTGTAAGCGCATTCCCGGGCATGATCCCCGCAACCTTTGGTTTATCTGGCACATACCCGGCCAGCTCCGGGGTGGGGATGTCGTAGACAAAGCCGGAGGGATATTGATATGCAGCGTCGTCCAGGGCCTTCGTTCCATCTGCATACCGATACTGCACTGTAAGGGGATAAAAGGCCCTGGTATAGGTCACTGTCACCGTCAGGTCATGCTCCGGCATGGTGCCGGTGACCAGGGGGATATCTGGGGCATAGCCCTCCACCGCCGGAGATGGAACACTATACTCCGCACCTGGTTCTAATGGCTGCACAACAGGATCAAGGGCTGAATCACCATTAGAATATTGATAATTGATAGTTAAACTGTATTTAGATGATGCAGGAGGGATATACTCTTCTACGTCTACATCAACAAAGCTCACACTTGTCATATCAGAAACAAAATTCAGCTCTGAAAGCTCAGAAATATAATTTGAATTTATAGAGGAAAAAAGAGCATCCTGCGGGAAATAAACAGCTTGGGAGTCCATTCCTAAGCAAGGATAGCAAAACGGCAGAGAATCATTTCCAAAGCCAGCTCTTGCTAAAAAATATTTTGATTCCGGATCATAAGTAAGTTCTAATGAGCCCAATATATTATTCTCATAGGAAGAATAAGAAAAACCATGATGAAAATGAGTTTTTGAGCTAAATCCGTCAGAAGAAACAGAAAATCTTTTATAAGCATAATTTGACTTCATAAAAACAGAAAAACGAATACATATTTTCCCTAATGGACTTATATAGAACTGGCCAAAGCGATAATATAAATTTGGATCTTCAAACCAGGAAAGAAAACCTTTATATGCAACATAGGAAGAAATAGGACGTGAAAGCGAAGATTTAATTGGGAATATATAATTTCCATCTCCAAAATGGAATTGCGAAATAACATCAGCTAAAAAGGGAATATCCGAAACAAAAACATGCTTAAAATCGGAAGGGCTTGCAGCAAACCCCACTGTCACCGATAACAACAAAATACCAATCGCCAAAACTAGCGCCAGCAACCTTCTCACTTTCAATTTCCTTCCCCTTTCTCGAACTCGATAGCAAAGTCCTTGAATTTCAAATCATTTGGAATATCAAAAGGGTCCTTTGCCCCATAGTTGGGATCGCCAGCCCTGGGAAACTCCGGCATTTGACCCGGTTCGTACCCCTCCAGGGGATCGTAGCGGCTGTCCCAGGAAAAGGGCTTGTAAATGCTTGCAAAGGGATTAAAGAAGCTCCAGGCATCAAAGCTTAGGCCGGTATCGGGGTCGCCAAACCAGGTATCCGGAGGCCCGGAGCCCACGTCAGAGCTGGAACCCCCACCGGAGCCCGGGCCCTCGCTGCCAGAGCTCCCCCCTCCGGAGCCTGGCCCCTCCCCTTCAGAGCCACCGCTGCCAGAACCGGAGCTCCCCGAGCCCGAATCAGAGCCCCCGCCAGAGCTTGAACCGCCCGAGCCGGGTTCCGACCCGCTCCCAGACCCAGAACCGCTGGAACCCCCTCCAGAGCCTTCCCCAGGGCGTACATTGACGTCTGGCTTTCCATCCCCATCCACATCAATGTTCACATCCGGGTTTTTATCCCCATCTGTGTCAATGTTAAGGTCCGGTTTCCGGTCCCCGTCGGTATCGATATTAATGTCCGGCTTTCCGTCTCCATCCAGATCGATGTTGACATCCGCCTCCCCGTCTCCGTCGGTATCGATATTGATATCGGGCTTCCCGTCCCCATCTGTGTCGATATTAAGGTCCGGCTGCCCATCCCCGTCTGTGTCGATATTAATATCAGGCTTCCCGTCTCCGTCTGTATCCTGGTCCTTGTCCAAATTCGGATTATACGGGGGGATAGGGTCCCCATCGATCCCCAGCCACCAGTCGTGATCCCGCCAATGCTCCACCGCCTTGCCATCTACAAACTGCTGGTAGATCGTCCCCACCCCAAAATCCTTCCCGCAGAACCGGGCAAAGCCCGGATAGACCTCCGAGGTCTCCGAGAAGGGGCCGTTTTTGATCTCGCGAAAGCCGTTTACAACTGTGGAGGGGTCGCCGCCCGCCAAAACATAGGTAAACCTGATCCTGGACCCGGAACCACCGGGAAGTCGGGAAAGGCTGGGCTGAAGGACCAGCTGGTTTGCTTTTTCATCGTAGATATACTTGATGAAGCTATGGGGATTATTCCCGCAGTAGTAGGTCATTGGACCGGGGACGGACATTTGCTGCTGGTGCCGGGGACCTCCCATATGCTCGAAAAACCCAAAATCATAACGGCTGCCATCCGCTTTTTTATCCGGGGCAACGATGTAAATACTGTACTGCCGGTCATAATCGATCCCGTTTTCTTCCTTGTAGCGGTTGTAGACCCCCTGATCCAGGAGCACAAGAAAGGTCGAAAGATTCTCGGCAAAATCATTTACTTCCTGATAGGCGTCCTGCTCGTAAGGGTCGTCGATCGTTACATCGGAAGGGATGCGGTAGCCGTTTCCGGTAGGAACGATGAAATCCGGGACCGGCGGGACCCACTGGGCGTCATAGGGTTCCACGGCATAGGCGGGGACCGTCAGGGCGGCCAGAAGCAGGATCGCCAGGAGCACAGCAAGAGCCCTCCTTCTTATGCAGCTTCCCTCCCCTACTGGCCAAAGGAGCCGACCAGCTTGATGATGATATAAATACAGCTGAGTATTGTAAAGATCCAGAAGCCCACGTTAAAGGCCACGCCGATATGATACCGAAGCATTCCGATCGCCTTTTCAAAGATACTGGTATCCCACGGGATATAGGGGTTATAGGTATTCAAAAGAAGCATTTTTACACCTCATATCTGCGAATCGCACAATCCGAAGCCGCGGATCCGCGGCTGGCGGCTGTGCAGAATAACAAAAAGGGGACGATGCAAAACAAGCACCGCCCCCCCTGCCCCTCAGATCACATCCTAACAAACCGGGAGATCAGGCCGGGGATAACCCGGATCCCCAAAAAGATGGCGAACAGCCCCAGACCCACAGGAAGGATGACCTGGACATTAGCCATCACACCCTCCACCAGCGGGGAAAGCATATCCGTGGTGATCGCCAGGTTCGGCAGACTTCCTGCGGCACCGCTCCCTTCATCGACAGCGAAGGCCACCACAGAAGAGCCAGCAGCAACAACACCGCTCACCATGGGGAACAAAAGGGCTTTCTTTGCTTTGAGACTCTGAAACATTTTTACAACCTCCTAGAATTTTTACCCTAAAGCACATCCCGGATGAATGTACTGTAGAACAACATACAGAACTTATAGACCAAGAAGAACGCCGTACCTAGAGGAAGGAAACCATAGACCAGGAGTTCCAGGCTCTGGCGGATAGCGGCAACATCTGCGGCGCAGGATAAGGGAAGATCATCTTCGGAAGCTTCTTCCTCTGAAGCGTCCAACGTAGCTCCTGGCGGCTCCTCTGGCAGCGGCTCCGGGGTTTCCTCTGCCGGCGGGTCCGGAGGATCGACCGGCGGGTCATCCGGCAGCGGCTCCGGGAGTTCCCCGGAAAGCGTTTCGTCCGGCAGCGGCTCCGGGAGTTCCCCGGAAAGCGTTTCGTCCGGCAGCTTCTCAGGACTTTCCTCGGCCGGCGGTTCTGGGGGATCGGCCGGAGGGTCTTCTGGCAGCGGCTCCTGATCTTCCCTTGAAGCTTCTGATGCTTCCTTGAAAACCTCTGCCGGAGGAAAATCCAAGACACCCTCTGGCTGGTCGTCTGCAAACGCTCGGACCGACAGGACCCCCGCCAGGAAGATCGCCGTCAGCGCCAGAATCGCCATACTGTTGAACAGGTCTCGCGGGACCAAAACGATCACCCCTATTTCTGCGGGAAGGAGATCCCCTTGATCTTGCCCTTCAGGGAGACAATAAGCTGGACCTCTTTTCCGGCGTACTTCGCGATCCCTGCCGCTCCCCCAAGGGGCACTATGTACTGCTCGTACTCCTCTTCCTTGAACCACTTGGGGACCGGGATCATCCCCACCGACGGGGCTTCTGCTGGTTCTGCGACCCAAAACCTCCACCCCGTGATCAGTTCCCCTGTGTCCTTGTTCGGAAACTCCACACGGGACAACCCTATGAACGTGAACATCTGACTTCATCCTTTCTTTTGTCTTTCTCTTTTCTCCAACCTGCTGGTTGTAATAATTACCCTAAATCTGGGGTACACTTAAATAATACCCCAGATTTAGGGTAAAGTCAATACCCCTAATATAGGGTATTGTAGAATAGATTTGAGGTGTAGCTAATGAATTATAAATTACGAATCAGGGATTTAAGGGAAGATGCAGATAAAAAACAAAGAGAAATTGCCGAAATTCTAGGAACAAACCAGAAAGTATATTCTAGGTATGAAACTGAAGAAAACGCTATCCCAATATGGCATTTAGTAACATTAGCCCAATTTTATCATACATCTACAGATTACCTTCTAGGCCTCACCGACGACCCCCGCCCCTATCCCCCACCCCGCCGGGGCCGCTAGCGCCTAAAACAGAATCGCCAGCCGCTGCGTGTACCACCCCGGAACATCCCTGTCAAGAGCTTTCGCAAACAACAAAACAGTGACATTTTCCTTGTATTCGGGAAAATGTCACTGTTTTGTTATTTACGGTCTCTTGACAGGGCCGCCCCGGGGAGGGGTGGTTGAATTACAGGCCGCAAGGCCCGGGCCTTGCGACCGCAATAATTTAAATTTTGGGAGGTACGAACCGTGGAGGAAAAATTAACACTGTACAGAGTAGATCAGCCAAAAAAGCCAACCACCTATCAGACCGCATACAACGCCGGGATGGCAAAAACAATGCACATTACAGAAACCTATCGCTACCCAACCGGAAAAACCGCCCACGACGCATACGAAAAACTAACAGCTAGACCAGCAACCAAAGAAGAAGCAAAAAGCTATCTCAAAAGACTGCTTGAAAGCTAACCCTACATCAAACGACGACGATACCGCCGCAAACCACGGCGAGCAACTGCTACCACAGTAACATTTTCCTTGTATAAGGATTTTGTTTATCCGGCTTCGCCAGGCCAATATGCCGCCGAGCGGCATGGAGGACAGTTTTTCCCTACCAGAAGGCAGAAGATCAACCGGTTTTCCGCCGTAACTGATCAATCTGTTCACTATGTTCCCTAAAGCCTTCTTCTAGGGCAAACACTCGAGCAGTTACATCTTCTAACTGGTTTGGGGTAATCAAAGTTTTCATCGTGTCAATAATCCCCTGGTGACCTTCACCAAGTACTTTAATGGCACGATCTACCTCATTTTCCACCAAAATCCGAGTACCGGATGTGACCAGTTCAACCTTTTCTAAACGATCATTGATAGGCTTTAGTTTTTCATCCATCATCGCCGCAATGGCTTGCAAGTCCTCTTTTGTCAGCATAACAATACCTCCTTAGATTCCCATTATATCGATTTACTAGACAGATTGCAAGTAGAACCTTTACACTGAACGCCATAATAACGGATAAACAAATTTGTATTTAGCGAAATAGCTTCCAGGACTTTCCCCTGGCTTTTTCTTCTCTCATTTGCACAGCTCCTTTCTTGATTTCTCTTTCTCTCACCATCTAAGGTCCATTATACCAGAATCGTCAAGGGCATTTCATTATGACCAAAACAAAAATCTTCTCCTAGCGATAACAAAGCTGGGCGTTTTTTCGCCCAGCTTCGCCACTATCATCCCTACCGGATTACAACATCGCTTTATGGAAAACCTTTTTCCCTTTCCGCAGGATTACACCCTTCTGGAACTCCGCAGCAGGCAGCAAAAGATTAACATCTGCGACCTTTTCATCATTAATCAGTACACCACCGCCTTGGATCAACCGCCGGGCTTCGCTTTTGGAGGGGGCCAGTCCGGTTTTGACCATCAGGTCCATGATGCCAATGGCACCCTCTGTAAAGTCGCTTTCTGCCAGAACGGTAGAGGGCATATTTTCGTTGTGACCCCCTGCTTCGAACAGGGCCTTGGCGGCAGCGAGGGCCTTGTCCGCTTCCTCTTGGCCGTGAACAAATTTGGTCACCTCATAGGCCAGGATCTCCTTGGCCTTGTTCAGCTGGCTGCCCTCCCAGGCCTCCATAGCCTCGATCTCTTCAATGGGCAGGAAGGTAAGGAATTTCAAGCACTTGATGACATCGGCGTCCTCCACGTTGCGCCAGTACTGGAAGAAGTCGTAGGGGGAGAATTTTTCGGCGTCCAGCCAGACAGCGCCTCCCATGGTCTTTCCCATCTTCTTCCCTTCCTTGGTGGTAAGGAGCTGGAAGGTGATACCGCTGACCTCCTTCCCTTCCACCCGGCGGACCAGATCCACACCGCCCAGGATGTTGCTCCACTGGTCGTCGCCCCCCATCTGCATGGTGCAGCCGTGGAGCTGGTATAGCTTCAGGAAGTCGTAGCTCTGCATGATCATGTAGTTGAATTCGATGAAGGAAAGCCCCCGCTCCAGCCGGGACTTGAAGCACTCGGCGGTGAGCATCCGGTTCACCGAAAAATGGACCCCCACGTCCCGGAGCAGCTCAACATAGTTGAGCTTCATCAGCCAATCCCCGTTCCGGGCCACGACGCACTGATCAAGGTCCACCAGGCGGCCCATCTGCTGGAGGAAGCAGTCGGCGTTGGCGTTGATCTCCTCGGGGGTGAGCATCTTCCGCATATCGGTGCGGCCGGTGGGGTCCCCCACCATGGTGGTGCCGGTGCCCAAGAGCAGGATGGGGGTGTGCCCCGCCCGGATCATATGGTTGATGACCATGAGCTGGAGGAAGTGCCCCACGTGGAGGCTGTCGGCGGTGGCGTCAAAGCCGATGTAGAAGGTCACCTTCTCGTTGTCCAGCTGCTCCCGGATCTTCTCCGGGTGGGTCATTTGGGCGATGAGGCCCCGGCGTTCCAGTTCTTCAAAGATTTGACTCATGGTTTTTCTCTCCTTTTATCTCGTTTGGTTTTTCTACTGCAACAGTTGGAGCAGGGCGGCTGTCCCGGCAAAGGCCAGAAAAAGGCAGGTGGGGACCAGTTCCCAGAACCAGTACAGATCCCCCAGG
>JAAWEO010000300.1 GCA_022794295.1 Angelakisella sp. | reverse complement strand
CGCCCGATCTCCGCGCTAAGAGCCTCGCTACGCTCGGTTGCGCTCCGAAACGCGCCTGCGGGCGCAGTGCGACGGGCGACCAGGGCGCCGCCCTGGACCTGCCGCCCTTTGTAAAGGGCGGCCCCAAACTTTAGACCCTACGGGAGGTTGTGTGGGGCGATAGCGACTGCCTGGAGTCTTAGGCTGGTAGGAGCTGCCCCCATCCAGTCTGTCAAAGGCAAGGGAATCGCCCCGCCTTGTGCTCGTCAGGACATCGGGCGAGACAATAGCTCCGCCAAGGCGCTGGAGAAAGCTACCGGGTCTTCCACGGGGATGCCCTCCAGCAGCTGGGCCTGGGCGTAGAGCAGCTGGGCGTAGATCCCAACAAGCTCCTTCTCCCCGGCCTGGTGCAGGGCCTGGAGCTTCCGGAATACCGGGTGCCCGCCGTTGAGCTCCAGCACCCGCTCCGCTTTCATCTTCTGCTCGTCGGGCATTTGCATCTGGGCAAAAACCTTTTCCATCTCCAGGGTGATGCCCCCGTCGGTGGTCAGGCAGACCGGCCCGTTTTTCAGCCGGGCGGTGAGGCGGACCTCCTTCACCTTCTCCCCCAGGGCCTCCTTCATACAGCTAAGGAGCTCCTTTTCCTTGTCGGACTGCTCCTTCACCTGGTCCTTTTCCTCCTGGCTGGCAAGGTCCAGGTCCCCGTCAGAGACCGATTTAAACTCGAAGTCCCCGTACTGGCCCAGGGCCCGGATGCAGAACTCGTCCACATCGTCGGTGAGATACAGGATCTCGTAGTCCTTTTCCCGCACCAGCTCGGTTTGGGGCAGATGCTCCAGCTGCTCCCGGCTTTGGCCGCAGGCGTAGTAGATGACCTTCTGGTCCGGCTTCATCCGGCTGGTGTACTCCGAAAGGGTCACCGGCTTTTCCCCCTTGGAGGAGGCAAAAAGGAGCAGGTCCTTCAGCAGGTCCCCCTGGGCGCCGTAGGTGCTGTATACCCCGAATTTCAGCTGGAGGCCAAAGGCCTTGAAGAATTCCTCGTAGGTTTCCCGGTCGTTCTTCAGCATCAGGCCCAGCTCGCTGGCGATCTTCTTTTCCAGCCGCCCGGCAATAAGCTTCAGCTGGCGGTCATGCTGGAGCATTTCCCGGGAGATATTCAGACTAAGGTCCTGGGAATCCACCAGGCCCTTTACAAAGCTGAAGCAGTCGGGCAAAAGGTCAGCGCACCGGTCCATAATAAGGACGCCGCTGGCGTAAAGCTGGAGCCCCTTTTCGTAGTCACGGCTGTAGTAGTTGTAGGGGGCCCTGGCGGGGATGAAAAGAAGGGCGCTGTAGGTGGCGGCACCCTCGGTGCTGCTGCGGATGACCCGGAGGGGGGCGGTGAAATCCCCGAATTTGTCCTGGTAGAACCGGGTCATTTCCTCGTCTGTGACCTCGCTTTTGGCCTTTTTCCAGATGGGGGTCATGGAGTTCAGGGTCTCGATCTCCTGGTAGTCCTCGTACTGGTCCTCGGTGCCCTCCTTCTTCCGGGAGCGGGTCATGGTCATGCGAATGGGATAGCGGATGTAATCGGAGTACCGCTTTACCAGCCCCTGGAGGCGGTATTCCTCCAGAAACTCGTCGTAGTTTTCGTCCTCGGTTTTGTCCTTTAGGGTGAGGATGACGGTGGAACCGGTCTCGGCCTTGGTGCAGGGGGTGATCGTGTACCCGTCGCTGCCATCGGATTCCCAGCAGAAGGCCTCCTCGCTGCCGGCAGGCCGGGTGAGGACCGTCACCTTTTTTGCCACCATAAAGGCGGAGTAGAAGCCCACCCCGAACTGGCCGATAATATCCACGTCGTCACACTGGCCGTTTTCCTCCTTGAAGGCCAGGGAGCCGCTTTTTGCAATGGTCCCCAGGTTCTGCTCCAGCTCCTCCCTGGTCATGCCGCAGCCCCGGTCGCTGATGGTCAGGGTGCGGTTCTCCTTGTCGGGTGTGATCTCGATGAAAAGCTCCTCCCGGGAAAGCCCGGTTTCCCCGCCGGAAAGGGAATGATAATACCGCTTGTCCATGGCGTCGCTAGCATTGGAGATCAGCTCCCGAAGGAAGATCTCCTTATGGGTGTAAATAGAATGGATCATCAAGTCCAACAGACGCTTAGACTCCGCCTTAAACTGCTTCTTGGGCAAAACGCCCACCTCCATTTTCTTATTGATTTAGCACTCGATATTACAGAGTGCTAACGACAGTACTATTATAGCCCATTTTCCAGAAAAATCAATGACTAAATTGTAAAAAAACAAAGGAAAACCCACCTCCCCCCAAAAACCACAGCCCAAAGCCCCCCACCAAAGGCACCACCTCCCCCCGCCGTGCGGCACTTGCCGCGAAACGGCTCCGCCGGAGGCACCAAAGCCGTCCCCACCCCGGCCCGCAGGCCATAGCCGCGAAGCGGCTCCGCTTTTTTCCGCAGAAAAAAGCACCTTATCCGGCCAACGAGCCTCCGGCCGCTAAAGCCCGGACGCTGGTAAGCGGCAGCACAATTCCAAGAT
>JAAWEO010000299.1 GCA_022794295.1 Angelakisella sp. | reverse complement strand
TTTGTGCTCCCGCTTACCAGCGTCCGGGCTTTTGCGGCCGGAGGCTCGTTGGCCGGATAAGGTGCTTTTTTCTGCGGAAAAAAGCGGGGCCCTTCGGGCAAATGCCGCTTCGCGGCTAATGGCTTGTGGGCCGGGGATTGGGACGTCTTTGGTGCCTTTGGCGGGAGCCCTTTGGGCTAAGGTGCTTTGCGGGTGGGGGTGGGGTGTTTCTGCGGGAGATCTGCGGGCTGTGCTTATTTTGGTGATTTCTCTTTAGCCCCCTGCCAAAACCAGCTCTCTGCTGCACACCTGCCGGACAAACCTGCTGTCGTGCTCTACCAGCACCATTGCTGGCTTTGCTTCCAGGAGCAGTTCCTCCAGCTGCCGCCGGGACAACAGGTCGATGTAGTTCAGGGGTTCGTCCCAAAGAAACACATGGGCCGGTTTCGCCAGGCTTGCGGCCAGGGCGGCCTTTTTCTTCTGACCGGCGCTGTAGCCTTCCATGGGCAATCCAAGCAGCTCCCGGGGGAAATCCAGCTTTCGCAAAATGGCCCGCATCAGGTCACCATCCACCCCTTGGGCTTGGGCGTAGTCCTCCAGGCTGCCGGAAAGCCCCCAACAGTCCTGGGGCAGATAGGAGATCACCAGCTCCCCTGCCCGCCAAAGGTCCCCGGCAAAGGGGATGGGTTCCCCCAGCAGGAGCTTCAGCAGAGTGGACTTGCCGCACCCGTTGGGCCCGGTCAGGGCCAGCCGGTCTCCCGGCTCCAGGGAGAAAGACACCGGCGGAAACACCGGCCCCTCCCCATAGTCCGCTGCAAGGCGGTCTGCCCGAAAGAGAAGATTTCTCCGGATGGGAAGGACGTGGAGCTTCAGGCTTTCTGTCTCCTCAAAGTCCCGAAGGAGGCTCTGCTTTTCCGCCAGGGCCTCCTGGCGCCGGGTCTCGATGGTTTTGGCACGCTTCATCATTCTGGCGGATTTTGCTCCGATGTGCCCCCGGTCGGGGCGCAGCCCGCTGGCGCTGTCCTGGCCCTGACCTTTTTTGGTGGATTCCAGAGCATCGGACCAGCCGGAGGTCCGGCGTGCAGCTTCAGCCAGCCGGGCGGCCTCCTTGGTAAGCTTTTGCTGCTGCGCCAGCTCCAGGGCATCCCGCCGGTCCTTTTCCCGCTCCCACACCGAGTAGTTTCCTTGAAAAAGGTCGGTGCTGGTGCGGTTCAAGGCCAGGGTGTGGTCGGTGGCAGCATCCAGGAAGTCCCGGTCATGGCTTACCAGGAGAAAGCCCTTTCCCCCCTGGGAAAGATACTCCCCCACAACCCGGCGGCCACGGGTATCCAGGTGGCTGGTGGGCTCGTCGATAAGGAGGAAGCCCCCGGGACGAAGGAACAGCACCCCCAACAGGAGCTTTACCCGCTCCCCGGGGGAGAGGGTGGCAAAGGGGCGCTCCAAGGCCCCTTCCCGGACCTCCAGCTTTCCCGCCTCCCGGCGAATCAGCTTGTCAATGACATAGCCCCCAGCGGCCTGGTATTTCTCCTGGGCCTCCCCATACCGGAGAAGGGCCTCCGGGGTCCCCTCCCCAATGGCGGCCTCCATCTCCGCCTCCAAATCGCGGAAGGGAGCCACCGCCTCCCGAAGGACCTCCAGGGCGGGACGGCCGCAGTGTTCCTCCGGGATATGCAGGGGGAAGGATTCGGTGATCTCGGGGCAGAGCAGCACCGAGCCCGGATCCGGAGCCAGCTCCCCTGCCAAAAGGCGCAAAAGGGTGGTTTTCCCCCGGCCGTTCCGCCCCACCAGCCCCAGGCGCCAGGTGGTATCCAAAGAAAGAGAAAGGTTCGAAAACACCGGCAGGTGGGAGCCGGGGTAGGTGAAGGACAGGTTTTGGATGGAAATTTGTGACATAAGCAAACACCTCGCAATATCAAAAAACCGCCGCGGAGGGTCCTCCCGGCGGTCTTTTCTCGCAAAGGCAGAAAAAGAGCCGGGAACCTAAGAGAATAAGCTGACCTTCTCGCGGCACACCGGAACGGAACCGGGACAATCCCCCGGCCCACCGGCTGCGTGCAGATTTTTGGTCAGATTATTTTCTCAAGTTCCCAGCTCCTGTCTTTTTATCCTGTGGATCAAGGATATCACAGGTTTCCCCGGCTGTCAAGCCCCAGTTATTTTTAAACCATAAACCATAAAGCCGTTTCTATCCCTCGGCCTGTAGGCCTTTGCCCGAAGGGCTCCGCCGGAGGCACCCAAATCCCCCGGCCCGCAGGCCATTTGCCGCGAAGCGGCTCGATTTTCGCCGCAGCGAAAATCACCTTATCCGGCCAACGAGCCTCCGGCCGCTAAAGCCCGGACGCTGGTAAGCGGGAGCACAAAACCAAGATGCCAGCACAATCCAGCCGCCTGGCGCCATCAGTAGGAACACGCTGGTAATAGATCAAGGTACTGCCCACAGCGGACCTCCAAACCGTGGGTGAGATCAGGCGGCCCCGTGGGTCATCCGCCCAAGGCCGGAGCCTTTGGCCGGTCCCCCGGGTCCAGGGGCCTGCCCCTG
>JAAWEO010000298.1 GCA_022794295.1 Angelakisella sp. | reverse complement strand
TTTGGTATTGCCAAATACAACTATCGCCTTCACCATCCCAAAGGAGAAATCCCCTTTGCTCTTGTTGACTTCCTTTAACGACGCTCTGTGGCCACTCCCCAAAATTCCCGCCCTATTGACTTCCTGCGCCTGACAATCTATACTTGAAAAAGGAAGGGCCTGTTTCGCAGCGGTCTGCACATCGTTTGGCAAGGCCTGGCAAAAAAATTCTCTGCTAGCTGGCGCCACAGGATGCGAAACAGGTTCCAGGATACTATTATCGTGATGGGAAGTGTGTGTTGCAATGAAACATGAGCTTGTTCAGGCCAGAAATGCCACCGGGATGAAGCTTACCGGGCAAAACAGTATGCTTTGCGGCTTCTACCGGGGGTACGGCATTGTCACCAATCTGAATTCCAAAAACCGCTGCTATGATGTGCTGGTCTGGGCCAGCCGCCCCGGGGAGGATGTTTCCGCCCAGGTGAACCGGTGGCTCCAGGAATATCTCCCCCAGCACCCCTTCTGCACTGCCGGCGGATACGGGAATCAGATGGTGGCGGTCCGCATCGCCATTGACAAAAAGCGGGATATCACCGCCCAGTCCCTTTTGACCTTTTACAACGATGTCACCGGCTGGCTGGCTGCCAACGGCATGGTCTCGGCCTGCGAAAGCTGCGGGGCCGGGGACCCCTCCCTTTATAGCCTGGGGGGAAAGCTCCACGCCATCTGCCCCCGGTGTCTGGAACAGATGCGCCAGTCCGCCAAGGCGGACCAGAAGGCCGCCCCCGGGAACCTCCCGGCGGGGATTGTGGGCGCCATCCTGTTTTCCCTGGCCGGGGTGGCCCTGTGGGTGCTGGTGAACCGCCTGGGGTACATTGCCGCCATCTGCGGCCTGGTCCTGATGGTCTGCGCCTTTAAGGGCTACGAGAAGTTCAGCAAAAAGCTGGATATGCCCGGCATTATCGCATGTATTGTGGTGGCGGTTTTTATGGGCCTGGTGAGCCAGTTTATCTGCATCACCCTGGATGCCTACGAGATTTTTTCCGAGTACGGCCTGACCCTGCTGGAATGCGCCGAGATGGTGCCCTACCTTCTGGCGGAGCCGGAGCTCCTTTCCGCCTACCTCCCGGACCTGCTGCTGGGGTATCTGTTTATGGCTATTGGCAGCTTCTCCTTTGTGCGCAACGCCATCGCCGCCCAGAAATACGGCGGCTTCCAGGTGGAATGCCTGGCCCAGCGGCCGGCGGGCTACAGCGCCCCGGCTCCGGTTTCGGCTGCTTCTGCTGCCGCACCGGCTGCCCCCACTGTGTCCACTGCGCCATCCTCCCCGGAGGGAAACAGCTATACCAACAAGTTTAAAGAGTAAAGGTGCCCAAAAGCAGCGCCCCCGCCTCCCGAAATGCTCCGGAGGGCGGGGGCAGTTTTTAGTAACACAAGTTTTGCTTACGAGAAGATCAGTGCTTCTATTTGGAGGAAACAAATAAATAACATGTTCGCAAAGTGATCGTAACAATGATCCCTAAAAATAGAAAACGCATGGAATAGCTGGGGGAATGAGCATTCAGCCCTGGAAAAGGTCCGCTGAAAAAGGAAATAAAAACAGCATACCCGGCCATGAAAAACTCAACCAAAAGCAGAAGAAACGATGGAGGGGCCTTCCATACCGTTCCGCACAAGACTGCAATGAGACATCCTTGCAGAGAAATTGAAACTGCACTCCAAGGGAGCAATGAGGAAAAGGTTTTGGACGCGGAAATTTGGAGCATATGGTCAATGGCCGGAAAAAAGAACAGGAATAAAGAGAAGCATAACAACAGATATGAAATTTCGCGCTTTTTCATTACCACATTCACCTGCAAGTAAAAGCTTTTCGTTATAGAATAGACCCCCGGAGAACCTCCCCGGGGGCCTGTTTTTACCGGAAGCTCCGGATCATGTCGATGATCATGCGGGAGAAGCGGAGGCGGTCGGCGCCCAGGGCCACATAGCAGTTCTGGGGGCGGTCGGGGTAGGCCCGGGTGTCGCAGATGGTCTGGCCGTCGGCAAAGCCGCCGCTTATGTCCACATCCACCCGCATAAAGCGGATATCCCGGAGGACCTCCGGGTCCAGAAGGTAGGCCACACAGAGGGCGTCGTGGAGGGGGGCGGAATCGGGGAGCTCCTGGGGCTGGTAGGCGTTGTAGGCAACGATCCGCTCGTCCAGAAGGTCCGCCACAGCAATGGCCAGGGGGGTGCCGATCTGCCGGAGCTCTGCTTCGTCCTCCCGGGTGAAATTGGCCTGGTGGGTGGCATCCAGGGGCACCATGGTAATAGTTTTGACCCCGCTGGTGACGACGATCTGGGCGGCCTCCGGGTCGGCCCAGATGTTAAACTCGGCGGCAGCGGTGGCGTTAAAGACCTTGAAGCCGCCCCCCATAAAAATGATCTGCCGGATCTTTTGGGCGATGCGGGGCTCCAGGCGCAGGGCCATGGCGATATTGGTCAGGGGCCCGGTGGGGATCAGGGTGATATCCCCCTCCGACTTCATCAGGGTGTCAATAAGCCACCA
>JAAWEO010000297.1 GCA_022794295.1 Angelakisella sp. | reverse complement strand
ACCCAAAAGACCCGGTACAACATCCGGGTGGCCCAAAAGCACGGGGTGGAGATGAAGGTGGTGGGTCCGGAGTATCTGGACGAGTTTATGCGCATCTACCGCACCACCGGGGAGCGGGATGGCTTTAACACCCGCCCCAAGGAGTACTTCGCCCGGATGCTCTCCGCCCTGGGGGTCCACTGCCGGCTGTACATGGGCTTTTACCAGGGGCAGGCGGTTTGCGGTGCCATTGCCACCAACTACGCCGGAAAGACCTGCTACGTCTACGGGGCCTCGGACAACGCCCACCGCAACGTCATGCCCAACTACCTGATGCAGTGGGAGATGATCCGCTGGGCGGTGGAGACCGGCTGCCAGGTCTACGACTTCCAGGGCATCTCCGGGGACCTCACGAACGAGCAGGGGCACATGTACGGCCTCTACCGGTTTAAGCGGGGCTTTGGGGGCCAGGTGGATGAGCTGGCCGGGGAGTTCAACTACATCTACAAGCCGGTGGTGAGCCGCCTGGTGGACCTTGCCATCCGGGGCAACGAGAAGTACCGGACCATCCGGCGGAGGCTGATACAAAAAACCAATTAAAATCAAACAAATCCTTATAAATTGATTTTTCAATGAGACGGGGCGGCGCGAAGCGGCGCCAGTATGTGCAGTGTGCGTATCCCCGACGTTTCGTCGGGAATTAGTATCAAAAAATAACGGAGGAGGAACCAAGATGAAGAAGTTCGACGAGAATTACGTTCTCCTGGAGGAGATGGAGAAGGACAGCTACTTCCCCGACTTCCTGGTGGAGGAGGTCCGGGGGACGCTCGCCCCGGTCATCCGCCTGCTGGAGGGCGGGGAGCGGGACACGAAGGTCATCCAGGAGAAGCTGGACGAGGCGGTCCGGGCTATCAACGACCTGGAGGAAGCCTTTGAGGAAAACGACAGCGAGATCGAAACGTCGGCCCGGGAGAGCATCGCCGCCACCGTCCGGTACATCCTGGACTGGTTCGGGGTGGAGATCGACACCGAGACGGCCATCCGGGAGCGGGACTGGTAAATCTTTCTTGAGGTGAGACAGAGGGAGGCGGACAGCATGGAGAACAGACCCCTTTGGACAGCTTTGGAGCGGATCCGCAGAGAGGACCTGGCGCGGTTCTATATGCCCGGCCACAAGGGCCGGATGCCGGAGCCCTTTACCCAGGCCGCCCTCTACGACATCACCGAGATCACCGGGGCGGATAACCTTTACCAGTGCACCGGGGCCATCCGCGCCCTGGAGGAGGAGCTGGCCGAGGCCTACCGGGTGGGGGACACCCTCCTTTCCGCCGGGGGCAGCACCCTTTGCATCCAGACCATGCTTTACCTGGCCCGCAGCCGGGGCAGCACCGTCATCTGCGGGCGGATCATCCACCGCAGCGCCGTGGCCGCCATGGGGCTGCTGGGGCTGGACCCCTGCTGGCTGCCGGGGCGGATCGCCTCCCGCCGGGAGGGGATCCCCGGCATTGCCCTGCCCCCCACCCCGGAGGACGTGGCAGCGGCCATTGAGGCCCACCCCGACGCCGGGTCGGTGTACATCACCAGCCCGGATTACTTTGGCCAGCTGGCTAACATTGCCGACATTGCCGACATCTGCCACCGGAAAAGGAAGGTGCTGCTGGTGGACAACGCCCACGGGGCCCACCTGCGGTGCTTCCGGGCGGCGCTGCACCCCATGAGCCTGGGGGCGGATTTCTGCTGCGACAGCCTGCACAAAAACCTGCCGGCGCTCACCGGGGCGGCGGTGCTCCACCTGGCCGATCCGGACGACTACCCGGAGGCCAAGTATGCCATGTCCCTGTTTGGCAGCACCAGCCCCAGCTACCTGATCATGCTTTCGGCGGAAAACGCCCTTCGGTCCATCACCGAGGGGGCCAAGGACTACTGGGAGCTTTCCGGGACGGTAGAGGACCTGCGGCGGGAGGCGGGGGAGCTGGGGTACGACGTGGTCAAGGGCTTTGTTCGGGACCCCATACGGCTGGCGGTAGGGTTTGAGAGCCTGGGCCACGACCCGGAGAGCTTTGGGCGGTTTCTGCGTTCCCGGGGGGTAGAGGCAGAGTATCTGGACCGGACGGTGGGGGTATTTCTTTTATCACCTTTGAACACGGACTATGAGATCGACCGGCTGCGTTCGGCTTTGGCGGGGGCGGCCCGGGGGCGGGAGGTTTTACCGGAGCCCCGGTATCCCTCCACCATACGGCTGCCGCGGCAGATCCTATCGGTGGGGGAGGCCATGGCACGGCGGGAGGCGGAGCTTCCGGCGGGGGCATGTCCGGGGCGGGTATCCTCCCGGGTGGTGAGTAGCTGTCCGCCGGGGATTCCTATGCTGATACCTGGGGAGGAGATCACGGCGCAGACGGTGCGGTTTTTACAGAGCAGCGGCATCGAGACGATCTGGGTGGTCCGCTAACGGGCGTTTGCACCATACCCGAAGCCCAACGCCCAGTACCGGGTAGCCTTTCTGTCACCGGACACCAGTCCGGTCCGGGTCCAGGGCGGACAGCGCCTGGTCGACCGC
>JAAWEO010000296.1 GCA_022794295.1 Angelakisella sp. | reverse complement strand
CCTTGATCTATTACCAGCGTGTTCCTACTGATGGCGCCAGGCGGCTGGGGTGTGCTGGCATCTTGGATTTGTGCTGCCGCTTACCAGCGTCCGGGCTTTGGCGGCCGGAGGCTCGTTGGCCGGATTAGGTGCTTTTTTCTGCGGAAAAAAGCGGAGCCGCTTCGCGGCAAGTGGCCTGCGGGCCAGGGGTGGGAACGGCTAAGGCCTGCGGGCCGGGTTGGAACGGCTTTGGTGCCTTCGGCGGGAGCCCTTCGGGCTAGAGCTGCCGGGCGGGGGGAGAGGGGGGGCTGGGCTTTTTGGTGGGGGCTCTTGCGGAATGGGGCGAAAATTGGTATGATGGGGGTAGAGAGAAAGAAAGGGGAGGTTTTATTTATGGCTGTGGATAAAATTCCTGAAAACGAGACGACTGCGGTAGTTGTGGCGGCGGAGGGGGGCAGCGGGGCGGCTCCGGACCGGCTGGAGGCGGCTTTGGCCCGGCTGGAGGAACAGGCGAATTTGCAGACTGCCATCGCCCGGAAGCGGCTCTTTTACACCCGGCTGGGGGCGGCCTTTGTGGGGGCGGCGGCGATCGCCCTGGTTTGGATGGCAGGGCAGGTGCTCCCCCAGGTGGAGCGCACCCTGAACAGCGCCAACACGGCCCTGGCAACGGTGGATATCGTGGCGCAGCAGCTGGCGAATTCGGACCTGCCCGGGATTTTGGAAAACCTGGACCAGACCCTCCTGGAGGGCCGGGAGAGCATCAACGAGGCTTCGGACGCCCTTCAGCAGGTATCGGAGATCGACTTCGAAGGCCTGAACCGGGCGATCCTCGACCTGCAAAAGGTGCTGGAAAATCCCCTGGGGTCCCTGGTGGGGGGCTTCCGGAAAAATTAGCCAAAGCGATTCTTTAGGGCGTGCCCTAAGCAAAAAGGCCAGCCTCCCGGATGGGGAAGGCTGGTCCTCTTTTTTATCCTGTTAGTCAAGGTTAGGCTGTGGCCTCGGTTTTGATGGCGGTGGCGGCGATTTCTACCGCCCGGCGGAGCTGGTTGTCCACCTCCGGATTGCCCATGGTGGTGGCCTTGTCCATCTCCACCGAATAGGCTACCTCGTAGTCGGCGGGGACCCCTACCTGGTCGTAGGTCTCGGCAGAGGGTCCGGCGTACCGGGCCACGGTCAGGTAGACCGCTGCGCCGCTTTTCAGCTTATAAAAGGTTTGGTAGGTGCCCTTGCCGAAGGTGGTTTCCCCCACCGTCCGGGCCTTGCCGGTGTCCCGGAGGGCCTGGGCAAAGAGCTCCGTGGTCCCAGTGGTGCCGCTGTCCGCCAGCACCACCATGGGAAGGTTCACCTCCGATTCGTCGGAGTTCATCAGCTCCCGCACCTCCCCGGTGAGATCCTCCTCATAGATGATGGTCATCTCCCCCAGAAGGGTGTCCAGCATGCTGCCGATCACCGTGACGTTGTCGCTTTCTATCCCCCGGACATCAAAGATCAGGGCCCGGGCGCCGTTCTGCTCCGCCTGGCGAAGGATGGTGTCCAGATGCTGGGAGGTATTGGCGGTGATGGCGGAAAAGCGCAGGTAGGCGATGTCATTGTCCAGCATGGTAATGGCGATGGTGGGGGTGTCGATCTCCCGGCGGGTCAGCTCCACCGTAAGCTCCTCGGTGTCCCGGCGGTAGACCAGGCTCACCTTGGTTCCCGCCGCCCCCCGGAAGGTGGCTACCAGATCGGTATAGTTATCCTTGGTAGCGGCGGTGCCGTCTACGCTGACGATCAGGTCCCCCGGCTGCATTTGGGCGGTGGCGGCTGGGGACTGGGGGTAGACGGTTCGCACCCGGATATATCCGTCCACGTCCAGCTCGGTGACCACGCCGATGCCCACATACCGCTGGCCCTCGGTCTGCTGGTAGGCCTCGTACTCCTTATCGGTGAGGAACCGGGCGTAGGGGTCCCCCAGGCCGGAAAGATATCCGGAGGCGATTCCCGCCCGAAGGGTTTCCTCGTTGATCTCCCCGGCGTAGTGGCTGCGGACATACTGGTCCACCTCCGCCAGGATGGCATACTCCCGCTCCCGCTCCAGGATGTTATTATACATAGCGTTGTAGCGGTTTTCGGAATAAAACATGGTAAGGCAGAACACCACCGCGGCGACAATGGCCATATATGCGATAGCGGCCCCCAAAGAGATCTTTTTGTTCAAGAAAACGCCTCCTTAGGAGTTGAGATATAGGCTGATATGATACAGTATAACACAAGCTGTAAAAAAAGAAAAGAAACAAACCGTTAATATACGGGGGTACGGGTGCAGCTTCGTTATTTTCTTTGACTGGCTGGCCTTTAGGGCAGGTCTGGAGGGCTGCTTCCTGAACATGTCTGTTTCTCTCTCAGTCCTGGATACAGGCTTCTGTTATTGATAGCTCCGTTTTCTTTGACTGCCACGCGCCAGTCAGACCCTTCGCATTCCTGTCTCGTTTTGAAGATCTTTTGCCTCGTTTCGCCTCCCCGGCGGGGGGTCACTTTCTGTTGCGACAGAAAGTAACCAAAGAGCGCCCAGGGGTCCCCCCTGGACCCGGGGGACCGGCC
>JAAWEO010000295.1 GCA_022794295.1 Angelakisella sp. | reverse complement strand
CTAAGAGCCTCGCTACGCTCGGTTGCGCTCCGAAACGCGCCTGCGGGCGCAGTGCGGCGGACGACCAGGCGCTGTCCGCCCTGGACCCGGACCGGACTGGTGTCCGGTGACAGAAAGGCTAGCCGGTACTTGTCTTGGCGCCTGCCGCTGGCCTGCATGCTTGAGGAGGGTTTTTATGCAGAATGATTTCCAAACCATTTCCGTTGGTACAATTCCAAACTATACCGTCACCATCGCCCCCGGCCTCCTGGAGCAGTGCGGCCAGCTGCTGCAAAGAGTGATCCCCCCCTGTAAGGCCGCAGTGATTACCGATACCAATGTCGCCCCCCTGTACCTGGAAAGAACCAAAGCCAGCCTGGAAAATGCAGGCTTTTCTGTGTGCAGCTTCCCGTTCCCCGCCGGGGAGCAAAGCAAAAATCTAAATACCCTCTCCCAGATTTTGGAGTTTCTTGCCCAAAACCAGCTGACCCGCACCGATTGCGTGGCCGCCCTGGGGGGCGGCGTCACCGGGGATATGGCAGGCCTGGCCGCCGCCCTCTATCTGCGGGGGATCCGCTATGTCCAGCTGCCTACCTCCCTCCTGGCTGCGGTGGATTCCTCGGTGGGAGGCAAAACCGCTGTGGATCTTTCCGCCGGGAAGAACCTGGCCGGGGCCTTCCTCCAGCCGGCAGCTGTTCTCTGTGACACCAGCTGCCTTTCCACCCTTCCCCCCCTCTTTTTCGCTGATGGTGCCGCCGAAGCCATCAAAACCGGCGTGCTCTTTGACAAGGAGCTGTTCACCGCCTTCCAGGAGGGCCTTGTCCGCCCGGGAAGCGAACCGCTCCCCCGGGTCATCGCCCGGTGCGTCGCCTGCAAGGCCGGGGTGGTGGAACGGGACGAAAAGGAGCAGGGAGAGCGCAAGCTCCTGAACCTGGGGCATACCGTGGGCCACGCCATCGAAAAATGCAGCGGCTTTACCGTCCCCCATGGTCATGCCGTGGGGATAGGAATGGCGGTGATCGCCCGGGCCGCCGAGACCCTGGGCTGGGCAAAGGAGCCTCTGGCCGGGTGCATCAGCGCCTGCTTGGCGAGCAATGACCTGCCCACCGGCACTGCCTTCTCCCCGGAGGAGCTGGCAGAGGCCGCCCTTTCTGATAAGAAGCGGTCCGGGGATACCATCACCCTGGTGGTGCCGGAGCGCATCGGACACTGTGTTTTGAAAAAACTGCCGGTAGCGGAGCTGCGTTCTGTCATCCGGGCGGGAATGGAGGGATAGCCCCATGGATGTACGGATCACGCCGCGCAAGCTGTCGGGAACAGTGACCCCTCCCTCCAGCAAATCCATGACACACCGGGCCATCCTGGCCGCCGCCCTGGCCCGGGGGACCAGCACCCTGCGGAATGTCTCCTTTTCCCAGGATGTCCGGGCCACCCTGGACTGTGCCGCCGGTCTTTACTGCCGCTGTCAGGAGCCGGAACCCGGGGTCCTGACCATCCGGGGGATTTTTAGCCGGGAATGGGACCCGGGAGAGCTCCCCCTCTTTGACTGCGGGGAGTCCGGTTCCACCCTGCGCTTTCTGATCCCTATCGTTCTGGCCCTGACCGGCAGGGGCAGCTTTACCGGCAGGGGGCGGCTGATGGAACGCCCCCAAAAGCCCTACCTCGACCTGTTTGACGAAAAGGGCATTGTCTGGGAGCAGAAGGAGGGGATCCTTAGAGTGCAGGGGGACCTGGCCCCGGGGGAGTACCGTCTGCCGGGGAATGTCTCCAGCCAGTTCGTCACCGGGCTTCTGTATGCCCTCCCCCTTCTGGATGGAGATTCCCGCATCGTCCTTACATCCCCCCTGGAATCGTCCGGTTATGTGGAGATGACCCTGGAGGTCCTGGCTGCCTTTGGGGTGGAGATCGAGAACCGGGGCTTCCGGGAGCTGACCGTCCCCGGGGGACAGCGTTACAGCTCCCGGGAGCTTGCCATCGAGGGGGACTGGTCCCAGGCCGCCTTCTGGTACGCCGCCAGGGCCCTGGGCAGCCCGGTGGAGGTCGCCGGCCTCCGGGGGGACTCTGCCCAGGGGGACCGGGTGGTGGCGGACCATTTTCGCCTTCTCGGCCAGCCCGGAGAGGCCGCCATCGACCTTTCCCACTGCCCCGACCTGCTGCCCCCCCTGGCGGTGATGGCGGCGGGGCGGAAGGGGACCACCCGGTTTACCGGGGCGGCCCGCCTGCGCCTGAAGGAAAGCGACCGCCTGGCTACCGTCCACAGCCTGCTTTCCGCCCTGGGCTGCCCGTCGGAGGAGGGCCCCGACAGCCTTACGGTCCACGGCGGGAAGCCCCTTTTGGGGGGAACGGTGGACGGGGCAAACGACCACCGCATCGTTATGGCCGCCGCCATCGCTGCCGCCGCCTGCCAGGGTCCGGTGACCATTTTAGGGGCCCAGGCGGTGGAAAAATCCTACCCCGCCTTTTGGCAGGACTATAAAAAATTGGGAGGGGAAGTTTATGTCCTCTAGCTTTGGAAAGCTCCTGAAAATTTCTGTGTTCGGCCAGTCCCACGGGGCCGCCATCGGGGTGGTAATGGATGGCCTGCCCGCCGGGGAGGCCATCGACCTGGAGGAATTGCAGGC
>JAAWEO010000294.1 GCA_022794295.1 Angelakisella sp. | reverse complement strand
AGGGGTTAGGCGCGCGGACCTTCTGCGGAAGGTCCAAAAGGCCCCTTCGGGGCGGCGCGCCTCACGGGGGGACTAGTCCCCCCGTGGGCCCCCTAACCCCCCGTGGGCCCCCTAACCCTCCGGGGGGGATTTTGGTGCCTCCGGCGGAGCCGCTTCGCGGCAAGTGCTGCCAGGCGGCTGGGGTGTGCTGGCAACTTGGTTTTGCGCTCCCGCTTACCAGCGTCCGGGCTTTCGCGGCCGGAGGCTCGTTGGCCGGATAAGGTGCTTTTTTCTGCGGAAAAAAGCAGAGCCCTTCGGGCAAGCGCCGCCGGGCGGCGGGGGGATAGTGTTCTCTTACCTTCTGGGGATGTTTTTGTATATTGGGGCGCCTTTGGGCGCGGTTTTAAAAGGCCCTTTCGGGGGCCTTTTTGCTAAGGAGTTTCTATGACGGTTACTGCCATTATCGCAGAGTACAATCCCTTTCACAACGGGCACGGGCTGCTGGTGCAGGCGGCACGGGGGGCTGGGGCGGGGGGGATCGTTGCTATTCTTTCCGGGAACTGGCTCCAGCGGGGGGAGCCTGCCCTTCTTCCCAAGGGGGAGCGGGTTCGGGCGGCTTTGCTTTCCGGGGTGGACCTGGTTCTGGAGCTTCCCCTCCCCTACGCTATGGCTACCGCCGAGCGGTTTGCTTTTGGCGGGGTCGCTCTGGCGGAGGCCTTGGGCTGTGTGGACTGCCTGGCCTTTGGCAGCGAGACCGGGGTTTTGGCTCCTTTGGAAAGCTGTGCCGCTTCCCTGCTGGACCCCGGGGTGGACAAGGCCATCCGGCAGGGACTGGAGAAGGGCCTTTCCTATGCCGCGGCCCGGCAGGATGCGGTCGCCGCCCTCTTTGGCCGGGAGGCTGCCGAGCCTCTTTCCCGCCCCAACGACATTCTGGCGGTGCAGTACCTGTACGAGCTTCAGCGGCGAGGGAGCGGCATCCGGCCCTTTACCATCCCACGGCAGGGGGCGGGGCACCATGACAGGGTGCCGGACCGGAAGGCCGCCACCGCCTCCGCCACCTGGATCCGGGAGCAGTTTCTGGCCGGGGAGAGAGCGGCCCTTTCCCCGTATCTCCCGGAGGCCTCCCGGGCGGCGTTGGAGAAGGCGGCAGAAACCGGCCGGTGGGCCCATCCTGAGCGGCTGGAGCTGCCCCTGCTGGCGGTTTTGCGGCGAATGAGCCCGAAGGAGTACGCCGCCCTGCCCGACCTCTCCGAGGGACTGGAAAACCGTCTGGCGGCAGCGGTGAAGGAGGCCAGGTCCCTCCGGGAGGTGCTGGAGCGGGCCAAAACAAAGCGATATTCCCACGCCCGCCTCCGGCGGCTTCTGCTGGCGGCATACCTGGGAATCCCCCAAACAGCCGCCTGGCAGCCTCCCCCCTACCTTCGGGTGTTGGGAATGAATGCCACAGGGCGGCAGATCCTGTCCAGGGCAAAGGAAACCGCCAGCCTCCCCATCTCCCATTCCCTGGCCCGGCTGGAACACTTGGGGGGCACGGCAGGGGAGTTTGCCAAATTGGAGGCCCGGGCTGCGGACCTGTATCAGCTCCTTTACCCGGAGCCCCTTTCCTGCGGCACGGATTATACAAATGGTATTATTATGATTTGATTTTTCGAGCAGAAGGGCGAACTTTAAAAAGTGCCCTTCTTTTTTTAAGATTTGTTCTTCGTTTTTTCATTCTTTTCTGTTAAAATAAGATAGAACCATTATGATAAACGGAAGCTCCCCTTTGGGCGGGGCAGTCCGGTTTTGAGGAGGCACGCATCATGTCCAAGGGAAAGATCATGGTCGCTGATGATGACCAGAACATCTGCGAGCTGTTACGGCTTTATCTGGAAAAGGAGGGCTACGGGGTCACCCTGGCCCACGATGGGGAGGCGGCGGTGGAGCAGTTTTTTGCCGAAACGCCGGACCTGGTGCTCCTGGATATTATGATGCCCAAGCTGGATGGCTGGCAGGTGTGCCGTGAGATCCGGAAGAAGTCCAATACCCCCATTATTATGATCACCGCCAAGGGGGAGACCTTTGACAAGGTGCTGGGGCTGGAGCTGGGGGCAGATGACTATGTGGTAAAGCCCTTTGATACCAAAGAGATCGTAGCCCGAATCAAAGCGGTCCTCCGGCGGAGCGCCGCCTCTGGCAACCCTGCCGCCGAGATGAAGGAGGTCTCCTACGACAAGCTGACCGTAAATATGACCCGGTATGAGCTGAAGGTAGACGGAAAGGTCGTAGACACCCCGCCCAAGGAGCTGGAGCTCCTGTTTCACCTGGCCAGCAACCCCAACCGTGTCCACACCCGGGACCAGCTGCTGGACGAGGTGTGGGGCTTTGAATACTACGGCGACAGCCGCACCGTAGATGTGCACATCAAGCGCCTGCGCGAAAAGCTGGAAGGCGTCTCCGACCAGTGGAGCCTGAAAACCGTGTGGGGCGTCGGCTACAAATTCGAGCTGAAAGAGTAATAAATACACCCCCCGCCCCACCCCCGCAGCCCCTAGCCGCGAAGCGGCTCCGCCGGAGGCACCAAAATCCCCCCGGAGGGTTAGGGGGCCCACGGGGGGACTAGTCCCCCCGTGAGGCGCGCCGCCCCGAAG
>JAAWEO010000293.1 GCA_022794295.1 Angelakisella sp. | reverse complement strand
AAAAGGGCCGGCCCTTTTCCGGGGTCTTCTGCTTTACTGCTCGAACTCGCTGATATTCATCACCACGGCGGAAAGGAGCTTGGCCCGGCGGAAGATGCTCTCCACCAGGGCGTACTCCCGGTCGGAGTGGTTAAACTGCCCCTGAACGCCGATGGAGCAGATCACCGGGGTGCCCGCCCGCTGGATGAACCCTGCGTCAGAGCCGCCCCCCAGAAAGACGGTGCCCATCTCCCCAAGGCCCAGCTCCCTGGAGACACCGGCCACAAATTCGGCCAGCTCCCCTACCCTGCCGGAGGCATCAAAGGGGGCCATAAATTCCCGCAGCTCCAGCTCGGTGGTGGTATCCGGCACGGTCTGCCGGGCGCAGATCTCCTTCAGGGCGGCCAGCACCCGCTCCCGCTCGCTAAGGCTGCCAAAGCGCAGGTCCACGATGCACTCGCAGACAGGGGGGATGCTGTTGGTCACCGTGCCGCCATTGATGGTGGTCACCGCCACGGTGGTATTTTTCTCCATATCGGTCAGGGCCTCAATGGCCGGGAGCTTGCTCACCAGCTCGGTAATGGCGCTGCGGCCCTCGGGGAAGTTGTTGCCGGAGTGGGCGGCCACGCCCTTTACAGTAATGGCGGCCTGTCCGGTCCCCTTGCGCCCGGTGCAGATGGCATTTGACACCAGGCCGGTCTCCATATTAAAGGCGCAGACGGCGCCACCGCCGTGCTCCACCAGGTATTCCTTGGTCTTTCCCCACATGTGGCCGTTTTCCTCGTCCCCCACATACAAAAAGCGGAGGGGCCGTTCCTGCCAGCCGGCGGCGGTAAGGGCCTTGGCGATCCACAGGGACATGACGATGCCGCCCTTCATATCCAGGCAGCCCAGGCCGTGGGCCTTCTGCTCCCCGTCAATAGAAAAGGGCAGGTCCCCCTTCAGGGGCACCACATCGTAGTGGCCAGAAAAGAGCACCGGCTTGCCGGGGCGGTCCTCCCCCAGGATGGCATCCACGGCGGGGCCATTCTTCTCCCCCATATCGGTGAGGGTGCACCGGCAGCCCATCTCCTCCAGGTCCTTCTGAAGGCGCAGGGCCATTACCTCCGCTTTTTCTTTTACCGTGGCGTCGCTGCGGAGATTCACATAATCCCGCCACATGGCGATGATCTCCTCCCGGTGGGCGTCTATGTACTCCCAAACCGCGGTAAGGTGCTCCTGAGACAGCTTCATGCTGCATCCTTCCTTTCCTATGGTGGTACTGTCAATATTTTAACTGATTCCCGGTTGAAAATATGTAAATTATTTTACAGATGGGAACAAGAATTTGATGAAATCTGAAAAAACACGGGACTAAAGGGGCAGTCCCCAGACACAGAAAGGCTGCCCCCTTGCCCCAAGGCAAAGGGAGCAGCCTGTATTAACCGGTTTACTCCAGGCGTCGGATAAAGGTACCGTAGACCCGCAGGTCCTCGCTGACCACCACAAAGGCCCCGGGATCCTCCTGCTCGATCACCTTCCGCAAAACCACCTCCTCGAACTTGTTCACTACGGTGTAATAGACCAGCTTGCCCTCACCGGTGTGGCCCCCCTTCCCTTCCCACAGGGTGACCCCCCGGGAGACGCTCTCCATGATCCGCCGGTGCATATTGGGGCTTTGGGTAACGATCATCACCCCGCAGTTGACCCCCTGGGTGTGGAATTTGTCGGTGACCAGGGCACAGACAAAGGCAAAGATCAGGGAGTAAATGGCGGTCTGGATATCAAACAGCAGGGCACAGACAACATAGATACAGGCGTTCATCAGACTGGTGATGATGCCCACCCCCAGGGGGAGCTTCTGGGCCAGCCAGACCCCCAGGATATCAAACCCGGCGGTGCTTCCCCCGGCCCGGAGCACCACCCCCGTTCCCATCCCCGCCAAAATGCCCCCAATCAGGCAGGCGGTCAGGGGGTCGGTAATAAAGGGCTCCTTCACCTGGATGAAGGAGATGGTCACCGTCTGCACCCCGATACAAAAGAGGGTCCGCACCAAAAAACGTTTGCCGATGCTGCGGAAGGCCAGAAGCATCAGGGGGATATTAAACAGCAGGTTCAGGGGGCCGGCCAGGTCCACCCCCGGCGCCAGGCCCAGGTGGCTGATGGCCAGGGTACGGATGATCTGGGCCACCCCCACGGCGCCGCCGTTATAAAAGCCCAGGGGGACGGTAAACAGCTGAAAGCCCATCACCCCCAGCAGCACACCGGCAAACAGCTCGATGTAACGCTGGTATTCCTTGATCTGATCTGCGGTGGTAAGGGTCTGGGGAGAACCGGAACTCATAACGATCTGCTTCCTTTCTGGCTTCAGGGGATCTCCCCGGAGCTCATGGCATTTGCTCCTATGATACCATTTGATTTCTATATCGTCAAATACATAATGTGTTACATATTGATAGCGGGATTGTTATGATGGTTTTTGGGGCGGGGATGGGGGGACTGTTTTTTAGGCGGAGAATAGGAAAGGGCCGCCTGGGGGCGGCCTTTAGAGGGTCGAATGGACCGGCCCATAAGGCCGGTCCATTCGAGGGGGGCTGAGGTTGCAAAACACCCCACTGGGGTGTATTTGCAGGTTAGTTGCGTGCAGGGCGA
>JAAWEO010000292.1 GCA_022794295.1 Angelakisella sp. | reverse complement strand
GCCTAACCCCTGGGCGTTCTTTGGTTACTTTCTGTCGCAACAGAAAGTGACCCCTCGCCGGGGAGGCGAAACGAGACAAATGGCCTTTAGAACGAGACAAGACCGCGAAGGGGCAGACCATCGCGTGGCAGTCAAAAGAAAACGAGCCACTCCCACAAAACCAGCAAACCCCAGAAAGAAACCCAGACCGTAACAAATTCACCGCACAGCGGCTCCGCCGGAGGCAGATAAAAGCTACATCCCCCCGGATACCATCCCGGTCATCTGCTTCACCCTGGCCGACAGCTCCGGCACCGTCTCCAGCCCCGGATCCTCCTCCAACAGCCGCCCGGCCGTGTGCTGTGCCCGGTACAGCACCTGCCCGTCCGCAGCCAGGTCCGCCACCTGCAGCTGCGGCAGCCCGTGCTGCCTCATTCCGAAGAAATCCCCCGGTCCCCGGGTCCTAAGATCATACTCCGCGATCTGAAAGCCATCCCCGGTGGAGGCCAGATATTTCAACCGCTCCCGTGCTCCCTCTCCCCGGGCGTCGGAAAGCAGAATGCAGCAGGACTGGACCTTCCCCCGCCCCACCCGCCCCCGAAGCTGGTGCAGCTGGCTCAGGCCGAACCGCTCGGCGTTTTCAATGAGGATGATCACCGCGTTGGGAACATCCACCCCCACCTCGATAACAGTGGTGGAAACAAGCAGCTGGATCTTCCCCCCGGCAAAGGCCCCCATTACCGCCTCCTTTTCCTTCCCCTTCAGCTTCCCGTGGAGCAGCCCCAGCCGGTACCCCGCAAAGGGCCCCCGCTCCAGCTCCTCCAGGTAGGTCACCGCCGCTTTCAGCCCCGGGGGGCCCTCCCCGGTTTCGTCCTCCTCCACCAGGGGGCAGACGATGTACCCCTGATACCCCATGTCCAAATGCTTTTTGATGTACCCGAAGGCCCTCTGCCGCTTGTCCCCCCCAATGTAGTAGGTGGCGATCTTCTGCCGCCCCGGAGGAAGCTCGTCGATCACCGAAAGCTCCAGGTCCCCGTACAGAATCAGCCCCAGGGTCCGGGGGATGGGGGTGGCGGACATTACCAGCACATGGGTCCCCTGGTTTTTCCCGGAAAGGGTCATCCGCTGGGCCACCCCGAAGCGGTGCTGCTCGTCGGTGACCACCAGTCCCAGGTCCCGGAAGGCGGTGTCCCCGGTAATGAGGGCATGGGTGCCGATGATCAGGTCCAGCTCCCCCTCCTTCAGGGCGGCCTTCCGCTCCCGCTTTTCCTTTGCGGTGGAGGAGCCGGTGAGCAGCCCCACCCGCATTCCCAGCCCCTCCAACAGGGGAGAGAGGCCCCGGTAATGCTGTTCCGCCAGGATCTCTGTGGGGGCCATAAGGGCGCTTTGGCGGCCGTTTTTCCAGGCAAACCAGCAGCAGGCGGCGGCCACCATGGTTTTGCCGCTGCCCACATCCCCCTGGACCAGACGGTTCATGGGCGTGCCGGAGCAAAGATCCGTTACCGCCTCCCCAATGGCCCGCCGCTGGGCCCCGGTGAGGGAAAAGGGGAGCGCGGCATAAAAGGGGGCCATCTCTACCGGCTCCATAGGCTGGGTGCGCTCCCCCAGGCGTCCCCGCTTCATCTCCATAAAGCTGATGCTCAGGGCCAGCAGCTCGTCAAACACCAGCCGTTCCCGGGCGATCTGAACCTCCTCCGGGGAGGAGGGGCTGTGGATGGTCCGCAGGGCGTAATCCAGGGTGCACAAACTGTTCTCCCTGCGGATCCCATCGGGAAGGGGGTCAGGGATCTCCGCCAAGGAGGCCAGGGCAGTGGCGGCATCCTTGGCGATGCCCCTGCTGGTAAGGCCGGCGGTAAGGGGATACACCGGAAACAGGCCGCCTGTGTCCCCAGGGTAAACAACGGGGGAGACCATTTCCTTGCGGGTCAGACTTCCATCCACCCGGCCGTAAAAAAGGTATTCTTCCCCCTCCCGGAGGGCTGCCACCGTATATTTCCCGTTAAAGAAGGTCAAAGTAATGGTATCGCTGCCATCAAGGGCCAGGAGCTTCTGGACAGTGAGCCCCCGGCGGAGCTGATGCTCCGATTCCTTTTTTCCAAGAATGGCCCGCACCACCTGCCGCTCTCCCAGTGCGGCTGCCCCGATAGAGACGGCCCGGCGCAGGTCGGTATAATCCCGGGGAAGATGGCGAAGGAGGTCCTCCACGGTGGTGATGCCCAGCTTTTGATATTTCTTCATCCGCTGTTCCCCAACGCCCCGCAAAAAGCGGACCTCACTCCCCAAGGTGATTTCCATGGCGGCACCTCCTTTCCCGGTATATTTTATATTATAAACCAAACCAGGCAGTTTGTCATGTCCCGGTAAAAAAATGTTGCCGCATCCCTGGCAAAATCATCGGAAAAGGTTGACAAATCCCGAGGCGGTTGGTATAATAATGAAGCTGTCCTGAAATGGGCAGATTTTTCCATGATCCATTAGCTCAGTTGGCAGAGCATTTGACTTTTAATCAAAGGGTCTGGAGTTCGAGCCTCCAATGGATCACCAGAAAGCCCGGTGCGTTTTTCGCCCTGGGCTTTTTTGCTGAATAAGGGGAGGCTCGGTGAGGGCAGGGCTTTGGAGGCCCCCGAAAAGG
>JAAWEO010000304.1 GCA_022794295.1 Angelakisella sp. | reverse complement strand
GGGCTGACTGGCGCGTGGCAGTCAAAGAAAACGGCACTACTAATCACAGAAGCCCTATACCCAGAATCGAGAGACAGGCACGTTCAAGAAGCGGCCCTGCGGGCCTGTCTTGAAGGACAGACAGACAAACCCGCCAGCGCCTGGCGCTCCCCGCGGCTGGGTGTGGGGTAGTCTCGTTCCGGCCGCGGCTTGTCACTTCGAATAGGCGCAAAAAGGATGGAAAATGCTCTGTCCTTTTTTAGCTCCATGGTTTTAGCCGCGGCCTTTGTCGAGAGATACTGCCTCATGCCGGGGAATTTCGCCCGCCGCGGCGGGCGACCAGGCGCTGTCCGCCCTGGACCCGGACCGGACTGATGTCCGGTGACAGAAAGGCCAGCCGGTACTGGGCGTTGGGCTTCGGGTATGGTGCTGCACCGGCAAAAACCTCGCCCGCCCCAGTCCGTCAAAGGCCGGGGAATCGTCCCGCCCTGCACCCGTCAGGACTCCAGGCATCCACTACCCACCCCGCACAGCGTTAAGCCGCAAAGCGGCGGGTAGGGGCTGGCAACGGGTGCCAACCCGTAAAAGCGGCTATGTGGAAGGTCATTCCCCATAGCCGCTTTTTCTCCTCTTACTCCTCGTAGTTCGGATCAGAGCTGGGCGGCACATACGTCGGTGTGCCCAAATACTCAATCTCGATCTTGGGATATTGCAGAATATCCATCTGGTATTTTCCAGGTACGTATTCCATAACGTTCTTCTGTACCTGCCAGTCGAAGTTCATCTCCGTGGGCTGGTAATCCAGGTTCAGCTCCTGGGGCTGCCAGGAAATATCCCACCCCGCCGAGGGAATGAAGGTGGTGTAGGTCGTCGGCTGCTGGATCGCCTTCTGCTGCACGATCTGGCTGATGGACACACCATCCTGGATCTGCGAAATCTGGTTGCCAAACTGCACCCGCTCCCCGATGTTCTCGTAGGCGGTCTGCCGCCCCTGGCTCCCGTAATACCGGGCAAATGCCCCGGGATCCCGCAGGTTCAGACTCTCACGAAGCCGGGTGGAATCCAGCCGTACCTGGATGTTCTTTGCGTCGATGTTCATTCTCCCCTGGTTCTGCTCCATTTGGTACCGGGGATTATCCGACTGCTTCATCTCCAGGCGGGCGGCCTCGATGTTGATTTTGTACTCGATGGGAGTACTGGTAATGTTAATCAGCTGCATACTAACACCTCCGCTCTGTTGGAAATTATGACATGAAGTCGAGCAGTGAGGCGGGGAGTACCTTGCTCCCGAGCTGCATGACAGCCAGCCACACATACTCGCATTCTTTCATTTTGATGGCTTCCTCGGCCGGGTTGGAGGAGATCAGGTCGGTCTCCAGCGTGGTCATGTCTGTAATGTCGTCCTCCAGGCGGCTCTGGGTCTGCTCCAGATACTGCATCCGGTTGCCCAGGTCGGTTCGGGTAAGACCTACGTTGTCGGTGAGCTCCACCAGCTTGGTAAACATGTCGTCCAGGGCCGCCTTATCCATCGTCGGGGTCAGGGCGCCCTCGATTTGGGTCAGGAGGTCGTAGACGTTGCCGGAAACCACAGTGCCATTCTTGCCGGTGAAGGTCTCTACCTTATCATATCCCGCAAAGCCGGTCAGGGTGAGTCCGGAGAAAGACACCTGGAAGGCGGTGCGGGTGTCCACGTTCATATCTCCAGAGATCTTCAGCCCCAGGCCAATGTCCGCATAGGTGTCGCCGCTGTTGGGGACCACCTCGGGCTTGGTAACAGCGGTGATGTCCGGCGTGGGCATCTTCCAAGGATCGCCATTTGCATCCACATAGGTCCCGTCTGGCTGTTTGGTGTAGACCGGAGTGCCCGGGTTATTTACATCCTCATAGTTCCCATTTGCATCCTGCTGATAAGTGACGCCGGCCGCATCTGTAAAGGTGGTAAACACTCCGTTGCTGTCCTTTACAAATTTCACAGCGCCAGTGTTATCTACATAGGTTGTGCCGTTAGCATCGGTAGTGGCATAAAGGGGCTTGCCTGCGCCGTCTGTAAATTCCGCCACAGCAGCCCCTGTGGGCTCCGGTGCCGCAGGAGAACCGTCTGCGTTAGTCCAGGTTCCGTCCGCTCCCTTTTTAATCAGGGTTGCTCCGCCGGGGCCGGTGTAGGTGATGTCTCCGGTTTTGGGGTCGGGAGTACCAGCCTTGAACAGATTCCCCGCCGCATCCGCAACCCACGTCCCATCGCCGGCCTCGGACTCCACCGGCTTGTCGTAGTAATACTTCCCGTCGGTGGTGCTTTTGTAGATCTGCTCCACCGGGATGCCGTTGAAGCAGAGCTTCCCTTCCTCGTTGGCGGTAAAGGGCTGGACGCTGTTGTTGGTACCGGCGAACAGGTATTTGCCGCCAAACTGGTTGTTCACAAACTGGAGGATCTGCTCCTTGGCGCTGTGGATCTCCTTGGCGATGACCTCCCGGGCGGTGGCGCCGTAGTCCTCGCTCATGCCCATAAGCATCCGCTCCTGGACCTTCTGAAGCACCGAGTGGATGGAATCCATGTTGCTGTCCACCGACTTCATCTCGGCGATCAGGTCCTTGGTGTTCTCCAGCTGCTGGGTAGCCTGGTACCGCTCCTCCTGGAGGTGCATGGC
>JAAWEO010000005.1 GCA_022794295.1 Angelakisella sp. | reverse complement strand
CGCAAAAAGAAAGGAGCAAAGAAAAATGCTCACTCCGTATAAGGAATTTCGCTCCCTGCGGGGAGCGACCAGGGCGCCGCCCTGGACCTGCCACCCTTTGAAAAGGGCGGCCCTAAACTTTAGACCCTACGAGGGTGTGTGCGAGGCGAAAGGCGGTACCTGGAGTCTTGGGCTGATAGGAGCTTCCCCCATCCAGCCCGTAAAGGGCCGGGGAATCGCATCGCCCTGTGCTCGTTAGGACTCCAGGCACCCACTATCCCTTTCGCACACCGTTAAGCTGCGAAGCAGCGGGTAGGGTCTGTCAGCGGCCATCAGGCCGCCGGGTAGGGGCCGAATAGGTCAACCATGTGGGAAAATAAGAATAGAAATGTAGCCCCGGCCCTCTCACTATGGAGAGGGCCGGGGCCGGGCCGGGGGTCAGGCGAAAGCGAAGGGTTTAGCAGCCGCAGCCACAGCCGCAGTCGTTGGTGGGGACAGCCTCGCAGCCGCAGCCACAGCCGCAGCCGCGGTTCCGGCTGAAGTTGCAGTTGGTGGCCAGGAACCAAACGATGATGAGCAGGATCACAGTGTCCTCATCCAGACCGAAAAACCCTCTGTTGCATCCGCAGTTACACATAATGTCGCTCCATTTCTCCGTGCTGATGGTTTTTCACCCGCCAGCCATGCTGCACGGAGGCTGGCGGGGCGGCCCGGCGGGGCGGAGCCGTTTTGCTCGCTCTCCCCGGGTTCAACCCATACTATGGCAAAGGCCAAAAGTTGGTGACAGCGGGATGGGGTGCCGGCAGCGCCCCGGTCCGATGGAATAAAAAAGCGGCAGCCGTCCAATGATAAAGCTGGAATAAGGACGGGGGAGCTGATCCTATGTATAAATTTACCGGTTTTAGCGCAAAGGCGAATAACGCCATCAATTTTGCCGTACTCACAGCGGAGCAGATGGGCCATACCTATGTGGGGAGCGAGCACCTTCTTTTGGGGCTTCTGCGGGAAAACACCGGGGCCGCCGCCATGCTCCTGGGCCAAAAGGGCCTGCGGTACGAGGATGCCGCCGCCAAGGTGTTGGAAAGGGTGGGGAAGGGAATGTCCACCACCCTTTCTCCCGGGGACCTCACCGCCCGGTGCAAGCGGATCCTGGAAAATGCCCTTCTGGAGTCCCGCATCTCCGGCCAGACCCTGGCGGGTACAGAGCACATCCTCCTTACCCTGATCCACGAGCCGGGCTCCACCGGTCTTCTTCTCCTGGAGGAAAGCCCGGTGGACTGTGCCGCCCTGGAAAAGCTTCTTCGGGATGTGATTACCGCCGGCCTCCGGGATCTTCCGGAGCGCAGCCGCTCCCGGGGGGTCCCGGCCCGGCCCCCGGTGAAAACGGCAAATCTGGAAAAATACGGCCGGGATCTCACCGACCTTGCCCGGATGGGCCGCCTGGACCCGGTGATCGGCAGGGAGAAGGAGATCCGCCGGGTGATCCAGATCCTTTCCCGGCGCACCAAAAATAATCCCTGCCTCATTGGGGAAACCGGGGTGGGGAAGACCGCCATTGTGGAGGGGCTGGCCCAGCGCATCGCCCAGGGGAATGTCCCCGGGGACCTGGCGGGGTACCGGGTGGTAAGCCTGGACCTGACCTCGATGGTGGCGGGGACCAAGTACCGGGGGGATTTCGAGGAACGCATCCGCGCCACTGTGGAGGAGGTGCTGGGCGCGGGGAACATTATCCTTTTCATTGACGAGATCCACACCATTATGGGCATCGGGGCAGCAGAAGGGGCGGTGGATGCCGCCAACATCCTAAAGCCACAGCTGGCCCGGGGGGAGCTCCAGCTGATCGGGGCAACCACCATTGGGGAGTTCCGGCGGACCATCGAAAAGGACGGGGCCCTGGAGCGGCGGTTCCAAAGTGTTCTGGTGGAGGAACCTACCCCGGACAATGCGGAAAGCATCCTCCGGGGACTTCGGGAGCGGTACGAGCGGCACCACGGGGTGCGCATTACCGACGAGGCGATCCATTCTGCGGTGGCCCTCTCCCGGCGGTATCTCACCGACCGGTATCTCCCTGACAAAGCCATTGACCTGATCGACGAGGCCGCCTCCCGCCTGCGTTTGGAGTGCCTGGGAAGCTCCGGCCGGGATAAAGTCCTCCAGGTGGATAAACAGGCGGTGGCCTCGGTGCTGGCCCAGACCACCGGCATCCCGGTGGAGCAGATGGAGGAGGAGGAAGCGCGGCAATGCCTGGACCTGTGCCAGCGCCTCCGCCGGACCATGGTGGGCCAGGAGGAGGCGGTGGAGAAGGTGGCCCGGGCCATCCAGCGCAGCCGGGTGGGGCTGGGGGACCCCAAGCGCCCGGTAGGCTCCTTCCTGTTCCTTGGCCCCACCGGGGTGGGGAAGACGCACCTGTGCCGGACCCTGGGGCAGTGCCTTTTCGGGGAAGGGGACGGGGTCATCAAGCTGGATATGTCCGAGTATATGGAAAAGCACAGCGTCAGCAAGCTGATCGGGGCGCCCCCCGGATACCTGGGGTACGAGGAGGGGGGACAGCTTACCGGAAGGATCCGGAAAAAGCCCAACTCGGTGGTGCTGCTGGATGAAATCGAAAAGGCCCACCCGGAGGTGATGAACCTTCTTCTCCAGCTGCTGGAGGACGGGGAGCTTACCGACTCCCAGGGGCGGAAGGCCAGCTTCAAAAACGCGGTGGTGATCATGACCTCCAATGTGGGGGCCCAGTTTATCACCCGCCAAGGCCAGCTGGGCTTTACCCCGGCCGGGGCGAAGAAAGAGGGCTCCCGCCCGGGGTACTGGCGGGATGTGATGGAGCAGGTGAAGCGGACCTTCCCCCCGGAGCTCCTTAACCGCATTGACGAGACGGTGATCTTCCGGCGCCTCACCGACGGGCAGCTGGAGGACATTGCCGGGCTGCTCCTTCGGGAGGTGGCCCAGCGGCTGGCAGGGATGGAGGTGGAGATGGAATACACCCCAGCCCTGGCAAAGGCCGTTGCCAAGGCGGCCAGCGGCAGCGACTACGGCGCCCGCCCCATGCGCAAGGCCCTGCGGGAGCTGGTAGAGGACCCCCTGGCGGAGCGGCTGCTGCGCCGGGAGATCCTCCCCGGGAGCGCCATCCGGTGCGATGCCCAGGGGGAGCAGCTGGTGATCCTCCGGGCGGTGCCGGTTTGAGACCCTGTTGAACCAGAAAGACAAAGGGCGGGTGCACCGCCCTTTTTTCTATGGGAAAAATCACCGGGAAAATGCGCAAATCCTCTTTCTTTCCCCCTGAAAATCTGGTAAAATATGATTATTACAGGATGCCGGAAAGAGGGGCACAACAGATGGGAAGGATAACAGCAGTCATCTTTGACATGGATGGCCTGATGGTGGATACCGAGCGGATGAGCCGGGAGTTTCGCAGGCAGGCCATGGAGGAGCGGGGGATCCCGTTCCGGGACCTGATCCACCTGGTAATGGGCCGCAATGACCGGGAGGTCCGGGCTGTCTATCGGGAGCAGTACGGGGAGGACTACCCCTACGACGAGATCAGGGACGGCATCCGCCGGCGGTGGAGGGAATACCTTTCGGACCACCCTGTGCCGGTAAAGCCCGGGCTGTTCCCCCTGCTGGACTGCCTGCGGGATCACGGCATTCCCATGGCGGTGGCTACCTCCACCTCCCGGGCCTCTGCCAGCCGCACCCTGGAGCAGGGCGGCATTGCCCCCTACCTTTCCGCAATGGTCTTTGGGGATATGGTGGAGCGGTCCAAGCCGGAACCGGATATCTTCCTTTTGGCCGCCAGGCTTCTGGGGGCGGAGCCCGCCGGCTGCCTGGTGCTGGAGGACAGCCCCAACGGCATTCTGGCCGCCCACCGGGCGGGAATGATGCCGGTGATGATCCCCGACCTGGCGGTCCCCACGCCGGAGCTGGAAAAAATCCTGTACGGCCGCTTTGACCGGCTGGACCAGGTGATTATGCTGATAGAAGGAAGGAACAGCCCATGATGGAGTACAAAGGGAATCCCGTATCGGAAGGGATCGCAGTTGGGAAGGTGTATCTGTATCAGCCCTATGTACCGCAGGTGACCGAAGGGGAGATCCCGGAGGGGGAGGTCCCCGGGGCGATCGCCCGGTATGAGACCCTCCTGGAGGGGGCCAAAAAGGAGCTGGAGCAGATCTGCCGGCGCCTGGAGGCAGCCGGAGACGGGGACAAGGCCAAAATCTTCACCGCCCACACCGATATCCTTTTTGATGTGGCTATGGACGAGGAGATCCGGGACAAGATCACCTACGATTTCATGACCCCGGAGTGGGCCATCCACAAGGTCTATGAAAAGTTCATCAAGATTTTGGGAAAGTCCAAGGACAGCCTGATCCGGGAGCGTGCGGCGGACCTGCGGGATGTGAAAAACCGCCTGCTGCGCATTGCCGCCGGGGTGCCGGAAAAAAACCTGGCGGCCCTGGAGGAGCCGGTCATTGTGGCGGCCCACGACCTCCTTCCCTCGGATACCGCCACCCTGGACCGGAAGCAGGTGCTCGCCATTGTCACCGAGGTGGGCGGAGCCACCTCCCACAGCGCCATCATTGCCCGAAGCTACGAGATCCCCGCCCTTTTGGGGGTGGAGGGGATCCTCTCCTGCCTCTCCCATGGTCAGGAGGCTGCCGTGGACGCCATTGCCGGGCTTCTTGTCACCGATCCCTCCCCGGAGCAGAAGGCGGAGATGGAAAAAAAGCGGGAAGCCTTTCTTCTCCGCCGGGCCGAGGAAAAGAAGTTCCTGTCCCTCCCCCCGAAGATGGCCGACGGGACCCTTCTCCCCATCCACCTGAACCTTGGCTCTGCCGATGCCCGGGAGCTGGCAGGGGAGGCCTATACCGACGGGGTGGGTCTTTTCCGCACCGAGTTTATCTATATGGGCCGGGAGCAGCTCCCCACCGAGGAAGAACAGTACGAGATCTATAAGCAGCTCCTGACCGCCTACGGGGACCGCCCGGTGACCCTGCGGACCCTGGATATCGGCGGCGATAAAAAGCTCCAGTGCATGGAGCTGCCCAAGGAGGAGAACCCCTTTCTGGGGAACCGGGCCCTCCGCCTCTGCTTCTCCATGCCGGAGGTGTTTCTGACCCAGCTGCGGGCCGCCCTGCGGGCCTCGGTCCACGGGGATCTGTGGATCATGTTCCCCATGGTGGGCAGCCTGGACGATATCCGCCGGGCCAAGGAGCTTCTGGAAACGGCAAAAAAGCAGCTGGAGGAACGGGGCGTCCCCTACAGCAGCACCGTGAAAACCGGCATTATGATCGAGATCCCCTCCATTGCCCTGATCGCCGACCTGGCGGCCAGGGAGGTGGACTTTGCCAGCATCGGCACCAACGATCTCACCCAGTACTCCATCGCCGTGGACCGGATGAATCCGGCCCTGGGGGAGTATTACCAAAGCTATCACCCCGCCCTGTTCCGCCTGATGGGGTTTGTTATCGATTCCTTTGCCAAGGAGGGCAAGCCGGTAAGCGTCTGCGGCGAAATGGGGGGAGACCCCTGGGCCGCCGCCGTTCTGGCCGGCCTTGGGATCAGCAAGCTGAGTATGGGCCTGGCCTCGGTGGCCCGCATCAAGAAGCTGCTCTCCGGTTTGACCATGGAGAAGGCCCAGGAGCTGGCGGACAAGGCCCGTTCCCTTTCCACCAGCGGGGAGGTGGAGGACTACCTGAAAGCCCAGCTGGAGCCGCTGCTGCAGGCCCCGTGAGCGACATAATATTTTGTATCGGAGGAAACGCCCATGTACAGCAAACGCACCACCATCAAGAACCAGACCGGACTTCACGCCCGTCCCGCCTCGGAATTCATTGCTATGGCCAGCAAGTTCAGCTCCCGCATCACCATCAAAAAGCTCAGCGAGGACGAGGACGCCAACGCCAAGTCCATTGTGATGCTCCTGGCCCTGGGTCTTGCTATGGGGGAGGAAGTGGAGATCGTTGCCAAGGGTGACGACGAGGTGGAGGCTGTGGACAGCCTGATCGCCCTTATTGACAGCAAATTCGGGGAGGACTGATCCGGTCCTTTCGGATACCGCCCCCAAAAAAGACGCCGTCAACCGGAAGGCTGGCGGCGTTTTTCTGTTTACTTTTTATTCCCGGGGCAGCTGTGGCCGGCACAGGTGCAGAAGGAGCTCATGGGCAGGCCTTCCGGGCAAGCCTTGCCGCGGTGATGGTGTTGCGCATCAGCATGGTAATGGTCATAGGTCCTACCCCGCCGGGGACCGGGGTGAGGTACCCCGCCACCGGCTCCACACTGGCAAAGTCCACATCGCCGCAAAGCTTTCCGTTTTCATCCCGGTTCATCCCCACGTCAATGACCACCGCCCCGGGCTTTACCATGTCACCGGTGATATACTTCCCCTTGCCGATGGCCACGATCAGAATATCCCCCCGGCGGGTCATTTCGGGGAGGCTTTGGGTGCGGCTGTGGCAGATGGTGACAGTGGCGTTTTCGTGGAGCATCAGCATAGCCATGGGCTTGCCCACAATGTTGCTGCGCCCCACCACAACACACTCCTTCCCGGCCACCGAAATGCCGGTGGAGCGGATCAGCTCCAGGACACCGGCGGGGGTGCAGGGGAGAAAGTCGTAATTTCCCTGCACGATCTTTCCCACGTTTTTGGCATGGAAGGCGTCCACATCCTTTTCCGGGGCGATGGCGGCGATCACCGCTTCTTCCCGGATCTGGGCGGGGAGGGGAAGCTGGACCAGAATACCGTGGATGTCCTCACGGCAGTTCAGCTCCCGGATCAGCTCCAGAAGGGCCTCCGCGGTGGTATCCCCGGGGAGGCGGTAGTCCTGGGAATGGATCCCCAGCTCCTCGCAGGCCCGCATTTTGTTCCGGACATACACCTGGCTGGCAGGGTCCTCGCCCACCAGCACCACCCCCAGGCCAGGGGTGATCCCGGCGGCCTTCATTGCCGCCACCTCGGCGGTCATCTCCTGGCGGAGACGCCCGGAGACTGCTTTTCCATCGATCATAATTGCGGCCATGAAAACGGCCTCCTTTCTCCCCTGTCTATCAGGGCTGGGTGTTTTGCTGGTCAGGCTCCGCCTCCGGCTGGGGTTCTTCGCCGGTCTCTGCCGGCTCGCCTTCAACAGCGGCAGGGGTCTCTGCTTCCTCTGCCGGTTCCGGGGCAGGGGTTTCTTCCTCGGGGGCGGGGGCAGGGTCCTCCTTCTTCTTGTCCTTTTCCAGCTCGGCGTCCACCTTGGCGATCCGCTCCCGGCTTTCCTCGGTGTCCGCATAAAGGACAAAGGCGGCGGGATTCTTCCTGTACCGGAGGGCCTGGACTGCCAGAAGCAGCACGGCACCAACGCAAAGGACCAAGGCCAGCAGCTGGCTGACCCGGAAGGCCCCCAGCATCAGGCTGTCGGTGCGCAGTCCCTCAATGAAGAACCGCCCCAGGCCGTACCAGGCCATGTAGCAAAGGCTCACCTGGCCGTCATATTTCCGCCGGGGGGTGACAAGGAAGGCCAGAAGGAGGAACCCCAAAAGGTTCCAGCAGAACTCGTAGAAAAAGGTGGGGTGCACCGGAACGGTGGGATCAACCACCACCCCCTGGCTCGCCAGGGTACTGGACATATGAAAAAGATACCGGGAAATGGTATTGGAGGTCATCCCCCAGGGAAGGGTGGTGTTGGAACCAAAGGCCTCGCAGTTAAAGAAGTTCCCCCACCGGCCAATGGCCTGGGCCAGCAGCAGGCCGGTAAGGCCGCCATCCAGGACAGGGAGGAACCGGGTCTTTTTCACCCTGCAGGCGATCCATCCGGCGATCACCGCCCCAATGACCCCGCCATAGATGGCGATCCCCCCCTCCCGGAAGGCGAAAATCTTTAGGAGGTTGTCCTTATAGTTGTCCCACTGGAAGGCCACAAAGTAAAGCCTGGCCCCCACCATACCGCCGATTACCGCCCACAAAAGGACGTCCAGCCCGTCATAGGGGTGGATGCCCAGCCTCCGGGCCCGGAGGTGAAAGTACCACATCCCCGCCAAAAAGCCCAGGGCAAAGGTGATGCCGTACCAGTAGATGCTGTAATTGCCAATGGAAAATGCCACCCGGCTGATCTCAAAGCTGAGGCCCAGGCCGGGGAAGCTGACGATCTCTGACATGAAAATAAACTTCCTTTCTTAGTCTCCACCCTCTCACCAAGGGGAGACAACTCCCGCCGCCCGGCGGCGGCCCCGCAGGCGAAGCCGGAGGGGGTACCATCCCCGAAGGGGATTATTAATAGCCCCGCAGGGATAAGAGGGTATGGGGCGTTTGCCCCATCCTTTAGGAGGTCCAGGGGGAACCCCCCGCCGGGAAGGCGAAACGAGTCAAGGGGCCTTTAGAACGAGACAGGACTGCGAAGGGCCTGACTGGCGCGTGGCACCTTAAAAGCCCATTCAAAATCTCCCCACACACCGCCAGGGCAGGTCTTTTTCCGCCCTGCACCCGCCAGGGCTCCAGGCACCCACTAAGCATTCGCACAGTGTTAAGGCGCGTTAGCGCCGGGTAGGGTCTGCGGGTTTTGGGCTGACAGCAGCCATCAGGCCATGGGGGTTATTATAGATAGGGCACTGTACTGGGGGTCCATGTCTTCCCGGAGGCGGTTTTCCAGCTCCTCTCGGGTCAGCTCCTTTACCCAGTCCAGAATTTCATACATGTTCCCCAGTCCGGAAAAATGGCTCAGCATCATCAGGCTGGCAATGGAATCTACACGGCTGAACATCCCGATATACCGCCCGTAGGTGGCCTTGCGGCACCGCCGGAATGCCTCCGGGTCGATGCCCTCGGCCATTAGGCGCCGGACCTCCCCGCAGATGGCGTCCCTTACCTTTTTGGGGTCACGGCTTTCGCCGCCGTACATACAGCAGAGGTAATCCCGTCCTGCCAGCACTTCATATTCAAAGGTCCCGTTGATCAGCCCGCTGTCATAAAGCTGCCGGTAAAGGGTGCTGCTTTCTCCGCAGAGGATCTCCAGAAGGATCTCGTCAGCGATCTGCCGCTTCAGGTTCTGGAGGCTGTCCCCGGCGGTCCCTTTAAAGCCCAGCTGGAACAGGGGGGTGGAGACGGAGAGGGGCTGCTCCACATAGCTTTGGGCCACCTCCCGGGGTTCCTGGGCCTTCCGCCACTGGATGCGGATATCCTCCCCCTTCTTCAGGATCTTGTCGGCGGCCTCCAGCACGTCCTCGGGGCGGAAGTTCCCCGCCACCGTCAGGACCATGTTCCCCAGGCTGTAGAAGGTGTGGTAGCACCGGTACAGCAGCTGGTCGGTGATCTCTGCAATGGAATCGGTGGTGCCGGCAATGTCCAGCCGGACCGGATTTACATGGTAAAGGGCCTGCAGCAGGTTAAAGAGGGACCGCCAGCCCGGGTCGTCGTCGTACATCCGGATCTCCTGGCCGATGATGCCCTGCTCCTTCTGCACCGTCTCCGGGGTAAAGTAGGGGCGGGAGACAAAGTCCAGCAGGATCTCCATGGATTCCCGGAAGTTCCCGGTGCAGCTGAAAAGGTAGGCGGTGCGGTCAAAGGAGGTGAAGGCGTTGGCGCTGGCACCGGTTTTGGCGTATTTGGCAAAGGCGTCCCCGTCCTCGCACTCAAACATTTTGTGTTCCAGAAAATGGGCGATGCCGGGGGGGACCTCCACGAAATCCTCCTCGTGCTGGGTCTTAAAGGTGGTGTCGATGCTCCCCACCTTGGCGGCAAACATGGCATAGGCGGTGGAGTACCCTTCCATGGGGCAGAGAAGAATGGTAAGCCCGGAGGGGTGCTCCACCCGCTGGAACTGCTCCCCCAGGGCGGGGGAGGAAACGATCTCCTTATTCATCTGCGGCTTCCTCCTTTTCCCCTCCCTTGCTGGCAAGGAAGTAGACGGTATCCAGGGTGACCTTTTTGGCGGCGGCGATAACGTCCTCCCGGGTGACAGCCCCCATGGCGGCGGCTTCCTCCTCCGGGGTGGCGCTGGCGTCCCGGAGGATCTGGCCCAGGTACCAGCTCTCCAGCCCGGAAAGGCTGTCCGGAACAGAGCGCAGGCTGTTCACATAGGAGAGCCGGGCGGATTCCAGCTCCTCGCTGGTAAACTCCCCCTTGGCAACGGCGTCCAGCTGCTCCAGGATGGCGGCCCTGGCCTGGGGCTGGTTGTCGCGCTCCACCCCGATATCCACCAGCATAATGCCGGTGATCTGGTCAAACCGGGCGGCGCAGTAGTAGCAAAGGCTCTTTTCCTCCCGCACGTGGACGAACAGCCGGGAAAAGGGGCTTCCCCCGTAGAGGAAGGTCATCAGCTTCATAGCGTCAACTTCCCCTTTGCTTGCCAAATGGCCGGTGCGGAAGCCCAGCGCCATCTTGGACTGGGCGAACTCCATTTCCACCGTCTTTTCCTTTACAGCGGCGGCGGTCTCCACAATGGGCTGGGGGGTAAAGGGCTGGGGGTGCCGGTCAAGGCTGCCGAACAGCCGGGCAAACTCATCCCTGGCGCCCTCCGGGGAGCCGCAGCCCACAAAGATGATCTCGATCCGGGCGGTGTCAATAAGGCTGGCGTACTGCCGGGCGGCCGCCTGGGGGGTGATCTCCCCGGCCTTATCTGCCCAGCCGTATTTGGGGATAGCCAGGCGGTGGCCCTCGTTCATCAGGGCGCGGCACTGGTTGATGGTGTAGGCCCGCTTGTCGTTAATATCCGCCTGGATGGTATCGATCAGGTTCTGCCGCTCCAGCCGCACATCCTCCTCGGGGAAGGCCCCGTGGGTGATGTTGGGGGCCAGGAGGATCTCTCCCAGCAGCCGGGCGCACCCGGCGGAGATGCTTTCCCCCTCCAGGGCGAAGCGGTCGTCGATGCCCACAATGGAGCAGCTGAGGATCTGCCGCTCCCCGGTCTTTCCCACCTCGGCGCTGAGGGACGCGCCGTACAATTCGCAAAGGCTCTTTTCCAGCTCGGTAAAATCGGGGCAGTTTTTGCTTCCCCGGCGCAGGAGGTAGGGGAGAAGGGCGTTTACCGTAACGGTCTCCTTCTCCAGGGGGGTCAAAAGGCTGATGCTGATGCAGTTATGCTTGAATTTCCGGTCCCGGATGCTGGTAAAGTAGACCTCGTTCCCCAGCCGGACCCGGTTCAGCTCCTGGTTCATTCACTCGCTCCCTGTTCTGCATAGATTTTGGATCGTCTTTTTCCGGCGGGGGAAGCTCCCTGTCCGCCGGTATACCTTCCTATTATACACAACTCCGGGAGGAATTTCCATAGGGGAGGGGGAGACAGGCCAGGAGTTTTACAAAAAATTCATTTCCCCGGGCCGCATCCCAAAGATAAACCCCCTCCCGGGGTAGGGGAGGGGGCAGAGAGACGGGGAACAGGCTTTTATTTTGCCGGAACGATCTCGGTCCAGTAGCCGTCGGGGTCGCTGATGAAATAGATGCCCATATCGGGGTTTTCGTAGCAGACACACCCCAGCTCCTTGTGGAAGGCCAGGGCGGCCGCAATGTCCTCGGTGGACATAGCCATGTGGATCTCGTTGTCCCCCAGGTTGTAGGGCTCCTTCCGGTCCCGCAGCCAGGTGAGCTCCACCTGGTGGCCGGAACGCCCGTCCTCCAGAAAGACCAGAACAAAGCTGCCATCGCCGGCGGCCTTTCGCCGGACCTCGGTCATCCCCAGGGCGGTCTTGTAGAAGGTCACGCTCTTTTCCAGGTCAAAGACATTGATGTTGTTGTGTACCATTTGGAAGGTCATAAAATCGGCTCCTTTCCCGTTGTAAGCCGGGCCTTTCGCAGGGCCCGGGCGGTGTTCAGGGTGATGGTAGCAATGATGCAGCCCAGCATCACCAGCGGCATGAGCATCCGGCTGTACCGTTCGTCAGCAGAGAGAAGCTCGGTCCACTTTTCGTCCATGTAGGCGGCAAGGTCGGGGGGGAGGTTTACAAAATATTCGCAGTTGTCCAGCAGCTCCTGGTCAGGGTAGCGGACCGGGTCGTTTTTTACCTCGTCGTCCAGCAGCTCATAGACCCGGTCATTGGGGGTGGAGTAGCCGATGTACTCAATGTTAGCCAGCCCCACCTCCGGCTCCAGCATAAAGTTGATGTACATCTCGGCCAGCTCCTTGTTTTTAGCCTCCTTGGGGATGCACATGGCATCGGTAAAGATGTTGGAGCCCTCCTTGGGGACAACAAAGCGCAGGTCCGGGTTGTCCTCCATCATGGTCACGGCGTCCCCGGCGTAGTAGGGGGCCAGGGCAGCCTCCCCGCCGGTCATTTTGTCGAAGATCTCGTCCATGACATAGGCCTGGAGAAGGGGCTTCTGCTCCTTGAGCAGCTGGGTGGCCCGGTCCAGCTGCTCCCGGCTTTCGGCGTTGATGGGGTAGCCCAGCAGCTTAAAGGCCACCCCAAAGGCGTCCTTGGAATTGCTGAACATCAGCATATTCCCGCTGTACACCGGGTCCCAAAGGCAGCCCCAGCTGTCGATGACCTCGTCCTCGCCCACCAGGGTGGAGTTGTAAATAAGCCCCACCGTCCCCCAGGTATAGGGGACCGAGTACCGGTTTTCCGGGTCGTAGCTTGGGTTTTGATACCGCTCTCCAATGGAGGTCTGGAAGTTGGGGATGTTTGTAAGGTCCAGGGGAAGGAGCATTTCCTCCGCGATCATCCGAGCGATCATGTAGTCGGAGGGGATGATGATGTCGTAGCTGCTTCCCCCGGTTTTCAGCTTGGCGTAAAGGGATTCGTTGGTATCAAAGGTGGAGTAGACCACCTTGATGCCGGTGAGCTCCTCAAAGGCCTTGTTCACATCCAGGCTGTCATCGGACCCGTCAGAGATGTACTCCCCCCAGTTGTAGACATTCAGGGAGCGCCCCTGGCCCTTGTACCGGGTGTAGTAGTCAAGATCCATAGAGGACTGATCCAGCTCCTGTGCCCAGGCGGGAACAAGGAGCAGGGGAAGGACCAGGCAGAGGGCAAGAAAGAAGGAGAACCATTTCATCCCGCGGCACCTCCCTGCTTTTTCTGTAAAAGCCGCTCCTTGCGCAGGGCGGACAGGTTGATGATCAGAAGCACCACCAGCACCACCACAAAGATAATGGCGGAAAGGGCGTTGATCTCCGGGCTGATGCGCTTGCGGACCATGGCCCCAATGGTCACCGGCAGGGTCTGGGAGGTGGCCGAGCTGACAAAGTAGCTGATGATAAAATCGTCCACCGAGTAGGTCAGGGCCATGAGAAAGCCGGTTGCCATACCGGGCATGATCTCTGGGATGATGACCTTGAAGAAGGCCATAACAGGGCTGCACCCCAGGTCCAGGGCGGCCTCGTAGACATACTTATCCATCTGGCGCAGCTTGGGCAGCACGTTTAAAATAACGTAGGGGGTGCAGAAGGTGACGTGGGCGATGACCAGGGTCAGGTACCCCAGGTTCAGCTCCGGCATGGGGATGCCGGTGGCGGCGGAGATCCCCGCCCCGATCTGGTTCACCGAGACAAAGAGCAGCAGCAGGGAGACACCCATCACGATCTCCGGGTTTAGGATGGGCATATAGGTGACATTCATGATCATGGACTTGAACCACCGGTTGCGGATGGAGTAGATCCCCATGGCGGCGGCGGTGCCCAGAATGGCCGCGATTACCGAGGCGCAAAGGGCCACCACAATGGTGTTGTACAGGGAGGTGAGGATCAGCTCGTTGGAAAAAAGGTCCCGGTACCACCGCAGGGAAAAGCCGCTCCAGACCGAGCGGGATTTGCTGGCGTTAAAGCTGTACAGGATCAGCACCCCAATGGGGAGGTAAAGAAAGAGCATCACCAGGGCGACATAAAAACGCTTCAGAAATCTCATATCAGCATCCCCTCCCTGTCCTCGGAATCATCAAACTGGTTGAAGATACTCATGACCATCAGGATGAATACCATAAGCACCATAGAGATGGCCGCCCCCAGGTTGGGGTTGTAGGCGTTGCCCAAAAACTGGGCGTCGATCAGGTCCCCGATCAGCATATTGGAGCCGCCCCCCAGCATCCGGGAGATGATGAAGGTGGAGATAGACGGAACGAACACCATGGTGACCCCGGTGGAGATGCCGGGGATGCTCAGGGGGAAGATCACCCGGGAAAAGACAAGAAAGGGGTTGGCCCCCAGGTCCTGTGCGGCCTCGATGACCCGGTTGTCAATCTTGGTCATAATGGAGTAAAGGGGCAGGATCATAAAGGGGAGGTAGTTGTAGACCATCCCCAGCACCACCGCCCCCTGGGTGTTGATCATCCGCACTGTGCCAAAGCCCAGGGCCCGGAGAAGGGAATTGATGACCCCGTTGTTTTCCAGAAGGGTCATCCAGGCGTAGGTGCGCAGCAAAAAGTTGATCCACATGGGCAGCATGATCAGCATGACCATGGTGCGCTGGCTGACGCCGTTCATCCGGCTCATCAAATAGGCCAGGGGATAGCCCATCCCCAGACAGATGGCGGTGGCCAGGACCGCCAGCCAGACGGAGCGCATAAACACCGGGGTGTAGTTGGAGACCCGGGCGATGTTATCAATGGTAAAGGCTCCGTCCTGGGTGGTAAAGGCGAATACCGCCACCAGCCCCAGGGGGACCAGCACAAAAACAGCGGACCAAACCAGGTAGGGGAGGGAAGCGTACCGGAATTTCATGGCTCATTCCTCCTCCTGGCGCTTCATGATGTGGATGTTCTCCGGGGCCACATCCATGCCGATCAGGGTGCCCGGTTCCACGCTTATGGTGGAGTGGATCATCCAGTGGTAGCCCAGGGCCTCCACCATCATCTCATAGTGCACCCCCTTAAAGATCACCGATTCCACCACCCCGGAGATCTTCCCTTTTTCGGCGGGAAGGATCAGGATATCCTCCGGGCGGATGACCACCTGGACCCGCTCCATGGGGTCGAAGCCCTTGTCCACACAGGGGAACAGGTCGTTGGCAAACTCCACCAGGAAATCCTTGTGCATAAATCCATCAATGATGTTGCTTTCCCCGATAAAATCCGCCACAAAGGCGTTGGCGGGCTCGTTGTAAATATCCTGGGGGGTACCGATCTGCAAAATGTCCCCGTCCTTCATCACCACCACCCGGTCGGACATGGTCAGGGCCTCCTCCTGGTCGTGGGTGACATAGATGAAGGTGATCTCCAGGCTTTGCTGGATGCGCTTGAGCTCCACCTGCATCTCCTTGCGGAGTTTCAGGTCCAGGGCCCCCAGGGGCTCATCCAGCAGCAGCACCTTGGGCTGGTTGACAATGGCCCGGGCAATGGCTACCCGCTGCTGCTGCCCGCCGGACATCTGGTTGATGTTCCGGTGGCCGTACCCCCGCAGGTTTACCAGGGCCAGGGCTTCCTCCACCCGTTGGCGGCGCTCCTTTTCCGGCAGCTTACTGATCTTCAGCCCAAACTCGATGTTCTCGTAGACATTCAGGTGGGGAAAAAGGGCGTACCGCTGAAAGACGGTATTCACCTGGCGCTTGTAGGGCGGCAGACCGTTGATCCGCTTTCCCTCAAAGAAAATATCACCCTCCAGCGGCTCCAGAAAGCCGCCGATGATCCGCAGGGTGGTGGTTTTCCCACACCCCGACGGACCCAGGAAGGTGATAAATTCCTTGTCCATAATGTCCAGGTCCAGACCGTGGAGCACCGGCTCCCCGTCAAAGTCCACCCGGATTCCCCGAAGGCTGATGATGGCGTTCTCACTCATAATAAATGCATCCCCCTTTGCGGATAGTACGCCGGGGTCCCCGGCGCCCATGGATGCGGAAGGGATCTCTCCCTCCGCACGCAGCCCGGCTTTGGCCCCATTCCCCGCAAAGGGCTTGCTATGGATGGCTTGCGCCACCTTCCAGACCAGGGCATTGCCTTGCCGCTTCTTCTTTGTTTTTGCTTAGATGCAAAAAAAGAGCCGCCTCCGGTCATGATCCCGGTATCCACAGATTGTACCACAGAAATTTCGCCCATACCTGCCGCAAACCGGCAGGGACCTGGCGGGATTTTTGGGTGTCAAGCCGCAAACAGGAATCATGCGGGGCTGCCCAACTGAAAATATATCATATTTTCGGATTTTGTCAATAGTTTCCGCGAAAAAACCTGGAAAACCGGAAAAAATTTTTGGTTTTAGCGGCTTTCCTCCCGATTGCTCTGCTTTCCTCCCGATTGTTCTGAAATGGAGAAAATTGCCCCTCCGGGGGCAAAAAAAGAAGGATGGGGGAGAAAGCCCCCATCCCACCGGCAGCAGCCGGGGAATATTACCGGTGCCCCCGCCGGAGAAACCTGGGGGCGAAATAATCCGTGTACACCTCGGTAAGATTTCCCACGGTGTAGTCGTAAACGAAAAAGAAGATGTTGCCAAAGAGAAGAAGCACCAGGGCGGAGTACTGCCCGAAGCTGCCGAATTCCTCCAGAATATCCGGTATGCCCAAAACATGAATAACGATCAGGTAGGAAAGGACGATCATCCCGTTAAAAAGGAGCAGCTTCAAAAGCAGCCGCACCGGCCGGACCGCCACCTTTTCCATCAGAACGGCCCGGATGACCGGGTAGTAGCCAAAGAAAAAGACAAAGAGGATGGCGGCCTCCTTGCTGGGGGTAAGGAGAAGGCTGAGAAGGGAGACCGCCCCGTAGACGATCAAGGCGGTCTTTCGGCCCATTTCCTCCGCCACGGCAATGAGCACCAATCCGGCAAAGGTGGGGCAGGCGTACTCGGAAAAGGGGATCATCCCGGTGAGAAACATAAGGAGCAGACAGAGCCCCGAGGCCATTCCCCCCACAGCCACCTGGGAACTTTTGTACCTCATAACAACAACTCCTTAAGTAAGAAATCAGTCACAGCAGTCAGCAGGGGGATCTGGTCAGCAGCCGCAGCCATTGCCCATACAGCTGCAGCAGCTGGAGCAGCAGTAGATGGTGGAGCAGATCTCACAGCAGTCGCAGGCGGCAGCGGTGGTGGTATAGGCCCCGTACTGCCGCTGCTGCATCAGCCGCTGGTAGGCCGCCCGGTATTCCAGGTTCCCCGGACTAAGGCGGCAGGCGGCGGCGTAATAGTTTATGGCGCTGTCCAGCCACCCCTTGGTGTAGTAGATGGTGCCCATCAGGTAGTTCCATTCCCCGTCCCGCCGCTGCTGGGGAATGCCCTCCAAAAGCTCCTCCGCCTCCGGCAGCCGCCCGTTCTGGATCATCCGGCGGATGTCATCCAGCTGGGAGGGCGGGGCGTACTGGGCCTGCCCCCAGTCATAGCCCTGGTCCCCGCCGTAGGACTGGGAGGCCGGTCCCTGGCCGCCCCCCCGCCTGCGGCGCTGGATCTCGTCGTAGGCCTCGTTGATCTCCTTCATCTTTTCGGTGGCAAGGTCCGCCAGGGGATTGTCCACATAGTTGTCCGGATGATATTTCCGGGCAAGCTGGCGGTAGGCGTTTTTCACTTCATCATCGGTAGCATTGGAAGAAATCCCCAGTACCTGATAAGGGTCAGCCATCCTTCTCAACTCCTTTTTTCGCCAGACGGTCCGCCTGGGACATAAGACCAAGCGTAAGAATATTTTCCAGGATAGGGCCGAAGCGCCGCACCTCCAGCAGGCGGTAGGTCAGCTCCGTTTCCCCAATGGTAAGGTAAAGGGAGGAAAGGCACTGCCGGCGGAGCTCCTCCGGCTCCGTCCCGGCGTGGGCCAGCAGGAAGGGGTTGTACCGACCCTTGCACCGGTCCTCCGCCAGGTCATCCAGGGCGTCCGCCAGGTAGGCAAACCGCCCCAAAAGGTACCCCAGCCGCCCCAGCACCCGCTGCTGCTTTTCCTCCTGCCCCAGGGCGGCAAAAACGGCGGATAGGGCGGCGGCAGTGGGCTCGGCAGCCTCGTCCACATTGGAGCAGGAACGGGACTCCAGGGCCTGCTGGTTTTCGGTCATCCGCCGGAAAGCCTCGTCCAGGGACCGGTGCCGGGCCGCCGCCTTCCGGTAGGCCCCCTTGGTGAGAAACAGCCCCAGCCGGGCCAAAAGCCGTTTTCCAATGCCCTCGTCGGCCAGGTCGTCCCGGAGCTTCCACCACAGGACCAGCGCCGCCATGTCAGCAGAAAAGGCCAGGGCAGGGGTGCCGCCGCAAAGGGGCATTTTCCGCAGGGGGTGAAAGGGGCACCGCCCGGGGGCCATTTCCGGATCCCCGGCCCCGATGCCCATCCCCAGCAGAGCCAGAAAGGTGGTGTCGTAGCTGAGGGTGAACCGGGCCAGAAGCCCGAAGGACCGCCCCAGCTGCCGGCAGAGGCCGCAGTACACCGCCTTGTAGGTGTTCAGCTCACATACCCGGAGCTGGGGTTCCACCGGCCTGATATATCCGAACAACCCCCCACACCCTTTTCTTCGTTTTTCCGTATTCGAAGGCAGCGGCATCCGGCACACCCGTTTCCATGGCGGCCAGGGGTACGCCCTTTTAGCCTTTGTCTATGATATAGTAATTTTACATCACAGGTCCCGAAAAAGCGTGAATAAATTGTTAAATTACGGTTGGAGCCTGACAAGCCGGCGGTTTTAGTCATTTCTTTCCGCCCTCCTGGATATATACAGAGGGAAGGGGGAGGTTGTTTATGGGGATGTGGGAGCTTTTTATTCTGGCGGTGGGCCTGTCCATGGATGCCTGTGCTGTAGCGGTTTCCAACGGCATCAGCCGCAGGGTCCCCCGCCGGGAGCAGCTGGCAACTGCTGCGGTGTTCGGAGGCTTCCAGGGTCTGATGCCCCTGGCGGGGTATCTGGCCGGGAGCCGCTTTCTTTCCTACATGGCCCGGGCGGATCACATCATAGCCCTGCTTCTGCTGGGATACCTTGGGGGAAGGATGCTTTGGGAGGGCTTCACAGGCGGCAGCGGGGAAGTGCCGGCCGCTCCGGTGTTCCGCTGGAAGGATCTTTTCCTCCAGGGGGTCGCCACCAGCATTGACGCCCTGGCGGTGGGGGTCAGCCTGGCTGCACTGGGGGCCCCGATCCTTTTTGCAGCCGCCGTGATCGCTATGGTGACCTTCTGCTGCACCCTGATGGGTCTTTGGCTGGGAAGAAGCTGCGGCCCCGCCCTTGGCACGAGGGCCCAGCTCCTGGGGGGGATGATTCTGGTCCTTATTGGCGTGAAAATTTTTTTGGAGCATACGATGCACTGAAAAATGGCGGCAGCATGGGCCAGGCAGGCTGGTTTTCGGCAGTTATTTTGGGGCAGCCCTTCAGGTGTTTGACACAAAGGGGAAAAAATTCTCTTTTTTCGGAAAAAGCCTATTGACTTCCGGGGTTGTCCATGCTAAAATAAGTAAGCTGTTTGAAAGACAGCTATGCGCTCGTAGCTCAGCTGGATAGAGTGACTGGCTACGAACCAGTAGGTCGGGGGTTCGAGTCCCTCCGGGCGCACCAAGAAAGGGACACGCAATGCGTGTCCCTTTCCCTAAGAGTTCCTTTACGGAAGCAAGGCCTTCCGAAGTCTAAAATAAACGGGCCCGTAGCTTAGCTGGGAAAGCGCTGCGTTCGCATCGCAGAGACCGAGGGTTCGAATCCCTTCGGGTCCACCACGGCGTGGCCGCCGAGGCCAATCCCTACCCGGCCCCCTCAAAAGAGGGGGCCTTACCTTTGTGTAAAATCCTAGTGACTGCCTGGAGTCTTAAGCATCCAAAGCGTTTTACCCTGACACGGCGTGGCCGCCGAGGCCAATCCCTGCCCGGCCCCCCTCAAAAGAGGGGGCCTTACCTTTGTATAGAATCCTAGTGACTGTCTGGAGACCCGGTGTCCAAAGGACTGAGAGACACCAGTATGGCAGCCCCCCAAGCACACCCGTCCTGCTCTTTCATAGCCGTTGCCTTTTCCGGAGGATTGCTTTATACTGAAAGAAAATATCCAAACAAAAAGGAGGAAATCCATATGACACCAGCAAAACAGTATCTGGACATCCTGCGGGAGCGTGAGCCCCAACTGTGGCAGGGGCCGCCGGAGCCATCCCTTTTGACGGAGGAGGACCTGTCCGAGATCGAGAATGGCCTTGGATATCCGCTCCCGGCGCCCTATCGGGAATTTCTGTTAAGTGGCCAGATGCCGGATGGGGTCACCACGGTGCTGGTTTCCTTCTGCGGCGATTCCTTTGCCAATTCGTGGGAAAAAACCTTTTCCCGGGAGCTGAACGGCTACATCCCCCGTCCCGACTTTGACATTGGCCCCACAGTTCAGTTTGAATGGGAAAATATCAGGGGAAACAGCGGCGGGGACTTTTTGGAAAAGCTCCGGAAAAGGCAGCGGACAGAGGAAGGGTGCCCCTGCTTTTTAGAGGCTGGGTTTCTTTATCTGGGGAATGTGTGGGGATATTTGACCTATCTGGACCTGGTCAATGGCGGCATCGTCACCATACACGAGGAAGGCGTATACGATATGATGCTTTTCGATGGTGTAAACTGGGACAGCAAATCGGAGGTGCGGGAATATATGGAATCCCGGTGCCTCTACATTTGTAGGAACTTTCAGGACTTCCTGCGTTTTGCATGCACCGGCGACTACCTTGACGAAGACGAGGCAAGGTTTCCTACCCGGGAAGAGCTGGAACAGGATGATTTCCATTGATATATTTTTGATTGAACCGGAAGAGCCCGGAGCTGTTCACAGCCCCGGGCCCTTCCAAGCTCTCTTTTTTTGTGCAGGCATTGAGAGGAAATTTTTATTCAAATGCTTTATAATAGCATAATAGAGAACAGTAAGCCATGGTGATAATGGAGGTAGCACAATGGAATGGGTGGAAAGATTGAACCAAAGTATCCGTTATATAGAAGAGCATCTGACAAGCGAAATCGATTATGAAAAGCTTGGACGGATTGCTTGCTGTTCTGCCTATCACTATCAGAGGATGTTCACCTATATGGCAGGTATTACGCTGACAGAATATATCCGAAGAAGAAGAATGTCATTGGCGGCTGTGGATTTACAAGGCAGCCATACAAAGATTATTGATGTTGCGGAAAAATATGGCTACAGCTCCCCGACCGCCTTTAACAGGGCGTTCCAAAGCATTCATGGTGTTGTTCCATCAGCAGTAAAAAATGAGGGGGTATCTGTGAAGTCATTTCCCCCCATTGCATTTACAGTTGCCGTGAAAGGAGCGGAAGAAATGAATTATCGAATCGAAACCAAGGAAGCTTTTCGAATTATGGGGATTTCTGCGCCACTGCACAAAGAAACAGAGCAAAACCTTGCGGCCGTTCCCCAAATGTGGCAGGATGCGGCGATGAATGGAACCATCGAGAGGCTGGGCAGCATGATGGACGCCCCTCCAATGGGCTTATTGGGCGTAAGTGTGTGCAATGACGAGGAGCAGTGGAAATATTTTATTGCGGTATCCAGCACAAAAAATTGCAGTGAACTGGAAGAATACATGGTTCCTGCATCCACCTGGGCAATTTTTACCGGGTCAGGCAGAGGTCAGTCGATTCAAGAGCTGGAGCAGCGTATTATTACAGAATGGCTGCCAGCTTCCGGATACGAGTACGCCAACGCGCCGGATATTGAGGTCTACCTGAACCCGGATCCACAGAACGCGCAGTACGAGGTATGGATTCCGGTAAGAAAAAAGCTGTGATGATTGCAGGTCAAATGAAAAAGCATCCCTCCGGCTTAGCCAGGGGATGCTTTTTTCTGCTGTCAGGGTAACGATTACTCCAGCTCCAGGCCCAGCTTCTCGGCAATATCCCGGGAGGACATGCCGGCCTTTTTTGCCTTGGAGAAAAGCTCCTTGGCCAGCTCGGCATCGCTGCGCCGGCGCTTCTTGGGACGGAAGAGCTCCGCCTTTTTTTCCTCCAGGGCTTTAATAGCGTCCTTGTGAGCCTGGATTTTTTTGTCCAGCTCAGCGGCACGCTCCTCCACAGACCTTCTGATGCGCTTTTTTGTTTCTTCCATACTTTATCGATCCTTTCATTTGGGATTTTGTGGTTCTATTGTAGCACCTGGAAAAGAAAAAATCCAGTAAAAATGAGAAGAAAAATAAAAAGAATTAAAAAAAATAGAAAAGAGAATAAGAGGAAGGAGGTAACGCTTTGAAAACCTCAAGAATCTGGCAAAGAAAGACGGTCACAATATGGCCGGCGTTCGGTTTCATAATAAGCAACACAGCCGGTCATTCCTGATTCGGGAGAAGCACTGCCTTGCTCCGGGGCGAAACCGTCCCAAGCTGGAATATCTACCGTTGACCTTGTTGGGGAGTCTGTGTATAATAAGCTAAGAGGCAATGCAGTTGAACGTAAAGAAGGGGATTTTTTGAGGGACAAAAAAGAACAAATGATATTTGGTGTGGCCGTTCTCTACCTTCTGTGCTTTGTTTTCCGGCTGGGGGAATATTTCGTCCTGCGTACAGATCAAACCGTTTTGGGAGAGGCCTTTGTACATAAGCTGATGGGGATCGGGATCCTTTTTGCGGCGGTAAAATATGGCCGTTTGCAGTGGGGAGAAATCGGTTTTACAAGGGATAGGATCTGGCATGATCTGCGAAATGGCCTTGCCTTTGGTCTCCTTGTATTTATCCCTGCATACGCGGCGGAAATCATAATGGTCCAGGCTCAGGGCGGCCTGAAAGCCATCAGCCTGTATGTAAGCGCATATTCGGTGGAGGGCACCATCGGCAGCCAGACAGGTCCTTTGTTCTTTGCGCTTTGTATTGCCGGGAATGGCATCAATGTTATAATGGAGGAGGGCATATTCCGCGGGCTGTTTCAAAGGATGCTGGAAAAGAGGTTTTCCTTTCTGGTATCTGCGGGGATCGCGTCCGGGTTGTTTGGGCTTTGGCACATTGTGGCTCCGGCCAGAAGCTGCTACGACGGAATTATGGGCTATCAGGGGTTTCTTGCCAGTGCGGTGCTGCTGGTTGTTACTTCCAGCCTGGTGGGCTTTAAATTCGCGCTTATGACAAGACTAACCAATGGCCTGTATCTGGCAATGGGAGACCATTTTGTCAATAATACCATTGTCAATCTGCTCCACGTGGTATCGGGAACAGGTGCCGACGAGCTTATGGTTGTCAGGGTGACCATTGCCCAAACGGTATCCTTTGTGATCGTCCTTCTTTGTTACCTGCGGGCACAGCGCAAGGCCATTTTGTCATAGCGGAAAATGACAGTGGAAAAACGGGCAGAATGGTATGACAAGCCCTGGAATAGAAGAAAAGCGGAGGCCATAGAGCCCCCGCTTTTGGCTTCTTCAAAAAGGAAGATGGTTATTTGGCAGACATGGAGCTCTCGTAGCTCTCGATCATCTTCTTCCCCATGTTCCCAGAACGCAGTATAGGCTGGGGGGGCCCGGACTGCGCCTTGTAGGCAATTCCAGGCTCTGCCCGCTTCCGGGTGGCGGTGCGCCGGGGCGCGCTTTGGTAGAGCGCCCTGGTCTCCTGCTGGGTCTTCAACACGATGTTCAGTTCCATTTCCTGCTCGTTTACCGGGGTCACTTCGATCCGCTGGATCAGCTTCTTTATAATAGTGTCTGTAAGGGTGATCTCCTCCCCGGACAGTTCCTCCAAATAGCCTAAGAAATACCGGCGTAGGTCCTCCACATCGGAGATAAGAGGGTCCTTTTCCTGCTGATGGCGAAGACGTTCCAGTTCTTCCTCCAAAGGCTCCAGCTGGGCGTTCAAGGCGTCGTTTCGCTTTACAAATTCCGCCTTGGTGATGCTGTCGTCCAGGCTTAGGTCCAGCAGCCGCTCCTTCTTGCTGTCAATTTTTTCTATGGCCTTTTCCAACTCCCGGATCTTCTGCTGTCCCTCCTGGGAGCCACCGCTGCGGGCGTAACACTCCAGGTAGTCGTTTACCGACTGGGAGATGTCCCGGAGCCTCGGCAGCAGGGCGCTGTTCAGTAGCTGGTACAATTCCCGCTCGTAGATGGCGAAGGAGGGACAGGCCCCGGTCCCGTGCCGCCGCTTCTCACTGCAAAGCCACATATACTCGATACCGCTTTTCACCGAGTTGGTGGTGCGCCAGTAGGGCTTACCGTCCACCGTGCAGAAGATCATCCCGGTGAAGGGGCTGTTCTTCTTTAAGGAAGAGCGGTGGCCGGTGATGGCCTTGCTGCGCCGGGCCAGGATGATGTTGGCCCGCTCCCACAGATCCTCGCTGACGATTTGGGGGACCAGCTGGCCGGTCTCGTCCTTGAACATCCGCCACTCCTCTTCCGGGAGGAACCGCTGCTTTTTGGTGCGGTAGTCCTCGATGCGGACCTTGCCGCCGCAGTAATACCCCTTGTACTTGGGGTTTTTGATGATGTTGGCGAAGGTGTGGTGGCTGATCTTGGTCCCAGCCCGGCCCACATAGCCCATCTTCCAGATGATGTCCTCCAGCTGCTTGAGGCTGTACTGGTCGGTGGCGTAAAGTTCAAAGAGTTTCCGCACCATCCCGGCCTCCTCCTCGTCGATGGTGAGGCCGTTTTTATCATAATGATAGCCAAAGATGCGGTTGTTCCCCAGGATGCGATTGCTTTGGATGGACCGCTTATGGCCAAACTTCACCCGTTCGGAGAGCTTTCGCACCTCCTCCTGGGCCAGGGTAGCCATAAGGCCCAGCTTCAATTCTGCGTCGGGGTCGATGGTGTTGATCCCGTCTGATTCAAAGTAGACGCAGACCCCGTAACTCATTAACTCGCGGGTGTAGGAAACACAGTCAATGAGGTCACGGCCGAACCGGGAGGTTTCCTTAGTAAAGATGTAGTCAAACTTTCCCCGTTTGGCGTCCTCCACCATCCGCAGGAAGTTTTCCCGATTGGCAGCGCTTTCGCCCCGAACATCATCCACATAACCTCTTACCAAGGTCCACTTGGTGTTCCGGGAGATAAATTCCTCAAAGTGCGTGATCTGGTTTTCCTTGGAGTTCTGCTGTTCGTCCGTTTTTGTGGAGACACGGGCATAGTAGGTGACGACCAGTTCCATATCAAAGATGGAAAGGTGCTGCTCCCGCATGATCCGGCGGGTGTAATATATATCCATGGCATCCTCCTTCCATCGGGTACAAGCCTATTATAATCCCTTTTTCCGGCAGAAGCAAAAGGAATTTTCTGCCGCCTTTGTCCTTCAAATTTTGGTTGTCCATGCACAATTCAGCGGCAGTTTCTACCTTGCGATTATCACCTTTCGGAAGGAAATCAACTTCTATCGGAAATATTCCGATAGGTTGTGGAAATATTCCGCTACTGCTTGATATATTTCCGTTTCCTTTTCTGGAATCAGTATGGCTGCGGCTAAAATCGGTACTGTTTCCATATCTCAAAGTCAACCGCCTGTTTCTTTTCCTCGCTGATTTTCCCTTCCCGTAGCAGCAGGTCATTAAGGGCGTACAGGGTGCAGGCTTTAAGAAGGGCCTGGCCTTCTGGGGGCTGGGTGGGTGCGGTTCGGCGGGGGCTTATACGCTCCATTTTGTTCCTCCTTTTTGGCTGATGGGGAAAGTATTGGCGGGAATCGCCGCAAATAAGCAGAAACGGAAACCCGCTCATAATAAGGGGTTCCCGTTCCTGCTTACTTTTTACGAAAACAGTTTATCACAAAATATGGTTTGTCAAACGGAGGAGAATCCGTTTGCAGGGGTGAAAAAGGATCAGAGCCATGGCAAAATTCCCGGCAGCGTGGAGAAGGTCAAAGGGAATCCCTGATACCCACCAGCTCAGGGCAAAGGTCCAGCCCTCCGCGGCCCAGTAGGTCAGGGCACACAGCGGTCCAAAGCACAGTCCAAACGCTCCAGACAGAACCGCCCAGCCCAGGGGAGATTCCATCCGCCGCAGACATCCCGCTGCCAAGGCAAGCACGGCCCATACATACAGGTAGCAGATCGACCAATACCCAAGGCCCCAGGTGGAAATTTCCAGCAGCACATAGATGTATATGGGGATCAGCGCCTTGAGCCCAAACACCGAAACATAGACGATAACGAAAAAAGAAACCGGCTCGATATTGGGCAAGGGGGCCAGAACCATCTTAGCTCCGTACATCAGTGCCGCCAACAGTCCCAGTCTTGTGATTTCCAGTGTACTTCCAAACGATTTTTTAGCCATCATAGCCCACAGTTAGGATCAGCTTGTATTGTTCTCCGTCGGCAATCGGCGTAGAATCTGCTCCGGTGGTAAGTTTCTCACCGTCTCTGATGATCTGCCACCATTCCTGCTTTTCCTTGTCGGCGGTTTCGCCGTCCGCAGTGAGGATATAAAGGCCGTAGGGACCCTGGTTGTCCTCAACCACTCCCCCGGCTACCAGAGCTGTCCCTAAATATTCCTCTTGGGTATCCAACGAAAAGTCCTTGCTGCTGCCATCGCCGTGAATAACCTGCACCGTAAGATGCTTGTCGCCGGTCCCTCCCTTGGGTATTGCTATGCGCCACACCAGAAACAACACGGCGGCAGCCACTGCCAAGCAGACAGCGGCAATCAAAATTTTCCTGTTGGAGCCCTGAGATCTTTCTTTCATCTTTCAAATCATTCCTTTCTGACCGACCTGTCGATTGTGTAAAATTTTTTCACAGCGGCAAGATCAGGTACGGGAACATAAAAAATGTGGACATCCGAGAGGATGACCACGAAAACAGCACCTTGGACATAGAGCGTCAAAAGCAAGCGGTACAATCAAGTCCTCGTGATTCGGGATAAAAATCCCCGTACCATCCAGCCGGCAGGTTTCCTGACTCGTAAATCAACATATACCGTCGTCTTCCCGATTTTCATCAGTGACTGTCATTGCTGACGGAATGGTACACTCCTTACATACAGTGACGAGATCGTACAGGCATCTCACCTGTTTCCCTATTATCCGTTCCTCCCTGCGAGGTACGGCACCGACTGCTTTATTCAGTTTTTATTATGATCGCAGGAGGGTGCCAGCGATCATATTTACTGTAACATTGTTGTGGTGGTTTGTCAACTTAAAATTTTGCCGGGAGTATCACGGAAATCCGCCTTCTGCGAGGGGGTTCCCGCTCCCGATTGCTTTTTTACGAATACAGTTTACCATAGGGGATGTTGAAGCTGCAAGGCCTATGGTGTGGGAAATTTGTGGGAGAGATGTGGCGATTTGTTTTTGTTGCAAGAAACACTTCTTTTCATCCGCTTTGGTGGCACCGAACCACTATCGGTTAAAGCCGGTAGGTTCATTTGACTGCTAAAGCAGCCTAAAGCAAGTACGATGCATAATTTAAGACTTTATTGCAATTTCGCTGTTCACTTTTTAGATTCATTTACATTCAATTCCCCATGATTTCACCTTTAGAATAGGGTAGACCTAAAGGTTTCGCCTGAAGGCGAGGGTTTTAACCCCATGATATAGACAATAAAGTCCACTTCTTGGCTGTTGATTTTTCCGATGGCCACATTTATGTACAAAAGTCAAGTTTGTTACACCAAAGTAATAAACTTTAATTTTTAGAAAGTTTATTACACGCAAAGGGTCGCCGGTGTTGAGAGGTATAACTGCGAGTAGCAAGGCCCCTTTTAGGGCTGTTTGCCGAAACTCGTTTGAAAAAGTGTTTCAAAACCAGAAAAACTCCTTTGTTTTTTTGTAATCACCTATATTTTATCTTCCAACGAAGCTTTTATCTGCGTAACCGAAAGGGACTCATTTATCTATCCTGGTCCCAGCCATGCTTGACGATCCTCACTTTTTTCAAGCAATCCAACAACGCCCCATACTTGTTACATCTCACTTTGGATTTGCCGGTGTACCACATGGTACACCAGACTACAGAAACCGGCTGCTGGATCCGTTCCAACAGCCAGTTTTCCATTTATTCCATTAGCAATCCCATCCGCACCAGCGGCTCATACAACTCCACCAACCGCCTGACCGCCTCATCCCGACGCCGAAGCAGTGTCTTGGTGGAAATTCCTTTCAGATCCTGGAGTTCTCGCCAGGAATACTTCTCAAAATAGTGTTCCCGCAAAATCGCTGATTCCAACGCTGGGAGTTTCCCGATGTAAAAATCCAGCCGCTCCACTGTTGTGGTCAGATGGGCCAGCCGCCCAGTAATCTCATTGACAGCATCCTTTTGTAGTTGGGTCATCCGCTCCTGGTAGTTGAGGGCAATTCCGGTTGTCTTATCAGATGTCCCACCGGTGGACACTCGTTCACTGGTAGGAACAGAAAAGGTCATCGCCTCAATCATTTCAGAATCCCTCAACTGCCCTAAATGCTCCAGCTCATATTGCAAGGTGTCAATTTCTGCTCGCATCTGATTGTAATGTTCCAGCAAAAACAGAATATTTTCCCGTAAATTCATGCGCCCTCCTTTTGGTTGGAGAAAATATAGGTAATACCTATATTTTTTATATAGAAAAGCCTATTTTTTGCAACCTTCAAGAATCGCCGCTAAAAATATAGCTGCGTACCAATACTCTCCAACACTGTCCCATATGCTATTTCCCCTTCTTTTGGGGGCTATTTTCAAGTTTATACACTTTCCATACAAATTGGGACGCAAAGAGGGTTGATTTACTTTTCTTCCTTCATCCATAGAAGAAAGATCAGCTGGGGCAACCACCCTTTCTTATTGAAATCGAGCGAAGAAATCTGGTTCCTGGTACATAAGCGTTGGAACCATATGCGCCAACGGTAGATCGTGCTGTTTTCGCAGGAAAGCCTGTCATGCTGTTTTCCAATAGCTATTTCAATACAAGCTGCTATGAATCGCTTATAGGGAACCAGAAAATCAGGCAGTTCATGGTGAATACGCAAACAATGGGGACATTTTAACCGCCGGATGTAAAGGCTAAGTTTTCGCCCATCTGACGAAAAAGCTGTTCTCCAGCGATGACCATATTGCTGCATCGCAGTTTTGCAGATAGGACAGGGGGGATAGACCTCTTCGCTCTGGATGAAAAACAGGCAGTGCCATTTTTCTCCAGCCAATACCGGTTTGTAATTATCATTTCATCACCTCCCCCCTTCATATAAAAAACAAAACTGGCCGCCATTCCTTCCTTAGCAGCCAGTTTTACTTTGTTGGGCGATTGAGTCGCCTTTCAATTAAAGCATCTATCAAAATCTCAATAATCTCCTGGTCTTCCGGGGTGCAAAGGCTTATTTTGTCTGCGATGCGCTGGGAAATCATTGCAGGCTGCACCGTTCCCAGCAGAAGATAGTCCGGCATTGTCCCCAAGGCAAAAGAGATCTTACAGATGGTTTCAATACTGGGCGTCGAGGTGTTGTTTTCTACGCACCCGATAAATGATTTGCTGTACCCGGTTATCGCCGCAAGATTTTCTTGGGTCAGATCCTTACTCCTTCGGAGCCGCTTGATACGCAGGCCCATCTCCTTGTAATCTACCATTCTTATCACCTGCTTAATATGGTATCAAAGACGAGTTTCAAATGGAACGGAGTATAAAAGTTATTAGAATGTTTATAAGATGTATTATTTCTGGTATATAAGTTTTTATAACTTGTATAAATCTGGGAAAATGCTTTAACGACAGAGGTAGTAAAAAAACGGGCCACCCGAAGATGGCCCGCTGGGGTAACATTGTTTTCGCTCATAGGGGCCTACCTCGACCCCTCCCTTCAAGCCGCTTTTTCCAGTTCACACTGTTTGGCCCGGCGGGAAAGCTCCTGGGAAAACATCCGCAGGGTCGTAAATTCGTCGTCCAACTGGTCAAGATTCTGACGGAGAACAACTTCATATGATTAGCTCCTATTAGGAAAACACGGTTTTAGGGGCTTTTCATGCTTTGGCGGGGGTCAGCCCGCCTCGGCGGTGTCAGTGGTGTTGATTTCAATGTACTCGGCAATCTTGCGGAACTCGTCCGCGAACTTGAAATGAACGCTGATATTGCCGTTTTCATAAACCTTGATATGGTCTACCAAGTCCGTGAGGATTTCACGGGTCAGCGTTTCGATGCTTTGATACTTTGCAAAGGCTACCAGCGCGGGATGTTCCTTG
>JAAWEO010000291.1 GCA_022794295.1 Angelakisella sp. | reverse complement strand
ACTACGCCCGCTGGTACTATATGCCCACCCTGATGATGGTGCTGGCCACCGCCATCGCCCTGGAGAACACCGGCAAGGCCAAATTCGCCCAGGCCATCCGGGTCACCGGCGGGGCCATCGTCCTTCTGCTGGTCATCTCCGGGCTGACCCCAAAGCGGGTGGAGGGGGAGTGGAAGTTCGGCCTTTACCGATATCTGGAAAAGTTTCTTACCACCGGTTCCCTTACCCTGGTGTTTTTCCTTCTCACCGCCTTTTTAATCTACCGCTACCGGTACCATCCAAAGCTGAAAGAGCGGCTCTGTTCCGCCATTCTGGTGGGCTGCTTTGTCTTTTCCTTTACCATGATGCTGATCGGCAAGGCCACCTACTCGGACAACCGCTGGATCGTGGAGGCGGCTATCCCCGGCCGGGGGGTGATGGATATGAACGAGGACGGGGAGTTTGCCCGCAGCGACATCTACAAGGGCAGTGACAACCTGGGGATGTACTGGGACCTGCCCAATATCCAGTGCTTCCACAGCGTTATCCCCACCTCCACCATGGCCTTTTACCCGGAGGTAGGGGTCAAGCGGGATGTTTCCTCCAAGCCGGAGGCAAAGTATGTCCACCTGCGCAGCCTGCTGTCAGTAAAATGGCTCTATATCTCCGAGGACGAAAAGGAGCAGGCCCCCATGCGGGGCTTTACCCTGGTGGACAACCGCCTGGGGTACAATATTTACCAGAACCAGAACTACCTCCCCATGGGCTTTTCCTATGACCGGTATATTAGCGAGGAGGACTGGAAGGCCCTGCCCACCGACTACAAGTCCCGGGCCCTTCTCCACGGCATCTACCTGGACGACGACACCGCCGCCCGGCACAAGGACATTCTCCGCCCGGTGGAAAAAAACTGGCAGGGGGGCCTTGCCGCCGACGAGCTGGAGCTGGATGTGGCGGACCGGGCCATGATGGCCTGCGACAGCTTTGACGTGGATACCAGGGGCTTCACTGCCAGGGCCAATTTCGGCCGGGAGCGGCTGGTCTTTTTCTCGGTACCCTGGGACAAGGGCTGGAGTGCCACGGTAAACGGAAAGCCCGTCCAGATCGAACGGGCCAACATTGGCTTTATGGCGGTGCGGGTCCCTGCCGGGGAAGCGGTCATCCGTTTTGACTACCAGACACCGGGGCTGATCCCCGGGGCCATAGCCTCCGGGGCGTCCCTGGTGCTGCTGGCGGTGTTCCTCCTTGTGGTCCGTTGGACAAAGCCCTGCCCCGTTCCGCCCCAGGGGTACGATCCCGCCTTCTACCTGGAGCGTCCCCGGCGGCCCAGCTTCCTCCCCGGGGAGTTTGAGGAACGGCTGGAGGACAAGCCCTCCCCCGAAGCAGAAGAACAAACCGAGAACAGCTCCGGGGAGGAAGCGCCTCCGGCGGAGAGCACAATAGAAGCAGAATCAGAAAGGACGGATGCAAAATGACCCATTTTCGTAACTACACCCCGGAAAAGTACGCCGGTCCGGACTTCGAGGAAGTGGAGGAGGGCATCTACAAAACCAAGGACCCCTACAACATTGTCAAGAACGGAATGGTGTATGTCACCTCCCTCTCCTTCCAGATGGAGCCGGACTGCTTCGGGGAGGAAGAAGCCACCCCCTGGGACATCCCCCAGCTTCCCTTTGAGGACCTGCTGGACGAGTATATGCTCTTTGTCACCGACTTTTACGAGGACCTAAACCGGGAAAGCAAGGTCACCTGTTACCAGGAGTTCGGCTCCACCGACATCGAGGACATCCGGAAGCTGCGGGAGATCATCGGCAAGCGGTTTTACGCCGTACCTCTGTCCGAGGAGGACGACGAAGACGGAGAGGGGCCGGACTACGAGATCGTCATTGAGGAAGAATAAGGGATTCCCTGTGTTTTCACGCCGATACAGAGCATTCCTACCAGAACACCGGGGAAGAAACCGCCTGGCTCAGCATGATCATCTGCTATAAAAAGAGCTAAAAGCAACTGAGATTTCAAGGAGGAACAGAAGTGTATATTACCGAGAAATACTGGGGCGACTATTTGGGCGGCACCGATGACAGCCTGATCCTGCTGGACTATTTGGGAAAAAAGGGAAAGGCCGAGCTCTCTCTAGCAGAGATCTTCGACGACTTCGGGGTCGCGCGGCTGGAGGGAAACTTCCAGAACCCTGTGGAGTCCCTGTCATACACCACCCCGGAGGGAGACGAGCTGCCCATCGACTGCGCTGTTGACTTCATCACCGACCTGGCAGCTCTGCTGCTGGAGTGCAGGGTAAGTGGCAGCCTGGACCCGGAAGCACTGGAGGTGGATACCCCGCTGCCCGCCATCTCCATCACCGCCACCCCAAAAGAGCTGGAAACCGTCCGCCAAGCCCTGGAAGCATTCATCGCCGCCCCCCAAGAATCCAGCCTGAACGAATTGGTCCCCGAAGCAGACCTCCTGGAAATGGCCGCCCACTGCCAAAAAGTCCAGCAAGAGCTGTTCTACTGACCCACCCACAGCCCCCACCAGAAGCACCAAAGCCGTTCCCAAACCCCCGGCCCGCAGGCCCTAGCTGCAAAGCGGCTCCGATTTTCGCCGCAGCGAAAATCACCTTAGCCGTTCCCCCTCTGCCGCCGTGCGGCATTTGCCGCGAAGCGGCTCCGCTTTTTTCCGCAGAAAAAAGC
>JAAWEO010000290.1 GCA_022794295.1 Angelakisella sp. | reverse complement strand
GGCGGCCCTAAACTTTAGACCCTACGAGGGTGTGTGCGGGGCGATAGGCGGTACCTGGAGTCTTAGATTGGTAGGAGTTACCCCTATCCGGTCTGTCAACGGTAGGGGAATCGCTTCGCCTTGTGCCCGTTAAGACTCCAGGCACCCACTAAGTATTCGCACAATGTTAAGGCGCGAAGCGCCGGGTAGGGTCTGTCAGCGGCCATCAGGCCGCTTCTAGGGGGATTTCTACTCCATCTAATACAATGGATGCAATTTCATCAGGGTCGATCATAGGCTGGAAGGCCAGCACCACCTCTTGGGTGTTACCCCGGGGGGTGGCACCGGTGGAGTGGGGCAGAATGGTGTTCCCCGCCTTGTCCCGCACCTCCACCAGAATGGCCCCTGCCCGGGGGGTACCCTCGGTCAGGGCCTCTACCCGCCCCAGAATGCCATCGCTGCTGCTTAGTTTCACCAAAACGGAAAGGGGGGTGATTTCTACCTTTTCCACCTTGATCCTTCCCTCAATGGCGCCTTTCTTTACCGAAACAGTCTGACCGGGCCGGTAGGTGATGGGGTCGTCCTGGTACTCCATGGGGAATTTTACAGCCCAGGCGAGGTCTGCGGTCTGCTCCACCAGATCATCTTCCGCTCCGTCCCCCAGGAAGGTAACTGCCTTAAGCCCGGTGGCCTTCAGCACCCCCACCGACCTGCGCAGATCCCCCTCCATGGTGGTGTGGATCAGGAAGGAAACCCGGTTGTCGGTTTTGTCCCCGTCCTCCATCTGGCCCCAGCCGTAGCTGCCGCCTCTGCTGTTCTCGAAGGCCATCAGGCAGTCTATCTGGTAGAGATCGGCGTCCAGCACCGTCCCCTCCGGGGCGGTAAGATCCAGGAGGATATAGGCGCAATTCCGGTCTCCCACCGCCTGGTTTACCGTCAGGGTCCAGCCCTGGCAGTCCTGGGAGACCTGGATGTCGCTGCCGCTTTCCTTCAGCAGCTCCTGGTTCTTCTTCGATTCTGCTCCCAGGGTTTTGGCTAGGTCCTGGTTCATCTGGAAATAGACCGCGGCACTGGCCGCTACCGTCCCGATGCAAAGGGCCGCCGCCAACAGCACCAGCCCCAATCTTGACTTTTTCACCGTTTTTTCTCCCTTCTTCCCGGGGGCGATCCCTGCCTTTTCCAGGGTTCGGACCAGGATGCGGGCCTCCTCCTCCGGGGAGAGGGCTTTTTCCTCCACCAGTTCCTCTGTCCCTTGGGGCAGGCCGTTGTCCCGCTCCAGCAGATCCATAAGCCTCACAGGATCACCCCTCTTTCCAACAGCTTCTGCCGCAGCCGCCGGCGGCCACGGAACAGGCGGTTTTCCACCGTTTTTTCCGGCAGCCCCAGGCGGGCGGCGATCTCCTTGACCCGTTCATACAGGTAGTAGCGCCGGATGAAGATTTCCCGGTCCGGCGATGGCAGCTCGTCCACCGCCTGGCGCAGGAGGCGGGCGTTTTCCTTTTCTGCCGCTTGGTCGGCCAGGTCAAAGCTGTCCTCCGGCAGCTCCCCGGGGAGCTCCTCCGGAAAGGCCCTGCGCCCCAGCATCCGCCTGCGGTTGATGGCGGTACGCCGGGCGATGCCGTAAAGCCAGGCAGAGAGGGGGCGCTGGGGATCGTACCGGTCCAGCTCCCTCCAGAGGGCGACAAAGCTGTCCGAAACCGCCTCCTCCACCTCCTCCCGGTTTCCGCTCCCCAGGATGGCGGCACAGATGGTGCGCACCGGGCCGCCGTACTGGTGAAGGGCCGCCTCCAGCCCCTTCGTCGGGTCATTTTTCAGCAGCAGGGCCAGCTGCCGGTCCTTGCTGTCCTCCCTCACGGCGGCACCTCCCTTCCTGTTCTTGAAAAGCCTTTCATCCTTCTATTGGCCCGGGGGGCAGGGTTTCACTCACAGATCCGAAAAAATTTCCAAACGGGAACAGCTGCCTTGCAGCAAAAACAGGGACCCCCGGCATTGCCGGAGGTCCGCTGTTCAGGGGATATTTTAACATCAGGGGAAAGATGGATTTTTTACAAGGGGCAGAAATTAGGACATCCTGCGGATCTGGATCAGGCGGAGGACATCGTCATACAGCTCCCCCTGTTCCTCCAGATCGATCATAAGCCACCTCTGCCCGTTTCCTTCCCTTGTCTGTTGGTAAATCTCTCTCAGCTCAGCCGTGGCCTCCGGCAGCAGCCTTTCCACTGCCTCCCGCTCCCTTTTCCCCACCACAACCATTACCGTAAAGAAAAGCTCCCTGGGGTAAAGGGTGCACAAGGTCTTTCCCGCCTTTTTGAACTTGACATTCCACCCCTGTTCCCAGCTGCAAGCACTGTATTCGATCTTCTCCCTGCACCCATAGGTGTCAGCTATCCCGGAACAAAACCGAAGAAACACCGGATTCCCCACCGCCTCACCAATTTCCTCCAGAGTAGGACACACATGGGGGTCCTTCAGATCTACAACCATCCTATTCCTCCCTCTTGTCTGTAATAGAAGCTTTATTGTAACACAGCCATAGCCGTTCTTCAAGCAGATAATCGCCGTTTCCACCTGCACCCCCCGGCCCGCAAGCCTTAGCCGCGAAGCGGCTCTAGCCCGAAGGGCTCCGCTTTTTTCCGCAGAAAAAAGCACCTTATCCGGCCAACGAGCCTCCGGCCGCAAAAGCCCGGACGC
>JAAWEO010000004.1 GCA_022794295.1 Angelakisella sp. | reverse complement strand
CAACAGAAAGTGACCCCCCGCCGGGGAGGCGAAACGAGGCAAAAGACCTTTAGAACGAGACAGGAATGCGAAGGGCCAGACCGTCGCGTGGCAGTCAAAGAGAACGAGACTTTAAAACCTAACCGACAAAACCCAGAAAGAAGTCCAAGCCTCCCAGAGAAACTAGTTTCCCCAGGCATCACATTCAAGAAGCGGCCCTGCGGGCCTGTCTTGAAGGATAGGCAGACAACCCCGCCAGCGCCTGGCGCTCCCCGCGGCTGGGTGACGGCCAGTCTCGTTCCGGCCGCGGCTTGTCACTTCGCATAAACGCAAAAAAGGACGGAAAGCTCTCCGTCCTTTTTTAGCGCCATATTATTAGCCGCGGCCTATATCGAGAGATGCTGCCTCAAACCGGGGAGTTTCGTCCGCCGCGGCGGGCGAGCAGGCTCTGTCCGCCCTGGACCCGGACCGGACTGGTGTCCGGAGACAGAAAGGCTACCCGCTACTGGGCGTTGGGCTTCGGGCATGGTGCTGCGCCGGCAGAAGCCTCGCCCGCCAAGCTAGAATATTTTGGCTGCGTCCAGCGCTGGGGTGCCCCCGGCCAAAAGCAATACCCCCGCACAGCAAAGAAGATGAAACGGTTCCCATGATCGAGTCAGTGTCAGCGGAAGATCCACCGGCTCTACCATCCGCCCATCCAACCCCACGATCGGCCGCTGAAGGGAAACCATCGCGCTCCCTTCTGTAAGACTGGAAAGAGTAAGAGTGTCCCGGAGGGAAAGCCCGCAGTCTAAAGGTACCAGCCCCGACTTCCCGATGAACCGCGCTGCCGCCTGATTCTGCCCGGAAAAAACCGCCGGGATCCCGGGCACCGCCCCCGTCGGCAGTACCGGCTCCCCTTCCAGCAAGTCGCTGATCGCCAAAATAGTCCCCTCCCTCCCGACGGCAGAGCCAAGACAAAACCGCTCCCGGGGAAGGCGGCCTAGTGCCTCCTTCAGGCGGCAGCGGGGGGAATCAGCCAGGGGGATCAGGGTGATCATGGGACGGCCTCCTTTGGAGCGTGTTTCCGGGAAATGGCAGGGATCCGTTCCCAGGTAGTGTTTGCCCCAAAAGGCCGGAATATGCAGGGATACCGGCCGGGTGCTACTGTGCCTTCAGCCGGGCAAAGTAGCTCTGGACAAAATCCCGGAAGGTGAGTACCGCAGGGGAAAGATACCCCCGCTTGCGCCAGCTGAGGTTGATGTACCGTTTGCAGCTGGGGTAGCTCAGGGGCCTGAGAACAATGTTCCGGGTGTCCATCCCGCCCCAGGTGATGGAGGGCACAAAAGAGATTCCCATCCCGGCGCAGATCAGCTCCCGCACCGTCTCCGGGCTGTCACATTCCAGCACCACCTGGGGGGAAAATCCCGCCATCTGGCAGTACATATCGGTGATGGTGCGCAGACTTTTTCCCTTGTGCAGGCAGATAAATTCCATCCCGGCGGCATCCCGAAGGTCCAGGGCGGTTTCCCTGGCCAGCGGGCTGTCCTCGGGAAGGGCCATAAGAAGCTCCTCCTCGATCAGCAGCTGCTCATTTTCCCCGGCGGCAGGCTGGATGGAGGAAAAGATGGCAATATCCCGCTCCCCCTCCCCCAGCTTGCTCAGATCCTCCTGGACGATCTGGAGGCGGATGGAGGGGTATTCCGCCTTAAAGGCGGTGATCAGCTGGGGCAGCAGCTTGCTGGCGGCGTACAGGGAGATGGTTACCGTTCGTCCCCCTTCCTGGCGTTCCTCCGAAAGCTCGGTGCGGATGTCCTGCATTTCCTGGAGAATGGCGTTGGTATGGCGCAGGAGGATCTCCCCGAAGCGGTTCAGGGTGACATTCTTCCCCACACGGTCAAAAAGCTTTACCCCCAGCTCCGTTTCCAGGGCGGAGATGGTGCGGCTGAGGGAGGGCTGGGCGACCCGGAGCTCCTCCGCGGCCCGGGTAAAATGCTGGAGCTCTGCCACCTTTTTAAAGTAGATCAGGGAGTGGATATCCATGCCGTTTTCTCTCCTTTCCGGGAAGGGTTACCGCCTTTTGTGGAGCAGTCCCCCAAGGCCGCACCCGGCTAGCACAAATAAGCCGTAGACCGGCCCGTAAACCCAGGCCGTGCTGTTGTAATAAAGGAGGATGGTGGGGGCAAACAGCAGAACAGCGGCTGCCGCCAGCCAGGGGGTGAACCCCCGGCGGAGCCCCCAGACCACCCCGCAAAAGAAAGCGGCAAAGGGCATCAGGAATAAAGGCAGCACCATGGCGGACCCAGTATCCTGGATCAGCAGGGGCAGCAGGTAAAAGTCCGCTGCCAAAAAGGCAGCGTAGGGAAGCATTGGCACAAGCTTTTCTTTCATGGCTGGTCCTCCAGAATAAACAGCTCCTCCACAGTAGTGTGCAGATACCGGGCCAGGCGGATAGCAAGCTCCAGGGAGGCGTTGTATTTGTTGTTTTCGATGGCGATAATGGTCTGCCGGGAAACACCCAGGGCGGCTGCAAGGTCCTCCTGGCGCTGGCCCCCGGCCTTGCGGAGCTCCCGTACCCGGTTCTTCACATCCGGACCCCCAAAAGCAGCAGAGCAGCTGCCGCCGCAGCTGTGGCTCCCACTGTCAGGCAGGTAAGGAGCACCAGTCCCCGAAAGGGCCCGGCTTCGAAGGAATCCGGGTCGTCCTTAACGGCGTTCCGGGCCAGGGTCAGGCGGGAAAAGGCAAAAAGAAGGAGAGCAGCCGCCAGCAGCCCACCCGGCAGAGGGTTTGGCCCTTGGTGAAAGGCCAAAGCCTGCCAGCCCTCCCAAAGGGTCCAGGTCCCCAGGGCGGTCAAAAGAAAGATGCAGGTGACCCCCAGGGCGGTCAGGGTCATTTGCCGTTCCATTTCGTCTGGCTTTCCAAGTCCCAGACGGCAAAAAAGAGGCTTCATCAGCCTTCCCTCCCTTCCTGTGATGAATTCAGAATATCACAGCCGCCTAAAAATGTCAAGAACTATTTATATTTTTGGAGAGACAGAGGCCGCTCCCGGAAAAGGAGCGGCCTCTGCCCGTATAAGAAAGAGATTTGGAGGATAGCAGTCTTTACTGGAAGAACAGCAGCAGCATTCCGGCGGCCACCGCGCTTCCGATGACACCGGCCACATTGGGGCCCATAGCGTGCATCAGCAGGAAGTTGGAAGGATTGTACTTCTGGCCCTCCTTCTGGACCACACGGGCGGCCATGGGAACGGCGGAGACACCTGCCGCGCCGATCATGGGGTTGATCTTGCCGCCGGTCATTTTGCACATCACCTTGCCCAGCAAAACACCGCCGGCGGTGCCCATCCCAAAGGCGATGACACCCAGTACGATGATCTGAAGGGTCTGGGGACGCAGGAACATCTCCGCGCTGGCCTTGGCGCCAACGGTGAGTCCCAGCAGAATGGAGACAATGTACATCAGGGATTTTTGGATGCAGTCCACCAGCAGGGGCACCCGTCCCGATTCCTTCAGAAGGTTCCCCAGCATCAGCATCCCGATCAGGGCCCCGGCGCTGGGCAGCAGAAGGACGGTAAATAGGGTGACCACAATGGGGAAAATGATCTTTTCGGTCTTGCTCACTTCCCGCAGCTGCTCCATTTTAATGACCCGCTCCTCCGGGGTGGTGAGCAGCTTGATAATAGGCGGCTGGATCACCGGCACCAGGGCCATGTAGCTGTAGGCCGCAATGGCGATGGCACCCAGAAGATCCGGGGCCAGCTTGCTGGTGAGGTAAAGGGCGGTGGGGCCATCGGCTCCGCCGATGATGCCAATGGAGGCCGCCTCCGGGCCGGTGAAGCCCAGGAAGATGGCGCCGAAGAAGGTGGTAAAGATGCCCAGCTGTGCCGCCGCCCCCAGGAGCAGGCTCCGGGGATTGGCCAGCAGCGGCCCAAAGTCGGTGCCTGCGCCGATGCACAGAAAGATCAGGGGCGGGTAGATGCCCAGCTCGGTTCCCTGGTAGAGGTAATAAAGGAGACCGCCGTTTTGGTCCCCGACGGCGTGGGCCATCAGACCGGCCAGGGGGAGGTTCACCAGCAGCATCCCAAAGGCGATGGGAATGAGCAGGTAGGGCTCAAACCCCTTTTTGATCGCCAGGTACAGAAAGACACAGGCGATGCAGATCATGATCAGCTCGCCGGGGAGGCGCAGGCCAAAGAGCTCGGTGTTGCACTTCACAAGCTCAGAAAAGCCGGTGCTTTCCCAGAAGCCTTGGAGTAACTCCAGCATTCGTCACCCCTCCCTTACTGGAGGGTGACCAGCGGGTCGCCAGCCGCCACGGCATCGCCCTTCTGGACCGAGACGGAGGCCACAGTGCCATCGGCGGGGGCCACGATCTCGTTCTCCATCTTCATGGCCTCGATAACCACCAGGAGCTCACCGGCCTTCACCGCCTGTCCCGCCTTGACGGGGACATCCAGGATGGTACCCTGGAGGGGGGCGGTAATGGCACCAGCGGCAGCGGCGGGCTTCGGTGCGGCGGCCCGGGGGGCGGGTGCAGGGGCAGCCACAGGGGCGGGAGCGGCGGCTCTGGGTGCCGCAGGGGCAGCGGGGGCGGAGGACACAGCGGAGCCCAGCTCCTCCACCTCTACCTCGTGGGCGACCCCATCCAGGACGATGCGAAATTTTTTAATAGCCATTTTTGACACCTCGTTATGGAAATTATTGAATGGTATTGGTTCTGCTGGACTGGACCCAGGGGGTCTCCTCCCCGGCCACCCGGCGGATGCTGCGCACAACAAACTGGTCGGTGGTGGTGCCCAGATAGGCGGCGATGGCGGCGGCCGCGATCACCGCGGTGGCGGTGGTATCCTTGACAGGGGCAGGGGCAGGGGCAGCGGGAGCCGGTCCGGCAGCAGGTGCCGGAGCCGCGGGCTTCTTTTCGCTGCGGGTCAGGAGCCAGTGGACCAGGTCGATCATGTAGGAGATAGTCAGCAGGACCAGGAACACAACGGCCAGACTAAAGCCGCAGACAATAAGGGCCTTCCCCATGGTGATGGTTTGATTTGCGAACATACCGGTCCCCCCTTACAGCGGAATGTTTCCGTGCTTTTTCTTCGGGCGGTCCACCCGCTTTCCGGCCAGGGCCTCAAAGGCGCTGATAATGCGCTTGCGGGTCTCGCTGGGCAGGATGACATCGTCCACATACCCCCGGGCAGCGGCCACATAGGGGTTCATCATGGCATCCTGGTATTCAGCGATTTTTGCCTTCCGCTCGGCGGCGGGGTCGGCGGCGGCCTTAATAGCCCTGGAGAAGATGATGTTGGCGGCCCCGTCCGCCCCCATGACGGCGATCTCGGCGTCGGGCCAGGCAAAGACCATGTCGGCCCCCAGGTGCTTGGAGCACATCCCGATATAGGCGCCGCCGTAGGCCTTCCGGGTGATGACAGTGACCTTGGGGACGGTGGCCTCGCTGTAGGCAAAGAGCATCTTGGCCCCGTGGCGGATGATGCCGCCGTGCTCCTGCTGGGTGCCGGGCAGGAAGCCGGGCACATCCTCCAGGGTGAGCAGGGGGATGTTGAAGCTGTCACAGGTGCGGATAAACCGGGAGGCCTTGTCCGCGGCGTTGATGTCCAGGCACCCGGCCATGGCCTTGGGCTGGCTGGCAATGACACCCACGCTTTTGCCCCCCAGGCGGATGAAAGCGGTGATGATGTTCCGGGCAAAATACTGCTGGTACTCCATCACCTCGCCGTTGTCGGCCAGGGTGCGGATGATCTCCATCATGTCGTAGGGCTTGTTGGGGTTTTCGGGGACGATATCGTTGAGGATGGCGTCCTCCCGGTTCAGGTCGTCGGTGCAGTCGTAAACCGGGGCGGGATCCATGTTGTTCTGGGGCAGGTAGCTGAGGAGCTGGCGGATCTGGGCGATGCACTGGTCCTCGCTGTCGGCGGAGAAGTGGGCGCAGCCGCTGGTCCCGTTGTGGGCCATGGAGCCGCCCAGGCTTTCGCTGGTGACATCCTCCCCGGTGACCGCCTTAATGACCTGGGGCCCGGTGATGAACATCTGGCCGGTGCCCTTCACCATAAAGATAAAGTCGGTAAGGGCAGGGGAGTAGACCGCGCCGCCGGCGCAGGGCCCCATAATGACGCTGATCTGGGGAATCACCCCGGAGGCCATGGTGTTGTTGTAGAAGATGCGGCCGTATCCTGCCAGGGCGTCCACGCCCTCCTGGATCCGGGCGCCGCCGGAGTCGTTGATGCAGATCATGGGGGCGCCCACCTTCAGGGCGGCCTCCTGGGCCATGGCGATCTTAGCGGCGTGCATCTCCCCCAGACTGCCGCCGATGACGGTAAAGTCCTGGGCAGCGGCGTAAACCAGGCGTCCGTCCACCGTGCCGTAGCCGGTGACCACACCCTCCCCAGGGGCCTCCTTTTTGTCCATGCCGAAGTTTGCGCAGCGGTGCTTTACAAAAAGGCCGGTCTCCACAAAGCTCCCCTCGTCAAAGAGCTTTGCAAGGCGCTCCCGGGCGGTCTGCTTGCCGTTCCCGTGCTGCTTTTCAATGGCCTTCTCCCCGCCGCCCAGGCGGAGCCGGACCTTCAGCTCCAGCAGCTCCTGCTGTTTTGCTGTTGCCAAGTTTCATCCCTCCGTAGCTTAATATGGAATCGATTCTGATCGGATCGTCAGCCTCCCCCGCCCAAAAGAGAGGGAGGCCGGCAGATTACTTTTTTTGGAACCGCTCGGGCACCTGGTACAGCCCGCCGGAGATCTCCGCGATCTCCTCCAGGGTCTTGGCGGCCAGCAGGTCCTTGGTGGCCTTTTCGGGCTCGATAGCCATATCCTGGGGATAGGCCACCTGCCCGGCCTTGCGCATGGCCTCGATCTGGGCCTGGCTCACCAGGTCGCCAATGGGGGTGCCCTGGGCTACCGCACCCAGCAGCCGTGCCCGCTCCTCCGCGTTCTGGGCAGTGTACAGGTAGGCGATGCCCTGCTCGGTGACCACATGGGTGACGTCCTCGCCGTAAACCATAACGGGGGCGCCGGCCATGCCGGCCTTTTTGCCGATCTCCACCGCATCCAGCACCGGGACAAAGCCGGGGCCGAATTTGCTGCGGCTCTTCATCATCTGGACCACCAGCTTGCGGCCGGAGGCCAGGGACCCGGCCACAGTGGTGCCCATATCCGCCCAGGCCTTGGTGCCGTGGCGGCGGCCGCCGCTGGAGTTGCCCATGTTGGGGGCGCCGCCGTAGCCGCTCAGGCGGCCGTTGGTGACGGTGGAGGAGTTGCCGGCGTAGTCCATCTGAAGGGTGCCCCCCAGGAAGAGATCCATGCCGTAAAGGCCCGCCACCTGGGCGATGGCCCGGTTGGACCGCAGGGCCCCGTCAGGACCGGTGAAGAAGATATCGGGGCGGGCGGCGGTGTACTTGTCCATACCCAGCTCCCCGCCGAAGGCGCAGACCTGCTTCACCCAGCCGTCCTCGATGGCGGGGATCAGGGTGGGATGGGGGTTCAGCACCCAGTGGGTGCAGATCTCCCCCTTAAGGCCCAGCTGGTTGCCGTAGGTGGGCAGCAGGAGCTCGATGGCGGCGCCGTTAAAGCCGATGCCGTGGTTCAGGCTCTTGACCTGGTGCTTGGCGTAGATGCCCTGAATGACCATCATCCCCATCAGGATGTGGGCGTCCTGGATCTTGGCGGGATCCCGGGTGAACAGGGGCTCCATGGGGTAGGGCTCGCTGGCCCTTACAATGTAGTCCACCCAGCCGCCGGGGATATCCACCCGGGGCAGGTCCTTCCCGTCCACGATCTCGTTCACCTGGGCAATGACGATGCCGTTTTTAAAGGCGGCCGCCTCGGTGAGCATGGGGGTTTCCTCGGTGTTGTAGCCAGTGTAAAGGTTCCCGTCCCGGTCCGCCCGGTCGGCGGCGATCAGGCAGACATTGGGGGTCAGGTCCACATACAGCCGCCCGTACAGCTCCAGGTAGGTATGGATGGCGCCGATGCGCAGCTTCTGGTCCGCCAGCATCTGGGCCAGGCGCAGGCTCTGGACCCCGGCAAAGGCGAAGTTCAGCTCCTCAGCGATGCCCTTTTCGAACAGGTCCAGGTGCTCATCCCGGGAGATGGAGGGGATGATCATGTTCAGGCTGTTGACCTTCCCCGGGTCCACCTGGGCCAGGGCCCCGGCCAGGAAGGCGGCCTGCTTCTGGTTGCAGCCCTCCAGCACCACCCGGTCCCCCGGACGGATGACCCCCTCCAGGAAGGGAACGATGCTCTCTGTGGCGGCCACCTTGCCATCGGTGTACTGCTTTACCGCGTCCATACGCTCCAGCTTGGATCTTCTTTCGTTGTCCCACACCATTTGTTACAATCTCCTTGCATTATAAAATAGTGGTGATTCAGGGCAGCGCCCCCTGGGGCTGCGTTCTCCATATACTATAATACCATTTGCTTTCCATAGCGTCAAATATATAATATGTTACATATAGATATCAGAAATGATATAAGGAAAAGAAATTTTTCCCACAGAAAAAGGGCTCCCCCACATAGGGAGGAACCCCGGCTGTTATTCCTGCTTGCCGCAGGGGGTGGTGTTCTTGGGCGTGGCGTCGGCCATTTCCGCCAGGTCCTTCTTCCGGGCGGAGTAAAGGGTGTACCCGCCGGAAAGGTTGTGGACCTCCCGGGCGCCGTTCTGGACCAGGATCCGCTGGGCGAGATAGCCCCGCAGTCCCACCTGGCAGGTGATGTACACCGGCTTGGTCAGATCCAGCTCTCCCAGGCGCTGGCGCAGCTGGTCCACCGGGATGTTTTTGTACCCGGGAATGGTCCCCAGGGCTTCCAGCTCTCCAGGGGTCCGCACATCCAGACCGGTGGCGCCCTCCGGCAGGGCTTCGGCTTCTTCCGCGAAGTAGGGGGTCATGGTGCCCTCCAGGACGTTCTGGGCCACATATCCCGCCATGTTCACCGGGTCCTTGGCGCTGGAGAAGGGCGGGGCATAGGCCAGCTCCATCTCCTGGAGGTCGTAGACGGTCAGACCGAAGCGGACCCCGTTGGCCAGGTGGTCAATGCGCTTGTCTACCCCCTCGCCGCCCACGATCTGGGCGCCCAGCAGCTTCCCCTCCCCAGGGGTGTACAGCAGCTTTATGATCATCTGGCTGCCCCCGGGGTAGTACCCGGCGTGGCTGGCAGAGACGGTGAAGCTCTTTTTGTAGGGGGTCCCGGCAGCCAGAAGGGACTCCTCCTTCTCCCCGGTGCAGGCCACCACCTGGTCGAAGAACTTCATCACCGAGGTCCCCTGGCTCCCCTTGTAAGCGGCCTTTTTCCCGCAGATCACATCGGCCACGATCCGGGCCTGCTTGTTGGCGGGGCCCGCCAGGGGGATCACCTGGGAATTGCCGGTGACGATGTTCCGCACTGTGGCGGCATCCCCCAGGGCGTAGATATCCGGCACGCTGGTCCGAAGCTCATGGTCCACCAGGATCTCTCCCCGGCGGCCCAGCTCCACCCCGCTCCCGGCCAGGAACTTGGTCTCCGGGGCGACACCGATGCTGAGGATCACCATATCCGCAGGGACCGAGGTCCCGTCCTCCAGCAGGACGCTGTCCGCCGTAAATCCGGAGCACTTTTTCCCCAGGCAGAGGCGGATCCCCTTGCCCCGGGCATAGTTGTGGACCAGGTGGGCCATGTCCAGATCCAGGGGGGCCATCACATGGGGGGCCGCCTCGATAACAGAAACGGAAAGGCCCCGGTGGCAGAGGTTTTCCGCCATTTCCATGCCGATGAACCCGGCCCCGATGACCGCAGCGTTTTTGGGGGCGGCGTCCCGGATGTATTCGTCAATGGCGTAGGTGTCGGGAATATTCCGCAGGGTGAAAATATGGTTTTCCTCCATTCCCGGCATCCTGGGCCGGATGGGGAAGGCCCCGGGGGAGAGGATCAGGCTGTCATAGCCTTCGGTGTAGGTATCCCCGGTGGTGTGGTTTTTCACCGTGACCGTTTTGGCTGCGGGATCCACCGCGGTGACCTCCTGCCTGACCCGGACGTCCACGCGGAAGCGGGCCTGGAAGCCCTCGGGCGTCTGGACCTGAAGGCTGCCCCGCTCGGTTATGGTCCCGCCGATGTAATAGGGCAGGCCGCAGTTTGCGAAGGAGATATACTCCCCCTTTTCCAACAGAATGATCTCCGCTGTTTCATCGTTGCGCCGCAGGCGGGCGGCAGCTCCGGCTCCCCCGGCGACGCCCCCTACGATCAGGACTTTTCTGCTCATACCACATCTTCCTTTCCGGTTTTTAGAGCCTATTCAAGATCTTCAAGTATGCCGAAAGGGCAGAGATTTTTTCCTCCGCGCTAAGAGCCGCCTGGGGCGGTTGCGCTCTGGACACGCCTGCGGGCGCAGTAACGCAGCAGGATGGGAAAAAACCTGCCCTGGCGGCGTGCGGGGAGATTTTGAATGGGCTCTTAAATTTGAGAGTTTTCCGGGGTGCAGACCAAGATCTCCACCTCGGTATTCTGAAAAACGGTTCGGATCAGGGCCGCTGTGTCCTCCCAGCTCAGGCGGTCCAGCCCTGCGCCGATCCTGGGCATGGCGACTTTTACAATGCCCTGGTGCAGGCAAAGCTCCCGCATTTTTTCCAGGGCGGTCTCCATGGTGCCCAGGGTGGGCTTGTGAAAATACCGCCTTTTGGTCACCAGGTTCAGCACCCGGCCCTCCAGGATGCAGTCTCCTCCCGGAAACCGCTCCAGGTAGCCGGGATGGTTCTCCCGAAGGCGGCGCTTCAGATCAAACCGCTGGTTAAACTGGAGGGCGATGCCCTTCCCCAGGGCGAAATCGGCGCTGATGCAATGGGCCAGGTGATACTCCTCCGGGACCGAGAAAAGATCCCGGTTTTCCTCCCCGCAGGTCATGACCCGATGCCTCCTTCCTGCAAGGGGGATTCCTTATTCTCCAGGCTGCGGAAGATCCCGGCCAGGACAATGACCGCCGCTGTGGCCAGCACCACCTCCGCGGTAAACTGAGCATAGGCCAGGCCGTAGAGGGGGAAAAGGGCGTTCAGAAGGAAAAGGGCGGGGATCTCCAGGACGATCTTCCGGAGGATGGCGAACACCAGGGCCTTTTGGCCCATGCCGCAGGCCTGGAAGACACCTACCGCCAGGAAATCCATGCAGAGGAAGGGGAGCCCCAGGCACATCCCCTGGAGGAACCGGCTGCCGTAGGCCACAATCTCCGGGTTCTTCATAAAGAGGGTGACCACCCCTTCCGCCCCGAAGAAATAGACGACGCTGATGATGCCGCTGAGCCCCAGGGAGATGCGGCTGGAGTAGAAGAAAACATGTTTCATCCGGCTGCCGTTTCCGCTGCCGTAGTTGTAGCTGACCAGGGGCATGATCCCCTGGGAAAAGCCCAGAGCTACCTGCATGGGGATCATGTTGACCTTTTGGGCAATGCCCATGGCCGCCACCGCGTTGGCCCCAAAGGAGGAGGTAAAGTTATTCAGCACCGTCATGCCGGTGACATTGAGAAGATTCTGGATAGAGGCGGGGATGCCCACCGCGCAGACCCCCAGCACAATGGCCCGGTCAAAGCGCAGCGCCTTGGGGGAGATGGCAACATAGGTGCTTTTCCGTTTGAAAAAGAGAAGGACGAAGAAGTACCCGCAGGCGAAGCAGTTGGAGAGGAAGGTGGCGCATCCCGCCCCGGCGGCCCCCATGTTCAGGCCCCAGGGAAGGATAAAGACAGGGTCCAGAACGATGTTAAGGAGACACCCGCTCATGGTGCCGATGCTGGCGTGAAAGGCCGACCCCTCGGACCGCACCAGGTAGGCCAGCACCACGTTGAGGATGGCGGGGGCGGCCCCGCAGCTTACCGTCCAGAAAAGGTATTCCCCGGTGGCTCCGGCGGTGGCGGCATCCGCCCCCAGGCCGGTGAGCAGAGGGGAACGGAACAGGGTGACCAGCAGGGAAAAAAGCACTCCGCTGGCAAGGGCGCACCAAAAGCCAAAGGCGGAGGAACTGCGCACCACGTCGTATTTCTTTTGACCCAGGGCCCGGCTCATCATGCTGGAGCTGCCGACGCCGAAAAGGTTGTTCACGGCGTTAAAGGCCAGCAGCACCGGGGCCGCCAGGGTGACGGCGGCGTTTTGAATGGGGTCGTTAAGCATCCCCACAAAGTAGGTGTCCGCCAGGTTATAGATTACCATCACCAGGGAGCTGGTAATGGTTGGGATGGCCATAGTCATTACAGCCTTGGGAATGGGGGCTCGTTCAAACAGTTCTACCTTTGCTTTGTCATCCATCAATGCTGATTGCCTTTCTTTTCCTTAGATTATGCTATTGCCGGCATGGGGACCGTTGGCCGGCCGGGGCATGGGTCATGTGGATTCGCGGTCGAGCTGCTCACGCAGCTTTTCCAGGGCTTCCCGGTAGGTCACAGAGGACAGCTTGGGGAAGGCCTTGAGAAGGCGCCGGTCCTGGAAGCTTCGCAGCTCCAGCAAAGCCCGGATACGCCCGGAATGGAAGGGGCTTTCCTCGAACCGTTCCTCCAAACGCTCCCGAAGCTCCTCCAGGGCCACCACAGGGCGCCGTCCCCGGAGCTCTTCCGGGACAGAGGCACCCAGGCTCTCCTCCAGTCGTGTCTGGAGCCGTTCCCGCAGCTCTTCCAGCCGTTGGCGGTTTTGGGCCCGGTGGGCGTCGATGGCCTCCTGGATCTCTGCCAGACGTCCGTTGAGGGTCAGGATATGGCGCACCGTCACAAAGCAGTCCACGGCCCCGGCGGCAAAACAGACCCCGGCAGCGGCCAGGATTACCTCCGGAGGGAAGCCAGCAAGAAAGCCCGCCACCCGGGGGTGGACCACCTTAATGAGCAGCACCGAAAAGCTGCCGAAGGCCAAAGCGCCCAGCAGGCAGACCCGTCCGTTGATGTTGTAGCGGTATTCGGTATAATCCCACCACCGGGCATGAAAGAGCTTCTCCATGGCCCAGGAGGTGAAGTATTCCAGGGTGCAGGTCAGGACCATACTGGAAAAAAAGAGGTTCCAGACACTGATGTTTGGTTCCTTCCAGAAGGCCAGAATCACGGTAAGGGCCCCGAAGCCGTACACCGGGCAAAGGGGGCCGTTCAGAAAGCCCCGGTTTACCAGGGCCCCGGAGGTAATGGAACAGAGGATGGATTCATAGACCCATCCGGAAAAGCTGTAAATGATCAGCCACAGAAATATTTTTGCCGCGGGAAGCATGGTCGTCCTCCTGTTCCGGGCGGGCCGCCGGAAGATATTGATACCCTATATGATACAACTTTTCCGGGGGGAAAGTCAATCGTTTTCCGATCCCGTTTCTGCAATGGGATCAGCCGGTCCCGGGCTGCCGGGTTTTCGGAAACCACAGACCCTATTGCGCAAAACCGGAAACAGCGGTATAATCTATCCCAGGAGGCGATAGGCAATGCCGCAATGGAAGGAACAGCTCCGTTCCCTGGCCCAGGGAATGGCCAGTGCCCCCAGGGTCTGCCCGGAGGAGATCCCTGACCTGGAAATTTATATGGACCAGCTCACCACCTACCTGGACCGGCGTCTGGGCTTTTATAACAGGGAAGCGGATACCCCCTTTGTCACCAAGTCCATGGTGAATAATTACAGCAAGGCCAAGCTGCTCCCGCCCCCCTTGGCAAAGCGGTATAACTGCGTCCATGTAATGACCCTGGCCCTGGTCTGCCAGCTGAAGCGCCTTTTTACCATCCAGGACCTGGGAAAGCTGCTGGCCCCTGTCTCCGGGGAAAAGGAGACAGCCAGGCTCTACTGCCTGTTTCTGGAGGCCCAGAAGGAGGCCTTTGCAAAAACCCCCGCCCTGGCGGAGGAGCTCCTTTCCGCCCTGGAGGAGGAGGACCCCAGCAAGGCCAAGGCCGCCCTGGTGACCCAGCTGGCGGTGCGGGCCCAGCGGGATCTGCTGCTGGCAGAGCGGATCCTGGACACCATCCCGGCAGAGGAGCCCGGGGTGAAAAAGAAGAAGCAGGGGGGCTGAATCATGCGGATCAGAAGAAAGCCCTGGGCCAGGCCGGAGCTTGCCGCCTGTCCCTTTTTTGTGGATACCCCCCCGGAGCTTCGGGACCGCTGGGCCGAAGCCTTCCCCCGCACCGCCCCCATCCATTTGGAGCTGGGGTGCGGCAAGGGGGGCTTTTTGGCGGAACAGGCCGCCGCCCACCCGGAGCTCAATTTCATTGGCATCGACCTGAAAAGCGAGGTGCTGGCCCTGGCCAAGCGGAAGGCGGAGGCCGCCCTTGCCGCCGCCGGACGCCCCACCGGCCAGGTGGACAATCTCCTTCTCCTATCCTGGGACATTGAACGCCTGCATTTGATCTTTGGGGAGACAGACCGGGTGGACCGGATCTATATCAACTTCTGCAACCCCTGGCCCAAGCCGGGGAGCAAAAAGCACCGCCTGACCCATACCCGCCAGCTGCTGGCCTACCGCCGGTGGATGGCCCCAGGGGCCCGGCTGTGGTTCAAAACCGACGACGAGGAGCTTTTCCGGGAGACCCTGGAGGAATATCTTCCGGCGGCCGGGTACCGGGCGGAGCTTGTTATCCGGGACCTGGCAAAGGAAGGCCTGCCGGAAAACGTCCTTACCGAGCACGAGGAAATGTTTATGGCCCAGGGGCTCCCCATTCGGTTTCTGCGGGCCCTGCCCGTCCCCCTGTGATGCCAAAGACGCAAAGGAGGTCCTATTTGTGAAACGAACCTGCCGGTTTTTGCCCCTGATGCTGGCTTTGGCCCTGGCCCTTCTTTCCGCCTGCGGCGGAGGCCCCCAGCCGGATACCGACGAAACGGTCACGGCGGCCTTTGAGGAGCTGCTGGCGGCGGATTACCAGGTGTATTACCTCATTTACGGGGATGGCCTGGCGGTGGATCTGAATGCCCTGGGGGAGACGGATCCCGGGGATTATGCCCCGGTGGTCACCGAGGGCTGCACCACCCGCGCCGGGCTGGAGGCACGCTTCAAGGAGGTATACGCCCTGGACGAGACGGTGAAGTCCCTTCTTTCCGCCCGGGACAGCGATGGCCGGGACCGGTTCCAGGTCCGGGACGGAGCCCTGTGGCGGTCCACCAGCCTTTCCGCCTTCCCCTATGAGACGGTGGAGGGCAGCATTGTCCTAAAGAGCCGCAGCGACAGCAGCGCCTCCTTTGTATTTGAGGAAAACGGTTTGGATGGCTCTCTGTATGAAACCGCCATGTCCATGTCCAAAACCTCCCGGGGCTGGCGGCTGGACCGGCCCCGGAAAGAGGCGGAGCGGACCCTTCTCCGGGAGGGTGCGGCGGTGGATTCCCTGGTCCCCGTCGGGGCTGCCCGAACAGCGGCAGAGGACTTTCTGGCCGCCCTCCGGGGGGGAGACTGGGAGCAGATCAAGGCCGCCGTGGGGATAGACGGTGAATCCGGCGCCTGGCAGGAGATCACCATCACCGGCGCGGAGATCACCGCTGCTGCCGAGGACCTGGACAGCTACGGGGATTACACCGTCCGGGTCACTGTGGAAAACGGGGCCGGGGTCTTTCCCCAGGGGACCGGGGACTACCGCCTGGTGCTGACCTGCAACATGATGCGCTGGGGGGAGGACCAGGTGATCCCTGTCTATTTTCGCCCCGTGGGGGAATCCTATTACAACTGGTCCCCCTTCCAGGTCACCAGCCGGGAGGAGAACATCCCCGGCTGGTATGTGAACGCCTTCATCGGCTTTTATGGCTCCACCGTTTTTGCCAGCCCCCAGGAGCTCCCCCCGGAGACGGTGGCGGAGTTTTCCATGGTGCTTACCGAGCCGGAGAGGGAGGACCTGATCTACACCCGGGAGGAGCTTTCTGCCGCGGTGGAAAGCTGCTTTGGCATTGCCGGCTTTGATGGCCGCAGCACCAAGTTCTACTCCAAGGAGCAGGGCGGCTACCTGCTGTGGGGCCGCGGCAGCGGCATCCATGATTTTCTGATGGAGCTGCCCCGGACCGCCAACGGTCAAAGCCAGGTGGATGTGACCTTCTGCCGGGATCCCCTGTGCACCTCCCGTCTGCGCACCATCCGCTACACCCTGGCGGACAACGGGGACGGAAGCTGGCGCTTTGTCTCCGCTGTTCAGATTGAAAAATAGAAAGGAACCCGTTTCATGAAAAGCATTCGTAAAAAAGCGGTCACAGCCGCCCTTGCCCTTCTGCTTATCCTCTCCGCCGCCTGCGGAAAGCCCTCCCAGGGGAGCAGCACCCCGGAGAGCAGCAGTGCCCCGGAGAGCTCCTCCCAAAAGCCGGAATCTCTGGAATACGAGCAGGAGCATGACCACACCGGCATCCCCGGCCTGGATCTTCCCGAATCCCTGCCGGTGGGGGACTACGCCTTCGAGGCCTACGACTCCAGCCAGGTAGGGGTCTCCAGCATGGTGCTCACCATAAACGGCGAGGTGGTGGACGCCATCGTTCTGACCGTGCCCAAGGACACCAAAAACTATGTGGAATGCTACGCCGACGGTGTGTTGGTGCAGCTCTCCCGCCTGGACGAGGGGGGAGAAGCGGGCTATCTGGATGTCCGCCAGGGCTCCCTTACCGGTGATGACCAGTGGAGCCAGGAGGACACCCCCATGAAGAACGGGGACCGGTACGACATCACCTTCGGGGAGCCGGGGCTGTTCCGTCTTTCCTTTGCCAGCTCCGACGGGGCAGCAGACACCTACTATTTCCTGGTTTCCGAAGGCTGACAAAGAAAGGGATGACATCATGAAAAGCCCGAAGCTTTTTCTGGCAGGGATGTACCTTCACCTGGCCCTCAGCGTTGCCGTTCCCGCAGTGGTCCTTTTTGCCGGGGAATGGGCCGCCCTGGGGGAGGGGCTGTTTGTCTTTTACCTGGTATTTATCGGCTTATTGCAGATCATCGGCTGGGGGACAGTGGCAATGGCCGCCCGGGCCGCCGGCAAGGGGGAGACCGGCCGGCTGATGAAGGCTTGGGCCCTGCTGAAGCTGGGCTCCATCCCCTTCTTTGTGCTGAATTTCCTGTACAGCGCGGTGGTGTGGTTTCTGATTGTGGCGGCCTCCCGGGGGATCTTTTTGATCCTCCTTCCCATCCCCATTGCCATCACCTGCTTTCTGATCCTGGAGACCGGCTGTGTGGGGTGCTTCGCCATCAAGGTCCTTCGCCGCCAGCCGCCCCCGGTGCCGGGGAAGCTCCATTATCTGCTCCAGCTTTTGCCGGTGGCGGATGTGATCAGCACCTTGGTCCTTCTGGCCAAGGAGAAAAAGCGGCAGACAGAATAAAAGGACCGGCCTCACAGGGAGACCGGCCTTCGTCAAAAAGCCGGAGCTCTGATAAAGGGCCCGGCTTTTCCTTTTGGCAGGGAATTTATTTGCCGAAATGTTCCGCGACGGTTTTCAGGTGCTCGATAATGGGCAGATGCTGGGGGCACATCGCCTCGCACCGGCCGCAGGCGATGCAGTCGCTGGCCTTGCCGAATTTCAGGGTCAGGTTGTTGTAGTTGGCGGTATTTGCGGTCCAGCCCTTTTCCTCCAATAGGTCCCGCATATTCTCGTTGTAGATAGAGAAATATTGGGGGATGGCAATTTTCTGCGGACAGCCATCGGTGCAGTAGGAGCACCCGGTACAGGGGACCGCGGTCTGGGCGTTGATCAGCTCCGCGGCCTTTCGGACCAGCGCCTGCTCCGCTTCGTTCAAGGGCTGGAAGTGTTCCATATAGCTCAGGTTGTCCTCCATTTGGGACAGGCTGCTCATTCCGGAGAGGACCATCATCACATGGGGCAGCCCCGCTGCAAACCGAATGGCCCAGGAAGCGGGGGAGGCATTGGGATCCTGCTCCCGGAAGAGCTGCTCCACCGTGTCGGGAACCTTGGCCAGGGTCCCGCCCTTTGCCGGCTCCATGATAATAATGGGCTTGCCGTGCTTTACAGCGGTCTCGTAACAAAGCTTGGATTGGATCCACTGGCTTTCCCAATCCAGATAGTTGACCTGAAGCTGGACAAAATCCAGGAAGGGGTACCTTGTGAGGATCTGGTCCAGCAGCGCCCCGGTGGAGTGGAAGGAGATCCCGATGCTTTTCATCAGCCCCTGGGCCTTCCGCTCCTTCATCCACTCAAAGCAGTGGAACTGCTCATACTTGACCAGGTTGCCCTCCTCCACACCATGGAGCATATAGTAATCAAAATACCCCACGCCGGTTTTTTCCAGCTGGCTGTTCAGGATCTTGTCCCGATCCTCCAACGAATGGAAAAAGGCGTGGTGGAGCTTGGTAGCCAGAGTAAAGCGGTCCCGGGGGTAGCGGTCCACCAGGGCAGCCCTGGCGGTGGGCTCGCTATTAAAGCCGCAGTACATCCAGGCGGTATCAAAATAAGAGAAGCCTTTTTCCAGGAACCGGTCCACCATCTGCTTGACCTGCTCCAGGTCCACATCCCCCGCATTGGCAGGGTCGTTCAGGGGAAGGCGCATCAGGCCAAACCCCAGTTTTTTGGTATTCATTTTGAGAACCTCCCTATTATATTTTGGCTCTTTATGCTTTTATTCTACCATTATCTGTATACTTTGTCTACACATCTGTTCCTGGGGGGTCTTGACTTTTTCCGGGGAATCGGTATAATAGATAAGGCATCCCCACAGGTGCAGGGGATGATATCGGGGTGTAGCGCAGTTGGTAGCGCGCTTGGTTCGGGACCAAGAAGCCGTGGGTTCAAATCCCGTCACTCCGACCACGGCGTAGCCACCGAGGCACGCCCTACCCGCCCCCCTCGAAAGAGGGGGGCTTTACCTTTGTATAGAATCCTAGTGACTGCCTGGAGTCTTAAGCATCCAGAGTGTTTTACGCTGACAGCGGGGTAGGCCCCGCGGCCAACCCCTACCCGCCCCCCTCGAAAGAGGGGGTCTTACCTTTGTACAGAAAACACACTCCAATGTTATTGTAGATGAAAGTTACTTAGAAAAAGAGCTAACTGATTTCGGTTGGATCAGTTAGCTCTTTTTGTCTCTCCCTTTTTCAGTTGACCGGAAGGGTAAAGCGGAGACTAAAAATAGAAGCGAAGATTTCCATCAGGTGAATTTTGCGGGGAAGAATGCAGGCCGTTTACTCCTGTAGGCAGAGGAGTGAAAATTACGATTAAACATAACCGATGGCAGAGGCGATTGCCACAATGACCATAGCGGTAACGGCCCAGATGGCAAACAGCTTTGCCATAAAGCGCACCCAGCGGTCGTAGGGGATGCCCGCCATACCGATAAAGCCCATTAGGGCGGAGGAGTGGGGGAGGATGTAGTTGCTCAGTCCGTCACCGAAGTTAAAGGCCAGCACAGCGGTCTGGCGGCTGACCCCCACCATATCGGCCACCGGCACCATAATGGGCATGGTCACCGCCGCTTGGGCGTTGCCGGCTACAATAAAGAAGTTGGTGACAGTCTGGAGGATGTACATCCCGGGGGCCCGGAGGAAGCTGGGCAGGCCCCCGATACACCCAGCAAGGCTCCGGACAACGGTATCCAGCACACAGCCCTCGGTGAGGATCAGGGTGGTGGCGCAGCCCATGGCAATAAGGATGGCGGGCTCGGTCATGTTCTTCATACCGGCAATGTATTCCTTGGCGATGCGGCTGGGGCCAAAGCCGGCAGCTAGGCCGGAGAGGACGGCCATGTACAGAAAGACAACAGAAACCCGATCCAGCCCCCACTTGTATTTCAGACAGCCGGAAATAAGCCAGACAAAGCAGCCCAGGACCACAAGGAGGACCAGGACCTTCCGGCGGTCCATCTGCTGGAACTCCTCCAGAGGCTTGGCCTCCACGACCCCGGCGCCGGAATACCCGTACATGGTGCTTTTGGTGGGATCGGCCTTGACCCTTTTGGCATACCGGACCAGGTAGGCGCTGGTGATGAACCAGAAGATGACAAAGCTGACGCACCGCAGCCACAGACCGGAGAAGGGGACAAGCTCCGCGATCTGCTGGGCAATGATGGTGGTATTGACATTAAGGGTGCCGGTGGAAAAGCCAATGGCACCCCCCAGGCAGATCATGCCGCAGCCGACAACGGCATCAAAGCCAAAGGCCATGGCGATCATCACGCCAATGGGGGCAAAGCCGATGAATTGGTTGTTTGCCATTGTGGTCGTTGCCAGGCCGAACACCAGGGTGAAGGCCGGGATAAGCCAGGTCTCCCGGCCAGAGAAGATCTTTGCCAGCTTGGCGGTGAGGGCCTCGAAGGCGCCGGTGGCTAAAATGACCCCAAAGGAGCCGCCGATGATGAAGATGGAGAAGATGGTGGTGGCGTTTTTGGCCGCGGAGGCCATGATCTGCTCCGGGACCCGCCAGGGGGCCACCGGGGTGTTCTCCACATACCGGAAGGTGGAAGGGTCTGCAACGGTGACGCCTTCTTCGTTTTGGTACCGTTGGTACTGCCCGGCGGGGATGCAGTAGGTCATAAGGCAGGCCAGCAGAAGCACGCAGATGATGATCACATAGGAGTGGGGAAAGCGGAAGGTTCTTTTCGCTTTTTCTGTGGATGCCATCTTTTTTCCTCCTTGCCCAGGGGAAAGCCCTGTCAGTTATTTTCCTTTAGCTGGGGAACGATGTTGTCCCAAACACAGTCCAGCAGCGCCTGGTAATCGAATTCGTGGGACATAATGGCGACACAGGCGTCCTGCTCCGGCAGGACAATGACCATCTGGCCGCCCCAGCCCAGCCCCCGGTAGGCGTTGTCCCGGGCGCACCGCCAGAAGAAGTAGCCGTATCCGGCGCACTCGTCCTGGCCCAGGGCCTTGCCCTCCACCCGGTTGGAGATCAGGCTGCTGGTGGCCTCCTCGATCCAGGTGGCGGGGATGATCTGCCGCCCCTCCCACTGCCCCTTGTCCACAAGCAGCTGACCAAAGCGGGAAAGCTCGGCGGTGGAAAGGTGCAGGCCGCCGCAGCCCAGGGTGTAGCCGCCGGCAGCGGACTCGAACCACTGGGGATTTTTGATGCCCAGGGGCAGGAAAAGCCGGGGCATTAGGTAATCCCGGAGCCGCTGGCCGGTTCGGTCCTGGATGATGACCGAACAAAGGTAGGGGCCGAAGTTGTTGTACTTCCAGTGGGTGCCGGGGGTGTAGGGGACATCGTAGGTCATGGCGTACTGGATCCAGTCATCATTTTCCAGCTCGTCCCGCCCGGGGATGCCGGGCACGCCGGAATAGCCCTCCAGGATGAAATAGTCGTGGCCGCTAGCCATCATAATGGTGTCCCGAATGGTCATCTTCAACAGATTTTCCGGGGGATCTTTGGGGAGCTTGTCCGGGAAGATCTCGGCGGGGCGCTCGTCCAGACGGAGGATCCCTTCCTCCACCGCCAGGCCCACCGCCATACTGACAAAGCTTTTGCTCACCGAGTGGATATTGTCCCGGCGGTTGTCCCGCCAGTCAAAGGAGCCAACCTCCTCCCCGTGCTGACGGACCACCACATGGTAGGTGGTCAGCTTCCTTTGGATAATGTCATGAAGATACCCTTCCAGGCTGATTTTTTTCACAGCGCACTCCTCCTTAATGTTAGGACCGTTTTCCCGCCGGGAACGCTTTACTTGATCCCTATTATGAAGTATAATTTGGTATATGTAAAATCGAATTCAAGAGATAAAACCCATAGGAATATTCTTATAGCAATAAAGAAATGGCCGGGATGTTGTGGCGATTCCACAAAAAAAGCCCCGCTTTTCCGGGGCCATGGAGGGTGCCTTGTGAAGTTTGATGAAAAACAGATCGAATTTATTGTGACCATCGCCAAAGAAGGGGGCATTTCGGCGGCGGCGAAAAAGCTCTACCTTACACAGCCCGCCCTCAGCCAGCGGCTTGCCAATCTGGAGCAGGAGCTGGGCTTTCGCATCTTCCGCCGGGATGTCACCCCCATGGTCCCCACAGAGGAAGGGGCTTTGTACCTGAGCACCCTCCAGGAGATGCTCCAGCTCCACCGGAACTTTCAGCGCCGCCTGGAGGCCCGGAGAGACGGCAAGCATGGGTGTATCTCCCTGGCCCTTTCCCCCATGCGGGCCCAGCAGCTGCTGCCCCGCCTTTTCCCGGAGCTCCGGCGGAGCCTGCCCGGGCTGGAGGTGCGCCTCCTCCACGGAAGCGACCGGGCGGCCCTTCACCGCCTTACCCGGGAGGGAACGGCGGATTTTTCCATCAACAGTCAGGTTTATCCCGACCTGGTGCAGGAGGTGGTGGCCGTCTCCGGATTTGTGCTGGTGGTCCCGGCGGGGCACCCCCTGGCCCGGGCCAAAGGCAGCGGAACCGGCTGGGAGGACCGGGAGACCGTTACCCTGGAGATGGTGGAGGACGACCTCTTTCTCCTTAACTACAGAACCCAGGGCAGCCGCATTATTCTGGAGCAATACTTCCAGGACCAGGGCTTCACCCCGCGGCGGTACATGGAGCTTTACGACAATTACACCATTGCGCGGCTGGTGGAGGCCGGGGTGGGGGTGGCTGTACTTTCTATGGACAACGCCGCGGACTATATCCCAAAGCTGGGGCTCCAGGCCTTTCGCCTCCGGAATTCCCCCCGGAGCCGCATCTACCTTTCGTACCGCCGGTCCCTTCTGCTTACCCCGATTATGGAAAGCTTCATCCGCCTTTGCAAATCCCCTGTTCTTTGGACAGGGACCTGCCGGCCGAAACGGGAAGGCTGATGCTGTAGGGTCTGAAAAGGCGCATAAACACAGAGGGTGTATCCCTGTGACGCTGCAACAGGATGGGCACAGAACACCAAAAAGAAAAAGACCCCAGCCAGCCCGTTTTGGGGGCGGCCGGGACCTTAAGGGGGATAGAAAAAGCTGCCCTTCACCTTCATTGCAGTGCAAGGCAGCTTCAGAGAATTTTAAACCAAAAGGAACAGGCCGGGGTGGTCAGAAGGATCGGGAAGGGGACATATCAGCTGACGGAAAGCACGCCCGGCCGGCTGTGACGGCGCCGGTATCCCGCCGGGGGTTACCGGTGCTTGCCCAGAAAGAACAGGGCCACGACCCCCGGACCGGTGTGGGCCCCAATCACCGGGCCCACATAGCTGGTGACGACTTCCTTTACCCCCAGCCGCTGCTTAACCATCCGCTCCAGGGTTTTGGCGTCCTCCGGGCAGTCCCCGTGGCTGATGAACACCGGCGTTCCCTTGGGGTCAAGGGCAAGCTCCGCCATCCGGTCCACCAGGGCGGTAAGCGCCCCCTGGCGCCCTCTGGCCTTCCCCACGTTGACCAGAAGCCCCTCGCCGTTGATGTGGATAATGGGCTTGATGCCCAGGGCGGTCCCCACCAGGGCAGTGGCGGCATTCAGCCTTCCGCCCCGTTTCAGGTACATCAGGTCATCCACTGTGAACCAATGGCAGAGGTTCCCCTTCGCCTCCTCCGCCCAGTCCCGGACCTCCTCCATGGACTTTCCCTCCGCCCGCTTTTTGGCGGCCAGATAGACCAAAAGCCCCTGCCCCATGGAGGCGCACCGGGTGTCCACTGCCAGGAGCCTTCGGTCCGGGTACTGGCCGGAGAGCTCCTCCACCGCCAGCAGGGCGCTTTGGTAGGTGCTGCTCAGCCCGGAGGAAAAGACCAGCAGCAGAATGTCCTTCCCCTCCCGGAGGATGGGCTCCATCAGGGCAATGTACCCCTCCACGTTGGCGGCGGAGGTGGTGGCCGCCTCCCCTTGACGGATGCGGTCGTAGAATTCCGAAAAGCCGATCTCGCGGCCGTCGGGGTAGTTGGCGTATTCCTTCCCGCCCAGGGTCAGGGTGAGGGGAAGGACAGCGAGCCCCAGTTCCCGGACCAGCTCCGGGGGGAGGTCGCAGGAGGAATCGGTGAGGATCACATAGTCTTGTTTCATGGTTGACAGCTCCTTTTTTTGTCCTGTATAAAAGAACGATGGGAACCGGCCTTTTTCTCCGGCAGAAGCCGGAAAAATTTTGCCGGATCCGGGGTGTGCTCCCAAGGTTCCGGCCCCCTTTGGGAAAGCTTTGGGCGCCTTGACCTTTGGGTCACGCCCCAATTATATCATATCCCCCAGAAAATTTGTAAAAAATTTGAATGTCCCGCAATAAAAAAATTTTTTTTCGGCACGAATAATACAGAGCATTCTGTCGTTATATAAAATGGCCTCTTTTTTTGGGCAAATGGCAGAAAATTTTTGAAAACGGTTGCGAAGCTTAGAAAATCGTTGTATCATAATACATTATACATATTGTAAAATGGCATTTTTATGGGAACTTCAAAAGGATTGGATGGTGGGAAAGAAATTGGCTTCGATCATCAAAACGGTGGACCTGCGCAAGGCCTACCGGGTGGGCAATGATGTGGTGGTTGCCCTGGGGTGCATCAACCTGGAGATCGAGGAGGGACAGGTCTGCTGCATCCTGGGGACCTCCGGCTCGGGAAAGTCCACCCTTCTGAACCAGCTGGCGGGGCTGGAAAAGCCCACCAGGGGACAGGTTATCATTATGGGCAAGAACATCTCTAAAATGACAGAAAAGCAGCTGGCCCATTTCCGCCAGGAGAGCATCGGCTTTGTTTTTCAGTCCTACAACCTTCTGCCGGGAATGAGCGCCCTGGAAAATGTGGCCATGCCCCTTACCTTCCGGGGGATGTCCCGGAAAAAGCGCAACACCATTGCCAAAGAGATGCTAAGGGCGGTGGGGCTGGAGTCCCGGATGAAGCACACCCCGGCGGAAATGTCCGGCGGCCAGCAGCAGCGGGTGGGCATTGCCCGGGCCTTTGCCGCCCGGCCCAAGGTGGTCTTTGCCGACGAGCCCACCGGCAACCTGGACACCAAAACCACCCGGGAGATCATGGAGCTGTTCTTAAATTTTTCCCGCAAGCAGAACATCACCATTGTGCTGGTGACCCACGACCGCAGCCTTGCCAACTACGCCGACCGTATTGTCACCATTGTGGACGGGGCGGTGATCGGGGACACCCCCAACAAATCCCTGTTCGATGTGGAAAAGGAGGAGGAAGCCAAGCGGGCCGCCTGGGATAACGACCAGCTTCCCCCCGGGGACGATCCCCCGCCGGAGGCCCCCCCGCAGGAGAGCCTTCCGGAAGAAGCAGCCCCCCCGGATGTTCCGGAGGTAGACACCGCCTTTGGAGAGGCGCCGGCACAGGAAACGGAAAATAAGCCAGCATTGGAGGAGAAGTAAGTGAAAACAAGTGTAGTAAAGCGTGTCGTGGCCCTGACCCTGGCCGGGCTTATCATCCTGGGGACCCTGGGGTACTTTTTCAGCGTGGTGGGGTCTGCGGCGGAAGACAGCGAAGTCAAGATCGGAGACTTCAAGGTATCCTATAAAATTATTGCCGAAGATACTAACGATAAAATTATAGAAAACAAAGAAAAAGTTTCTATTGATGTTACCTTAAAACCAGAAGGTGCTGCCCCTGCCTTAGCTGCAGCAAATACTGTTACAATGGATACAAATAAAGGTGGTTTCAGTAAAGGTAATAGTGCGGAAAAATTAGAAATCGAAGTAGATGGCAGCAACTATATTGTCCATTTGCGCGCGGTCACTTACCAGCCAAGCAACTCTACAAAAGGGAAATTGGCTTTTTCCATTAAAGACGGCACAAAAGATTTATTAAATGGTCCGATGATTATTGATATTAGTGAGTGCGAAACCTCCTCCAGCGGCGACAATAAACCCGGTGGGGATGACAACAAAGACCCCGAACCCTCCCTCCCTGCCAATATGACCTATACCATCCAGAAGGTGTACCGCTCCAACGGCGCTGTTACCTATGACCCTGCGGACAACACCAAAAACGACCCCTCCATCAACCGGGGGAGCTATGTTGACGCAATGGTGCAGTTTTCCATTTCCGGGGTGAAAAAGGCGGATATCATCGAAAACAGCGTCCCCAAGGTGAATGTCATCGTGGACCGGGGCAGTTTCCGCTTCCAGAGCTCCACCGATTCCGCCATTAAAATCGAGCGTGTTCAGGAGACTGACGCCGGTGTGATCTGCCATGTTTCCCTCAAGGGCCTCAACTACACCGGCAGTGGCAATTCGCTGGCCTTTACTGTCCAGAGCAAGGAAAACAAGGAGGATATGACCTATATTTACGAGCAGTTTTCTTCCGAGGTCAGCTCCTGTGTTCCCTATACCCCCAGCCCCAGCACCGACGAGGACGATGACCCCGACTACAGCAAAATGGAAATGGCTACCCCCTACGTCATCGTCAGCAACTACAGCTATGGCGGCCAGGTGACCGCCGGGGATACCTTCCCCCTGTCCCTGACCTTCTTTAACACCAGCCGCAACATCGACGTGATGAACATGATGATCACCATCACCATGCCCGACGCCTTTATGCTCACCAGCTCCTCCAACACCTTCTATGTGGACCAGCTGGATACCGAGCAGTCGGTGACCCAGACCGTCCAGGTCACCGCCAAGGCCAACGCCGCCCCCCAGTCCCACAACATCGAGGTGTCGATGAAGTACCAGTATATTGACGACCACCTGGTCAGCCGCCGGGACAACTCCACCCAGGAGACCATCTCCATCCCTGTGGTCCAGATCGACCGGTTCCAGGTCACCGGCGTGGAGGTCTCCCAGGAGATCTATCTGAACGAGGAAAGCTATCTCACCGTTAACTTTGTCAACAAGGGGCGCAGTGATGTTTACAACCTTTCGGCGGAAATTTCCGGGAATATCCAGAACCCCGGCCAGCAGCAGAACCTGGGGAACCTGTCCTCCGGCTCCACCGGCACCGCCGACTTTTACATCACCCCCGACGGAGAGGGGGTCTGCTCCGGGGAGGTGACCATTACCTACGAGGACACCAACATGGAGGAAAAAACCGCCACCATCCAGTGGTCCACCAACGCCGTGGACCCCATGGCCGGGATGGACTTTAATCCCGGGATGGATATGCCCGGCATGATGGAGGATCCCGGTATGATGGAGGAGGAAACGAAATCCCCCACCCCCTTTATCATCGGCGGAGTGGTCCTTGCCGCCGCGGTAGCCGCCTTCCTGATCCGCCGGAAAATACTGAAAAAGAGGAGTGAGGAAGCGGATGCGGCTCTCTGATATTCTTGCCATCTGTGTCCGGAACCTCACCCGCCGGAAGCTGCGGACCTTCCTCACCGCCCTGGGCGTGGTCATCGGGGTGGGGCTGATCATCATCGCCATTTCCATCGGCATCGGCCTGACCCAGGCATATGAGGAACAGCTGGCCAGCTGGGGGGACCTGACGGTGATCGAGGTCTACAACTGGAACAGCACCGTCACCCTGGACGATGCCGCCATGGCTAAGATCCAGGCCCTGGACGGGGTGGAGATCGCAACCCCCTTCTACCAGAATTGGGATGTGGCTATGCAGATCACCGCCCGGAACGGACGGTACCGCAACACCAACAGCCTTTACGGTGTCTACCCCGAAGCCCTGGAAAAGCTGGGGTACGAGCTGAAGGAGGGGAGCTATCTCAAGGACGGGGACCGGCCCTACAGCCTGGTGGTTGGGGAAAACTACGCCTATCGCTTTTACGACACCAAAAGGCAGCGAAACAACCGGGTGGACCCCTATCCCGACCAGTTTGGCCGGATCAAGGACCCCTTTGTGGACATTATGAAGGATAAGCTGCTCCTGACCATGCCCAGCCAGAAGTACGACAGCAACGGCAACAAGACCGGAAAGGATATTGAGCTGAAGCCCACGGTGGTGGGGGTGCTCCTGAAGAACGACGCCAACTGGGAAGCCACCAACTACGCCTTTATGGACATCAACGAGATGAAGGCCCTGATTGAAAAGTACAATCGCCAAAACGGCATTAAGACCCAGGGGAAGAAGATCACCTACGAGCAGGCCAAGGTGAAATGCGTCAATGTGGACGCGGTGGCGGCGGTCCAGGCGGAGATCAAGGGGATGGGCTTTGATTGCAGCTCTATGAACGACAGCCGGGAGTACATGCAGGAGCAGGCTATGATGATCCAGCTGGTGCTGGGTGGTCTGGCTGGGGTCTCTCTCTTTGTGGCGGCCATCGGCATTGCCAACACCATGTTCATGTCCATTTACGAGCGCACCCGGGAGATCGGCGTCATGAAGGTCATCGGGGCAGAGATCCGGGATATCCGCATTATGTTCCTGCTGGAGGCCGGTATGATCGGCCTTCTGGGGGGCATCCTGGGGGTGGCCCTCAGCTTTGGCGGCTCTATGGCCTTTAACACCTTTGCCGCCGGGGCCATGGGGGCCGGGAGCAAGCTTTCGGTGATTCCTCTGTGGCTGGTGGGGGTGGCTCTGCTCTTTTCCATCCTGGTGGGGGTCCTCTTTGGACTGCTGCCTGCCAACCGGGCGGTGAAAATCAGCGCCTTGGAGGCGATTAAGCACGAATAGAAAAAACTCCCCATCGCCTGGCTGGCGGTGGGGAGTTTTTTGGCCTTGATGGGGCGGGTTTGGCGGATAGCCATTTTCCCTAAAAGGGGTTGTGAAATATTGGGGGAATTTTGGCCCAATCTTGTGGAATATCGCTTGACATTAGTTTCCTGGCGTGGTAATCTAAATAGCAGAAGGTTTTTCTGCGGAAATGGGCGTTTTTCCGGAAGAGCCCGGCGAACAGCACGGCCGTGCTGTTGCACTATACTGTTAGTATAGTGCAATGGGGCTGGCTGGGAGCTAAAAAGTTAAGGAGGAAAACGAGTATGAAGAAAAAATTATTGGCAGCTCTTCTGGCTGCCGCCATGCTGACCGGTCTGGCTTCTGCTACTTTTGCTTCGAGTAATGTGACAGATTCAAACCAGGTTGACCTTACTGTTGCGGCCAACACTGTTACAGTTAAAGTAGATGAAACTGCACAGATTGAAGCAACCGCGACAGGCAGAGATTTGGTAGAGGATACTGCATTGACAGCTAATATTGCATATACTAGCAATGATGCTGCCATAGCAACAGTCGATGCAGAGGGCACTGTTACAGGTGTTGCCGCAGGTGAAACTACTGTTACAGTTACTGCTACTGCTGGTAAAGCTACTGCTATTGAGACAGTTACTGTAACTGTGACTGCCGATTCTGTGACTCCTCCCGAAGAGCAGACAGTTACTTCTGTAAAGATTGCTGCTCCTACGAGCACCACACCTGCTCCCGGTACCCAGTTTACACTGACTGCTGAAATTGTTACCAGCGATGGTGAGGCGTATACAGGTACTGATAAGAAGTGGGAAATTACTCCCGCAACAGAGGGTGTGACAGTTGTTGATGGTAAAGTTACCATTGCCTCTACTGTAGCGACTGGTACTGTTTTCACTGTCAAGTATACCGCTGGTGGTAAAGAGGCTTCTGTGAAGTTTACTGTAACTGCTGCTACAACTGACGACGGTAACAATGGCGGTTCCACCGGTGGTTCGACAGGTGGCGGTTCCTCTTCTTCTGGTGGCACAACCACCACTACTCCTGCAGAGGAGACTGTGAGCACCACTGAGGCTGTTGCCAAGGTTGAGCAGGCGATTGCCGCTGCCGACGCTGACGCCACTGTGGTTGTTGTGAGAATTCGCAATGCGAAGTCCATCACTGCTGCTGCGCTGAAGGCGGTTTTGAAGGCTGCTGTGAAGGCCGAAAAGGCACCTATTGTCCATGCTGATGTGACAAAGGACGGCAAAGTTGAGAGCCGTCTGTACATTGACCCCTCTTTGATGAAGGGGAATGGGGAAATCAAATTGGGTGTCACCCTGGGCGATGAAAAGGTGACCACCAAGTTTGATAAATACTTCAAGAATGACATTGCCGTTGTGAAGTTTGACCAGACCGGCTCCTTCGGAATGTCCATCAAAGCGGCTGTCAAGCTGGACCTCTCCAAGCTGGACACCAAGGCTTTGGTATTCTACAGCTACAATCCCAAGACCAATACCTACACCAAGATGACTGCGCCCAACTATCGGATTGACGCCAACGGCTACCTGCACTTCACTACTTCTATGGGTAACTGTGTCATCGTCACCGACCAGCCTCTTGCCAGAAAGTAATTCGGTTTTGAGAAATTAGCTAACGCCCAAAAATTGCCCCCGGCTCCTATCGGAGTGCGGGGGCAATTTTTTTCTGGGGTCCTCTTTTAAGGGTTAGCTGGGCTGCTTCCTTCCCAGCGCGGGTCGATCGCACCGTAGGTAATTAAAGTTTCTGTCCACCCTTT
>JAAWEO010000289.1 GCA_022794295.1 Angelakisella sp. | reverse complement strand
CCTCGCTGCGCTCGGTTGCGCTCCGAAACGCGCCTGCGGGCGCAGGCGGCGGTCGACCAGGCGCTGTCCGCCCTGGACCCGGACCGGACTGATGTCCGGAGACAGAAAGGCTGCCCGGTACTGGGCGTTGGGCTTCGGGTATGGTGCTGCGCCAGCAGAAATCTTGCCCGCCCCAGTCCGTCAAAGGCCGGGGAATCGTTCCGCCCTGTACTCGTTCAGACTCCAGGCACTCACTATCCGTCCCGCACACCGTCAAGGCCTGAAGGGCCGGGTAGGGGCTGGCCGCCTAAATTTAAACCGAAAGGAGCATCTCCCAATGCCTTCTCCCGAAACCTTCCGCTTCCAGGTCAACCTGGGCGGTATGCTGGATATCCTCTCCAACCATCTCTATAAAAGCCCCGACGTCTTCCTCCGGGAGCTTCTCCAGAACGGTATCGATGCCATCACCCTCCGGAAAAAGAAACAACCCGCCTGGTCCGGCGGCCGTATTACAATTACCCTGGACCCCGCCCAGAGCCTGGTCTTCCAGGACAATGGCGCCGGTCTCTCGAAGGAGGAAATCCACCAGTTCCTGGCCGTGATCGGCCAGTCCTCTAAAACCATGCTGAACCCCGATGGTTCCCTCCCGGAGGACTTTATCGGGCGCTTCGGCATCGGCCTGCTTTCCTGCTTTATGGTGTCCGATTCCATTGTTATCGAAACCCAGTCCTCCGCCGGAGGCCAAGCCTGGCGCTGGACCGGCCATCCCGATGGGACCTATCTTCTGGAACCCCTGGAGGCCGCCCTGGTGGGAACCTCTGTTACCCTCACCGCGAAAAAAGGATCCGAGCGGTATTTCACCAAACGGGAAATAGCCCGCCTGGTGCGCTATTACGGCCTGGCCCTCCCGGCCCCCGTCTTTTTTGCTGGGGAAAGCGAGCCCCTTAACCAAATCCCCGGGGATTTTTCCACCGCCTCCCGGCGGCAGCTGCTGGCCTTTGGGAGCTGGATCTTTGACGAGGATGACTTTCTGGATGTGATCCCCATCTCTACCCCCCATATCAGCGGGGCGGCCTTTGTCCTGCCCTACCGCACCGACCCTTCGGCCAACGGCGGCCATCGCATCTACCTGAAGCAGATGCTCCTTACCGAGCAGGGGGAGGCCCTTCTGCCCCCCTGGGCCTTCTTCTTCCGGTGCTTCCTGAACACCCGGGGCTTGCGGCCTACTGCCTCCCGGGAGGATTTCTATGAGGACGACGCCCTGGAGGAGGCCCGGAAGGAGTTTTCCGACGCAATCCAAGGCTACCTGGAGATGCTCTCCCGGGAGGACCCCGACCGCCTGCGGCAGCTGGTGGAGATCCACTCCCAGGCAATCAAATCCATGGCGGTGTGGGACGATGAGCTTTTCCGCATCTTCTCCGATTACCTCTCCTTCGAAACCTCGGAGGGGCGCCTGACCGGGCGGCACCTGAAAAAGGCGGAGGAGGGGAGCTGGGTGGAATCTCTCCCCCGGTTCCAACAGCTAAAGCCTGTCTTTCTGGCCCAGGGGAAGCTGCTTATCTGCACCGCTTACGTCCATGACCAGGAGCTGATCCGGAAAATGACCTGGATGTTCAGCCGCCCCTTCCAGCCCCTGCGGGAGGATGGGATGGACCTGGTAATGGAGGAGCCCACCCTGGCAGAAAAGCAGAAGGGTTTTGCCTTTCTGCGGGCGGCGGGGCGGGTCCTGGCCCCCCTGGATTGCAAGGGGGAGCTGCGCCGGTTCCTCCCGGCGGGGCTGACAGGTCTTTACTCCCTCAGCGAGGACGCCCAGTTTCTGCGGCAGGTGGAAAAGGCCCAGGAGGCGGAAAGCATTCTTTCCGGGGCCCTGGGGGCGCTGCTTTCCGGCGGGATGGGGGAGACCAGCCGGGGGCTCCTGTACTTCAACCTGAACAATCCTTTGATCCAAAGGCTGTTGGAGCTGGAGGACGGGGTGCTTTTAGAGAATGCTCTGCGGGTGCTGTATGTCCAGGCCCTATTGGCCGGGGGGCATACACTGCGGGGGGGAGAGATGAAGGTAATGAACGAAGCCCTGCTCGAGCTGGTAGAACAAGCCTCCGCGGTGGGCGAGGCTTCTGCCGGCACAGCACCATACCCGAAGCCCAACGCCTAGTACCGGTTAGCCTTTCTGTCACCGGACATTAGTCCGGTCCGGGTCCAGGGCGGACAGCGCCTGGTCGCCCGCCGCAGCGGGCGAAATTCCCCTGTATGAGGCAGCATCCTTCGATTAAGGCCGCGGCTAAAACCATGGCACCAAGAAAGGCACGAACCGCTTCCCCCTGTATCTTTGTATTTTCGAAGTGACAAGCCGCGGCCGGAACGAGACTGGCCGATACCCAGCCGCGGGGAGCGCCAGGCGCTGGCGGGTTTGTCTGCCTACCCTTCAAGACAGGCCCGCAGGGCCGCTTCTTGAATGGGCTGCCCCTCGATTCTAGGTATAGGGCTTTTGTAATTAGCAGTGCCGTTTTCCTTGACTGCCACGCGCTGGTCAGCCCCTTCGCATTCCTGTCTCGTTTTAAAGACCTATTGACTCGTTTCGCCTCCCCGGCGAGGGGTCACTTTCTGTTGCTGGCAGAAAGTAACCAAAGAGCGCCCAGGGGTCCCCCCTGGACCCGGGGGACCGGCCAAAGGCTCCGGCCTTGGGCGGTTGACCCACGGGGCCGCCTGATCT
>JAAWEO010000288.1 GCA_022794295.1 Angelakisella sp. | reverse complement strand
CTATAGCAACCATCAAAATTGTCGACACCCATCTGGACGGCAGCTGAAAAAGCTCCTCGCCCAGCTGTATGCCGCCAATTCTGATGATTGCTATAAATATCCTTGCCAAGCTCCCCGCCCCTAACCCGCTTTTTTTGATTTTCCGCTTCCCAGCCGGGGAGGAATGTGGTATGATATGGTGGTAATCCCCCGCAGACGGCGGAAAGGAAAGGGAAGCAGTAAAAGGAGGTTTTGCCCATGATGACCGACATCGAGATCGCAAAGGCAGCGGCACCCCGGCATATCCGGGAGGTAGCCGCGGATCTTTCCATCCCGGAGGACGCCCTGGAGTACTACGGCAAGTACAAGGCAAAGTTGGAGGAGGGCTACATCCGCTCGGTGGCAGACCGGCCGGACGGCAAGCTGGTGCTGGTGACTGCCATCTCCCCCACCCCCATGGGGGAGGGGAAGACCACCACCACCGTGGGGCTGGGGGAGGCCATGCCCCTCATCGGCAAAAACGCCATCATCGCCCTGCGGGAGCCCAGCCTGGGCCCGGTGTTCGGCATCAAGGGGGGTGCCGCCGGGGGCGGGTACGCCCAGGTGCTGCCCATGGAGGACATCAACCTCCACTTTACCGGGGATATGCACGCCATCACCGCCGCCAACAATCTCCTTTGTGCCGTGCTGGATAACTCCCTCCAGCAGGGGAACCCGCTGAAAATCGACACACGGCGGATTCTCTTTAAGCGCTGCATGGATATGAATGACCGGGCCCTGCGGAATATTATTGTGGGCCTGGGGGGCCGGGTCAACGGTGTCCCCCGGGAGGATGGCTTCCAGATCACCGTGGCAAGCGAGATCATGGCTATCTTCTGCCTGGCCAGCGATATGGAGGACCTGAAGCGCCGCCTGGGGAACATCCTGGTGGCCTATGATACCGAGGGCGGCCCCGTCTATGCGAAGGACCTGAAGTGTGTGGGCTCTATGGCGGCCCTTCTCCGGGATGCCTTTAAGCCGAACCTGGTCCAGACCCTTACCGGCACCCCCTGCCTGATGCACGGCGGCCCCTTCGCCAATATCGCCCACGGGTGCAACTCCATCAGGGCAACCCGTCTGGCCCTGAAGCTGGCGGATATTACCATTACCGAGGCGGGCTTCGGCTCCGACCTGGGGGCAGAAAAATTCCTGGATATCAAGTGTCCCACCGCCGGGATCGCCCCCAGCTGCATTGTGCTGGTTGCCACCGTCCGGGCCCTGAAGTACAACGGCGGCGTTCCCAAGGACAAGGTGGCGGAGCCCAACCTGGCCGCCCTGGAAAAGGGCATCGTCAACCTGGCCGCCCACCTTGCCAATATGCAGAAGTATGGCGTTCCCGTGGTGGTAGCCATTAACCGCTTCCCCCAGGACACCGTGGAGGAGCTGGACTATATCGCCGCATACTGCAAATCCCAGGGGGCGGAGTTCGCCCTTTCCGAGGTCTTTGCCAAGGGGGCCGAGGGCGGCGTGGAGCTGGCAAAAAAGGTGGTGGAGGCAGTGGAAAAGCCCTCCGCCTTCCGGTCCATTGTTGCGGACTGCACCTCGATCCAGCAGCGGCTGGAGACCATCGCCAAGACCATCTACGGGGCGAAAGAGGTCATCTATACCCCCGCCGCCCAAAAGGCCCTCCGGGATATTCTGGCCCTGGATCCCGCCATGGACGAAAAGCCGGTTTGCGTGGCCAAGACCCAGTACTCCCTCTCCGATGATCCGGCAAAGCTGGGGCGGCCCAGTGACTTTGCCATTACGGTCCGGGATATCCGGCTTTCCAACGGCGCCGGCTTTGTGGTGGCCCTGACAGGGGATATCATGACCATGCCCGGCCTGCCCAAGGTACCGGCCGCCCAGGGGATCGATGTAGACGAAAAGGGCGATATCTGGGGATTGTTCTAAGGAAAGAAGGCCCGGCCTGTGAAAAAGCTTCTGACCCTTGTCCTCTGTCTGACCCTTCTGGGGGGCTGTGCCCACCGGAAGGCCCCCTTTTCCTTCACGCCGGAGGTCTACCTGGAAGTAAACGGCCAGGAGATCACCAGCCCCACCAAGGAAGACCTCCAGGAGGGCCTAAAGGGCCTGGACAGCTCCGAGGAAAGCTATGTCTATCTGGAGCTGGGAAAGCCGGTGGACGGAATGTGGTACCTCTCCGCCGCCCTCCCCCTGGAGGGCTATGAGGATGGGCTGGGCTACATCCTGGAAGCCTGTGTAGAAGCGGGAGCAGAGGACTTCGCCTACCTCCAGTACCGCACCACCGACCAGGACCAAGTTCTGGCCTGGTTCGAAGACCTCTTTACCGCCACCTCCGCCCCGGATACCTCCCAGTGGACAGATATCAGCTACTGGTACTATGATGACCCCGGCGGCTATGATTACGGCTATGACTACTACAAGGACAACGAAATCCGAGCAATCTAACCCCCGAACCCATTCGCCCATAAACACAAAAACCGTTCCCACCCCCGGCCCGCAGACCATAGCCGTCCCCATCTCCTGGCCCGCAGGCCATAGCCCGAAGGGCTCTGCTTTTTTCCGCAGAAAAAAGCACCTTATCCGGCCAACGAGCCTCCGGCCGCAAAAGCCCGGACGCCAGTAAGCGGCAGCACAAATCCAAGCCGCCAGCACACCCCAGCCGCCTGGCGCCATCAGTAGGAACACGCTGGTAATAGATCAAGGTACTGCCCACCATGGACCCCGCCCCGTGGGTG
>JAAWEO010000287.1 GCA_022794295.1 Angelakisella sp. | reverse complement strand
GTCCGCCCTGGACCCGGACCGGACTGATGTCCGGAGACAGAAAGGCTACCCGGTACTGGGCGTTGGGCTTCGGGCATGGTGCTGCGCCGGCAGAAACCTCGCCCGCCCCGGTCCGTCAAAGGCCGGGGAATCGTCCCGCCCTGTACTCGTTCGGACTCCAGGCACCCGCTATGCCCCCGCACACCGTTAAGCCGCAAAGCGGCGGGTAGGGTCTGTCAGCGGCCATCAGGCCGCCGCGCAGGGTTTTATTTTTCAGGAGGTATCACCTATGCTCTTTCTTGGTATCGACGCCGGCACCCAAGGCCTCCGTGCCGCTGTGCTCTCCCCCACCGGCCAAACCCTGGCCGAAGCATCCTACGCCTACCCCACCCTCAATCTCTCCCCTACCCCCAACCACTACGAACAATCCCCCGCCGATTGGTGGTCCGCCCTCGTTCAGGTGGTCCGCTCCTGTACCCGCCGGCTTCCCCGCCCCGGGGACATTGCAGCCCTCAGCCTTTGCGGTACCTCCGGCACCATCCTCCCACTGGGGAAAAACGGTACTCCCCTGGACAATGCTATCCTCTACAACGATCTTCGCAGCGCCCAAAAAGCCAGCGAGATCAAAGCCCGCGCCCCTGCCCTGGAGTCCCGTCTGGGCTACCGCATCGGCGCTTCCTTTTCCCTCCCCAGGGTCCTTTGGTACCGGGAGGAATCCCCACAGCTCTATGAACAGTGCAGGATGTTCCTCCATCAGGCTGACTATCTCCTTTGGCGCCTGTCAGGGGAGCTGGTCACCGATTCCACCAATGCCCTCAAGGCCGGATACGACCACCTGGCAAAGGAGTGGCCCCGGGAGCTGGAAACCTGCTTGGGCCTCTCCCGGGAGAAGCTCCCTCCCGTCCTGGCCCCCGGGAATGTGATCGGGGCCATCCTCCCCGAGGCAGCGGAGGAGCTGGGCCTGCCGCCCGAAACAAAGATCGCCGCCGGGGCCACCGACGCCTATGCCGCCGTTCTGGCCGCCGGGGCGGTAAATCCCGGGGACTGTGTTTCCGTTCTGGGCACCACCCTGGTCTGTAAAGCGGTGGCCGGTGGCCGGGTCCTGGACCCCTCCGGGGTGGGCTACCCCTACCCCATGCCGGAGGACCGCTGGCTGATCGGCGGCGCCACCAATCTGGGGGGCCGTTGTGTGGGGGAGCTTGCCGGCGGCGACTACAAGCGCCTGGACCGGGAGGCGGAGGCCCTCCTTCCCACCGGGGTCCGGTGCTACCCCCTCTATGGCAAGGGGGAGCGTTTCCCCTTCTCCGATCCGGAGGCAGAGCCCTTCTTCCGGGGGAACCTGTTCGGCGGGCGCCTCTATCCCGCCCTGATGGAGGGGGAGGCCTACGGGGAACGTCTCTGCTATGAGCGGCTGGAGGAGCTGGGCTGTACCCTGGGATCGGCGGTAAAGGCCACCGGTGGTGCCAGCCGGAGCAAGGTCTGGCTGAAGATCCGGGCCAGCATCCTGAACAAGCCCATGTCCGTCCCAGAGGCCCTGACCTCTGCGGTGGGGTGCGCCATGCTGGCGGCGGCCCAAGAAATGGGTGGCCTTGGGAATGCTTCCCGAGCCATGTCCCGGGTGAAGCTGGTGGTGGAACCGGATACGGCCCTGACTGCCCCTTATCAAGAGCTGTACCGGAAATTCCGGGAGGAATGCCGGGCAGAATACGGGATATAAAGGAGAGGTGAAGAAGATGGAAACAAAAACCGGGCGGCAGGTGGATCTGCACACCCATACCATAGCATCGGACGGAACCCTGACCCCAAGGGAGCTGGTGGTTCTGGCAAAAAAGACCGGCCTGGCAGCGGTGGCTATCACCGACCATGACACCGTAGCCGGCCTCCCGGAGGGTCTGGCCGCCGGGAAGGAGCTGGGGGTCCAGGTCATCCCCGGGGTGGAGATCTCCACCGACGAGGAAGGGCGGGAGATCCATATTGTGGGGCTGTTTCTCCGGCCGGACTGCCGGGAGCTGCTGGAATTCCTGGAGTCCCGAAAACAGGAGCGGGTCCGGCGCAACGCCCGGATGCTGGAGCGCCTTGCAGAGCTTGGAATGCCGGTGGCCCCGGAGGAAGTGGAGCCGGGCGCCGGAGGCCTTTTGACCCGAACCCACGTGGCAGCAGCCCTGGCCCGGAAGGGATGGGCAGACACGCCGGTGGAGGCGCTGGAAAAATACCTGATCCCGGGAAAACCCGGGTGGGTAGAAAAGCATTCCCCCCGGCCGGCAGCCTGCGCAGAGATCATCCACCAAGCCGGAGGCCTGGCCTTCCTGGCCCACCTGGACCGCATCCATAAAGGAGCAAAGGCGGACAGCCTTCGCATCGCCCGTCAAGTGCTGACCACCGCCCCCCTGGATGGCCTGGAGGCCCGGTATGCCACCTATACCCCGGATTGGGAGCAGTCCGCAGACCACCTGGCCGAGGAAATGGGCCTGCTCCGCTCCGGCGGAAGCGACTTCCACGGCGCAGCCAAATCAAACCAACTGGGAACCCCCTTCATCCCCGAAAGCTGGCTCTCCCCCCTCCAATCCCTCCTAGCCCACTAACCCCCTCCGCCGGAGACACCAAAGCCGTTCCACCCCGGCCCGCAGGCCACTTGCCGCGAAGCGGCCCCGATTTTCGCCGCAGCGAAAATCACCTTATCCGGCCAACGAGCCTCCGGCCGCAAAAGCCCGGACGCTGGTAAGCGGCAGCACAAAACCAAGATGCCAG
>JAAWEO010000286.1 GCA_022794295.1 Angelakisella sp. | reverse complement strand
ACTGGGCGATGTGGGTGCGGTAATCCGGCAGCTTCATCTTTTTTGCCAGCCAGTGATATGCCTCGCTCCGTTTCAGCCCCTTTTTTCTCCACAGGGGGTCGAAAGCGTTGTGGGCCTCCCGGCGCTTGCTCCGCAGGGCGGCGTTGGCCAGCGTCCCAAGGGGCTTTTGGGTGCCGTCGTGGACGCCCACATAGGCCCCGCAGTTGGTGCAGTAGTAGATGTTCCCATAGCTTTTGCCGTGATAGACGATGGCGGAATCGGTGAAGATCACCTTGCCGCCGCAGTAGTCGCAGATGGTGGGGATTTTCATAGAGATGACCTCCTTTATTATCCGAAAAACCAATCAATCCGAAACAATTTTTGATCCCGATTGGTTTTTCGATAAGACGGGGCAGCGCGAAGCGATGCCAGCACGCGCAGCGTGCGTATTGTCGATTTCAAATCGACAATGAGTATTAAGCCGCCAGCCGGAGCCGCAGTTTTTTCCTGGTCCGGTAAAGGCAGTTATCTACCGCTTTGGAGTTCATGCCGGAACGCTCCGCGATCTCGGCGTAGGTGTGGCCGAAGGAGCGCAGGCGCAGCACATTCCCCTGACGGACGGTGACCAGTTTTCGGGTCCGGTCCCACAGCTCATTGGCCTCTGCGGTTTCATAAGCCTCCCCGGATACCGAAGCATCGGAGAGAAAGCGCAAGGCCGCCTCATAGGCGGAGCTGTCCCGGTTCATCCGGGAGCGGCGGCGGGCCTCCTTTCGGATAAGTCTCAGCAGCTCCCAGCGCATGGCGTTGACCGCCACGGTGGTGAAGCTGTATTCCCGCAGCTCCGGGCGTTCATCGTACTGCTGGACCGCCCGCATATATCCGTCCAGGGCAACGTCGTATAGTTCCTCTTTCTCCAAAAAGGAGAAGGGGATGCTTTCAAAAGAGCGGCTGCTCTTTCCCTGGTCTATCCAGCGGAAGGACAGGAACCATTTGAGGAGGCCGTAATGCTCCTCCATAAAGCTGCTTTGTGCCGGGGTAAAGGGGTGCAGGGCGGTATTGGTTCTTTCACGCATGACATTTTCCTCCTATGCGGCTTTGGCCGCGGTCTTTTTGGTTTTGGCAGTTTTTTTCTTGGGCTTCTCCTTTGCGGCGTCCTCTGTTTTCGGCTTTTCCACGCGCTTGACCGGACGCCTGGGGACCAGCATATACTTCTCGCTGCCGTTGGCGGCGATGAGCATACCGTCCTGGGAGACAGACAGCGCCAGCATCCCTTCCATAAGGCGGATGCCCTGGAGAAAATCAGACGCCTTGTAATAGAAGCCGGTGTCCCCCGGCATGGGCTCCAACACCCCTGTTTCCAGCCAGGTGCTGGAACTGACGCCGCTGGGGCCGTCGCAGGAGAGAAAGAGCTTTTTGTCCGGGGAGAAGCGCAGCTGAAGGCTGCTGTATCCGTCTGTGGCGGCGGTGACCATCTCTACCGCCTGCCGGAAGGCTTTGGCCTCCACCAGCGCCCGGTATTTCCCCGGCGCGGCCAGCAGGCCGTCCACATCCAGATAGGGGGTCTCCACGATCCGGGAGGTAAAGTACAGGCCCGGCCGGAAAAAGACGGCGCTGTGGTCCTGTATCCCTAAGTAGACAGCCTCCTTGTCCTCCACCAGCCCCGCCAGAATATGCAGGGACTTGGCGGGAAGCAGAAGCGTCAGGGAGCCGCCGCTTTCCGCCTTTTCCCTTGTTTCGATCAGGCGGGCCCCGTCGCAGGCAACGGCCTGGACGGAATTGGGGGCGATCTCCAGACGGACGCACTCCATCTGCTGCTGTTCGCTTTTCTTTGCGGCGGCAAAGGTGGTGAACCGCTCCAGCGAGGGCAGGCCGGTGAGCCGCACCAGGGTGTCCGGCACCGGTATCTTCACGCTGGTGAGGATGTCCGGTTTCAGGGTCCCAACGGTGTATTGGGTGTCCCGGCATTTCAGGCGGAGCAGCCCATCTTTCAGGGATTCCAGCGAAACACGGTCCCCGCTTGTCAGGCTCAGCATACCAGTGAGCAGTTGGGCGTTGATAACGGCGGAGCCGCCAATTTCCACATCCGCCTGCACTTCGCAGCGGATGGCAATTTTCAGGTCAGCCCCGAAAAAGGATACCTGGCCTGTATTTTCATCGGCTTCCACCAGAATGCCGGTCAGCTCCTGGATGGGGGAGTTTTCGGGGGCTGCCTGGGCTGCCTTGCGGGCGGCGGACAGGGCTTGTTTTCTATCAATATGGAATTTCATAGATGCCTCCTTTGAACTCAAGCAGAAATCTGCTCGAAGAAAGAGAGTTGGTTTTCGTCCGGCACGGCGGGGGCTTTTTTCCTCCGGCGCGCCAGCTGGCTGTAGGTGATGAAGGTAAGGGGCTGGGAAGGCTCCGGCTGTTCCGTCTGCTTTGCCACCGGCAATACGATCACCGGCTGAAGCTGTTGGGAAGTCAGGTCCTTTTGGGGTGGCGTCTGCCGCTCCTCGCCCTGGGGGTGCAGGAAGGCCATCTTCTTAAAGACAGCACCGATGTCCTCCACCTCGCTCTTGATCCCCAGAGCCAGCTCCTTGGCCAGCTGGGAGGTCATATCCTGGCAGTTGGACATGGCGGCAAGGCCCTCGTCGGTGATGTTCCCCTCGATGATACCGGCCACCGCCAGCTTGGAGGCCATGAGCTGCATGGCCCGCTCCTGGATGGTGTGCTTGTAGTAGAAGAAGTACACCTCCACCCTGGGGGCGGTCTGGTTGATCCGCCAGCTTCGGCGGGA
>JAAWEO010000285.1 GCA_022794295.1 Angelakisella sp. | reverse complement strand
TCGCCCGCTGCGGCGGGCGACCAGGCGCTGTCCGCCCTGGACCCGGACCGGACTGATGTCCGGTGACAGAAAGGCTACCCGGTACTGGGCGTTGGGCTTTGGGTATGGTGCTGCGCCGGCAGAAGCCTCGCCCGCTCCGGTCCGTCAAAGGAGACCTTCTTCTTCCTTGATTTTTGCAAAAATGTCCCCCTCCCGGCGGTCCAGCTCTGCCCAGAATCGCTCCTTTTCCTCCGCCTCCCGGCGCTTCTTCCGGTTGACCAGCGCCAGAAAAAGAACCGCCAGCCCGCTGCCCCCCAGCGCCAAAGGAATATCCCCCCGGTCTACCCTCCGTTCCTCCACCGGAACATAAACCTCCCGCCCCGGCCCCAAAGGCGCCGGGTTTAAAAAGTGCCCCTCCAGCGGCAGCCTGGCAGCAGTCAGCACCTCCGCCCCGCTGCTGTCCCGAAGGACAACCTCCCCCCAGAAAGCATCTTCCCCAAAGGCCACCCGCTCCGGCTCCCGGGAGATCTCTAGGGTGCAGTCCTCCAGTTCCAGCTCCAGCTCCTGGGGCAAAAGGAAGGTGAGCTCCCCCCCGGGGCCGGAAAGCTGGCACTCCCCCCCTTCCCCCAGGGTGAGTAGAAAGGCTTCCCCCGGCAAAGGGACGGTCACCGGCCGGAAGGAAGAAAATCCGTAGTCGAAAAGAGCCCGGGTGTCCCGGTAGGCACCTCCGCCGATCCCGTCGTTGTCCCCCCGAAGCACCACGGCGATCAGCCGCCGGCCATTTTCCTCCCCCACCGTCATCAGACAGTTTCCGGCAGATTCGGTCCAGCCAGTTTTTCCCGCAATGGCCCGGGCGTCGTAAAACTCGCTGCCCCGGCGAAGGGTGCGGTTCAGGTGGGAAAAGCTGTATCCCCGGTTTTCTGGCCCGGCAGGGATGAAATAGCTGCTGCTGCCGGCGTAGTCCAGAAATTCCGGGTGCTTCAGGGCCTCCCGGGTGACCTGGGCCAGATCGTAGGCGGTGGCGTAATGGTTTCGGGCTGGGAGGCCATGGGGATTTTCAAAGTGGCTGTCCTTCAGCCCCAGCTCCGCCAGGCGGCGGTTCATTTTGTCCGAAAAGCCGGAAAGGGAGCCCCCCAGATGGATCCCCACTGCGGAGGCGGCGTCGTTGGCCGAGGGGAGCATCATTGCGTAAAGAAGCTGGGCCATAGTAAGGCGTTCCCCCGGCACCAGGCCAATGGCGGCGGCGTCGGACATCAGCCAGGTGGCCTCCTCCGGGACGGTGACCCGTTCCTCCGGTGCAGCCTCCTCCATCGCCATCAGGCAGGTGAGGATCTTGGTAAGGCTGGCGGGCTCCATCTGGTGGCGGGCGTTTTTTTCGTAAAGGACCTGCCCTGTCTCCCCGTCAATAAGGATAGCCGCCTCGGCATAAAGCACCGGCCCGGGCGCCGCCTGAGCAGGTCCGGGCCAAAGCATCAAAACACAGAGAGCCAGTGCCAGCAGGGAACGAAGAAAAACCATAGGGGCAGAGCCTCTCCTTTCCCCTGCCCCGTGGGCAGGACAGATTACACATCGTTAAATTGCAGCTGGCCGTCCAGCTCCTCGTCACCGGTATCGGTAACCACGCCAAGGCCGGGGGCAGGCGCTTCCTCCCCTGGGATTCCGGCCGGCTGTGCTTGGGGGGACAGGCCAGGATGGGGGGATGCCGGGACCTTTACCGGCACCACCGGGGGCAGCTCCGGATCGACAAAGGAGCCATCCGGGTTCTTTTTGCTCCGCAGAAAGCGGATGATCCCCTCCGGGAGCTGGGGCTGGGCCGGGGGCGGAGGCGGCAGTTCTTCCCCGGGGGTGTTTTCGGGCTCCGGGTCCAGGCGGCGGCGGACCGGCTGCCCGTCCGGGGTCCTTTTGGTGCGCAGAAAGCGGACGATCCCTTCCGGAAGCTGGTCCTCGGGGGTCTCCACCTCCTCGTACTCCAGGGCGTAGTTGCCGTTTTCCGCCTCGCTTTGGCGCCGGCGCTCCTCCCGGAAATAGTCGTCATAAAAATCATACCGCTGGCGGTAATATTCCTCCAGCCCCTTCATGTCAGCAGTTAAAAGGCGCTCCAGGATCACCAGGTCCACCAGCTTTCCCTTCCGGTAGCCATGGCTGCGCAGCACCCCCACATCCCGGAAGCCCACCCGGCGGTAGGTGTGCAAAAGATACCGCTGGCTGCTTTCCAGGAAGGCCATAAGCTTATAATACCCCAGCTTCACAGCCTGCTGCTCCAGGAAGCGCAAAAGGAGGTCGGTGAGCTCGGTTCCGGCCAGGTCCTCCGGGATGCCGGTCTCCACAGTGGCTACCCCATCAAATGGGTAGCCCCCGGGGCTTTCCCCCAGGGCGACCCACCAAATGACCCGTCCTTCGGAGGTTCCCACAAAGACAGGGCAGCGTTTATTGGCCCGGTGATAGCACAGCCAGTCCCGATAATACTCCTCTGGGCGCTGGCCGATTTCCAACCCAAAGATCCCCCCTGTGGCGGCGTCGATGTTCCGGATTGCCGCGGCATCTTCCAGCCGGGCCCGGCGCATTTTGATTTCCATGCTCAAGCCGCTTTCCTCCCTGTTTCGATAATATCGTTCTTATTATACTAGATTTTGCGCCAGATGGAAACAAAAAAATTTGCGGGCAAGGCTTCTGCCAGCGCAGCACCATGCCCGAAGCCCAACGCCCAGTACCGGGTAGCCTTTCTGTCACCGGACATCAGTCCGGTCCGGGTCCAGGGCGGGCGGCCTGATGGCCGC
>JAAWEO010000284.1 GCA_022794295.1 Angelakisella sp. | reverse complement strand
CGCCCGATCTCCGCGCTAAGAGCCTCGCTACGCTCGGTTGCGCTCCGAAACGCGCCTGCGGGCGCAGTGCGACGGGCGACCAGGGCGCCGCCCTGGACCCGAGCCCTTCGGGCACGTGGGCTACGCCCAACCCTTTGAAAAGGGTGGACCTAAACTTTAGACCCTACGGGAGCGTGTGCAGGGCGAAAGGTTGTGCCTGGGGTCTTGGATTGGTAGGAGCTGCCCCCATCCAGTCTGTTAAAGACAGGGGAATCGTTTCGCCTTGTGCTCGTCAGGACTCCAGGCACCCACTAGACCGCCGCACACCGTCAAGCCGCGCAGCGGCGGGTAGGGTCTGTCAGCGGCCATCAGGCCGCCGCGTTTACAGGTTGTTTGCAATTTTTTTTGACAAAGGACATAAAAGCGTGGTACAATTTAACAGCATGGAATTTTCTGCGCTGTTTTTAGATATATGAGGAGTACAGAGGGGAGTTTGAACCGTGTTTCGAAATGATATCGGCATCGACCTGGGAACTGCCACAACACTGATCTATGTGGCCGGCAAGGGCATCGTCCTGAAGGAGCCATCCATTGTGGCAATGGATGCCCGTACCAATAAAAAAATGGCGGTGGGCCAGGCCGCTTATGAAATGCTGGGCAAAACCTCCGACCTGATCCGGGTGGTGCGCCCCCTGGCGGAGGGGGTCATCTCGGACTACGAGGTCACCGAGGAAATGCTCAAGGACTTTTTCAAAAAGGTCTGCTCCAATAAATTCTTTAAGCCCCGGGTCTGCGTCTGCGTCCCCTCTGCCATTACCGAGGTGGAAAGCCGGGCGGTCATCGACACCGTAATGTCCTCCGGGGCCCGGAATGTGTTTCTGATCGAGGAGCCTGTGGCCGCCGCCATTGGCGCAGGGATCGATATTACCGTCCCCGGGGGCATCGCCATTCTGGATATCGGGGGCGGCACCAGCGATATTGCCATCCTTTCCCTGAACGGCATTGTGTGCAAGACCAGCCTGAAGGTGGCGGGAAACACCTTTAACCAGGCCATCATCAAGTATATCCGCAGCACCTACAACGTCCTCATTGGGGATAACACCGCCGACCGCATTAAGCGGGATATTGCCACCGTCTGGCCGGAGGATGCCAGTCCCGACGAGTACGAGGTAAAGGGCCGCAACCTGGTCACCGGCCTGCCCCAGCGCATCACCATCACCAACCAGGAGCTGATGGAGCCCCTGGCCGCCGAGGTGGAGCATATTATACTGGCCCTCCAGTCGGTGCTGGAGCGCACCCCCCCGGAGCTGGTGGCGGATATTGAGCAAAGCGGTCTGATCATGACCGGCGGCGGCAGTATGCTGGGCGGGATGGATAAGCTGATCAGCAGCCGCATCCGCATCCAGGCCCGGCTGGCCGAAAACCCGGTGGAGGCGGTGGCCATTGGGACCGGCCTTTCCTTTGACTACCTGGGCAAGCTGTACGACGGCTTTGTCACCTACACCAACTATTCCTCCAAATAACACAGCCCGTTTTCCGGGCAGGCGCCCCCTCCCTGGCGGAGGGGGCCTTTTCTGTGGCCTGGAAAATTCTTCCGGGGGACTTGCTAAAGCATCCAAATCATGGTATTCTTATAAAGCCGCTTCCCCACACAGGGCGGGGCGGCAGAAAAAAACAGAGTAGGAGCCTTTGCGTTGTGGTCTGCGTCTGCGGACCCACCAGTGCCGCCGGGACGGGGAGTTGCCGGGCGGACGAAAAGGGTTGCCCCTTGCGGTAAGGGCTCCGCATCCCGCTGTACCATATTTGCACTCCGAAGGACCGGCCGTTTGGGACCGGTTCTCCTGTGCAGACGGTACAAACCGGTGCACAAGGAAAGGAGTGTTTTTTTGTGAAAAATCCGGAATCCCTGATCCTGGCAAGTCCCTTTTCCGGCAGCTACTGGCGCACCGCCGCCAGGGAGCTCCAAAACCTGCGGATGCTCACCCTGGCAGCCATTGTGGTGGCCCTGCGGATTGTGCTCAGCGGCCTGTACATCCCCCTGGGGGACAACCTGAACATCTTCTTCGGCTACTTTGTCAACGGCCTGGGGGCAGCAATTTACGGACCGGTGGTGGCGCTGCTCTCCGGCTTTGCCACCGACATATTGGGGTATTTTGTCCACCCCACAGGGCCCTTTTTCCCGGGATATGTACTTTCCACCATGCTGGGGTCCTTCTTTTACGCCCTGTTCTTTTACCGGGCCCGGATCACCGCGGTGCGGGTGGTGCTTGCCAAGCTGACGGTGAATCTTTTGGTAAATGTGGGCCTGGGGTCGATGTGGAGCGCCATCCAGTTCAGCAAGGGATACTACTACTACCTGGCAAAGGGGCTGGTTAAGAACATCGGCCTGCTGCCGGTGGAGGCCCTTCTCCTGTGGCTGTTCCTAAAGGCCATGGCCCCGGTGTGTGCCAGAAACGGACTTCTGCCAAAGCAGGACGCCCCGAAAAAGGAATAAAAGGATCCCCCGGCGGCCCCGTCCCCAAGGCCGCCGGGGGATTTGTCTGTGGCGTATATCAGGATTAAAACCAACCCTTTTTCTTAAAAAACCACATAAATCCGAAGAAGAATACCAGCGTCAGAATGATGTGAAGGTTTTCCAGAAAATTGTAGAGGGGAAAGCGGGTAAGGTATTCCCCCGGGGTGCAGACCTTGCCGAAGTCCCCCATCATGTGCATCCTGCCCCGCATCCTGCTGGGAGTGTTTGCCGCCCTTCTTTACCGGCTGCTGAAACGGTTCACCAAGGAGGTCCTGGCTATCGCCGTGGGG
>JAAWEO010000283.1 GCA_022794295.1 Angelakisella sp. | reverse complement strand
TCTTTTTGAAAGAAAAAAAGAAAGGAGAAGCCTGCTCGCCCTGCACCCAGCTACCCTGCAAATACACCCCAGTGGGGTGTTTTGCAACCTCAGCCCCCCCTCGCATGAACCGGCCCACAGGCCGGTCCATGCGACCCTCTACAGGCCGCCGCCAGGCGGCCCAAAGCCCCACAGTATCAACCCCCCGCCGGAGACCAGGAAGGAATATTCTTCGGTCTCCGGCCTTTCTCTATCTTGGGGGGAACGACAACAGGAGGTGCTTATGAAGAAACGAGCCGCCGCCCTTTTCCTTGCCCTGATATTCCTATGGGGCTGTACCGCAAAGCCGCCGGACAGCCCGCCGCCCCCTGGGAGCAGCTCGCCCCCGGCCCCGGAAGCAGCGGAACCCTGGACAAGGTTCCGGGACATCGCGGGGGAACACATCTCCCCGGACAGCGAGGACCTGACAGCCATCTCCCTGTCCTATACCCTGGGGTGGGTCCCCTGGGAGGAGGGCTATACCCGCCTGGAACGGGGGATGAAAAACGGCAGCGCCTGGGTCGGGGAGATAGAAGCCCATTACGCTGTGGAATATCGGAAGAATTCCCCGCCCACCCTGGCCTGTGACAGGAGCGGGTATCTGCTTTCCACCGAGGACCCCTTTGAGGGGAGCTTCCCGGTGACCGGTGTCTTGCAGGCGGATGACCGGGCAGTGCTGTTCTTCCCCTACCGGGAGGATCCCACCCGCTTTTATTCCCTGCACCCCTATGAAAAGGATCGAGAGGAACTGTATGATCGCTTCTGCCGACGCACGACCCTGGGGGGGAGAGCCCTGGAAATTCAGCCGGTGGGCATCCAGTTTTTGGAGGAGGATGAGAAGCAGCTTCGCGCCCTGCTGCCTCGGGACGGGATGGATCAGCCCTATTGGGCCGACGCGACCCTTTCCTTTGCCTCTGTGACGGTGAACGGCCTTAGCGACGGGCGGGGGGTGGAGGTCTTTGCCACCCGCGCCGTCGGAGATTTCCGGGACGGGGTTAAACCGGAGAGCGTCACCCTGGGGGAGGAAATGACCTTTTCCCAGGTCATCGGCCCGGAAATGCAATACTGGATCTACTGGGGCATCCCCATGGAGGAGTGACCCTGCACATCATCAAAAAGGAGGAATATCCTATGGACCAGAAAACCCTGAAAGCCGCCTACACCCGGTTCCTTACCGAAAACCGGGAAGCCCTTCTCCAGGACTGGATCGACCTGGTGCGCCAGCCCAGCGTCAGCGACACCGGGGAAGGGGTGGAGGACTGCTGCGACATGATCATCCGGAAGATGGAGGCCATTGGCATCTCTGTCACCAAGCACCCGGTAAAGCCCTACCCGGTCATTGAAGGCCGGTATGGAAACGACCCCAAAAAGCGCACCGTCCTGATCTATGCCCACTACGACGTCCAGCCGGTGGATCCCATTGAAAAATGGCGGACGCCCCCCTTCGAGCCTACCATCCTGGACGGGAAGCTATACGGCCGGGGTTCGGCGGACAACAAGTCCCCCCTGATGGCCCACCTGGAGGCGGCGGACTTCTGGCTGCGGGAAACCGGGGACATCCCGGTGAACCTTATCTTCCTCTTTGAGGGCTGCGAGGAGAGCAGCAGCCTGGGGCTGCCGGAATTCCTGGTGGAAAACCGGGAGCGGCTGGCGGCGGACCTGGTCTTTTTCAGCGACGGACCCAAGGACCCCAGCGGCCTGCCCATTATCGCCCTGGGTGCCAAGGGGATGCTTGGGGTGCGTCTGACCCTGCGGACCATGAAGAAAAATGTTCACTCCCGGTACGCCCCCGTTTTGCCCAGCGCCGCCTGGCAGATGGTGGAGCTTTTGGGGAAGCTAAAGACCGGGGACCGGGTGAATATCCCTGGGTTTTACGATGGCATCACGCCCCCCTCGGACCGGGAGATGGAGATTCTGGAGAGCATCCCTGGGGTGGAGGCGGAGATGGAAGCAGATTACGGGGTCAGGCCGGACTGCCATGGCAGGGGCTTCTATGACCAGCTGAACAACACCCCCACCTTTAACATTTCCCTCCTTACCTCCGGGGCTACGGCCGGGGTGGTACCCGCCGAGGCCTCCGCCAACATTGACATCCGCCTGGTGGCGGGGATGGACCCCAAGCGCATCCTTGAGCTACTCACCGGGTACATTCAGGAGCTGGGGTATGACAACGTCACGGTGGAATGCACCGGGGCGGTGGAGCCCTCCAAGACGGATGTAAACACCCCCTGGCTGCCGGTGATCGAGAAGTCCACCCGGGAGATTTACGGCAAGTATGTTATTTACCCCTGCCGCCCCTCCACGGCGCCGGACTATCTATGGACCAACATTTTAAAGCTGCCAGCCATTCAGGTACGGTGGAGCGATCCGGATTCGGACAACCATGCGCCCAACGAGCACCTTTCGGTAGAGGAATACATTAAGGGGATTGCTTTGACCATTCAGGCCATTGGGGACATTGCTGCGGGTTAGCACCCGCCCGCCAGCCCCTACCTGGGCGACCTGGGGCGGGCGGCCTGATGGCCGCTGACAGACCCTACCCGCCGCTTCGCGGCTTAACGGTGTGCGAAGGGGATGGTGGGTGCCTGGAGTCCGAACAAGTACAGGGCGAGGCGATTCCCCGGCCTTTGACGGACCGGGGCGGGCGAGGTTTCTGCCGGCGCAGAACCATGCCCGAAGCCCAACGCCCAGTACCGGCTAGCCTTTCTGTCACCGGACATCAGTCCGGTCCGGGTCCAGGGCGGGCGGCCTGATGGCCGCTGACAGACCCTACCCGCCGCTTCGCGGCTTAACGGTG
>JAAWEO010000282.1 GCA_022794295.1 Angelakisella sp. | reverse complement strand
TGCGGGGGTGTTTCGCCCGTTGCGACGGGCGACCAGGGCGCCGCCCTGACCCCGAGCCCTTCGGGCACGTGGGCTACGCCCAGCCCTTTGAAAAGGGCGTCCCTAAACTTTAGACCCTACGAGGGTGTGTGCGGGGCGAAAGGCGGTGCCTGGAGTTTTGGGCTGATAGGAGCTGCCCCCATCCAGCCCATAAAAGGCCAGGGAATCGTTTCGCCCTGTGCTCGTTAGGACTCCAGGCACCCACTAAGCCCCGCACACCGTTAAGGCGCGCAGCGCCGGGTAGGGTCTCAGTATCCTGGCCAGTAGTTGCCAATGTAGTTGGCGGGGTTCATAATGGCGCCGTTGATGCGGATCTCGAAGTGGCAGTGGTTGCCGGTGGCGTTGCCGGTACGGCCTACCAGGCCGATAAGATCTCCCTGACGGACATACTGGCCGTAGGTGACAAAGACCGAGCTGCAATGGGCGTACCGGGTGATAACCCCGTTGCCGTGGCTGATAACCACGCTCTTGCCGTAGGGCCAGATGGAGTAGTTGGTGGCGTAGGTCACCTGGCCGTCCTTGGAGGCCCGGATTTCGGTCCCCGCCGGGGCGGCAATATCCATGCCGGTGTGGCCGTAGTAGCCGTACAGCCCTGCGCTCACCTTGCCGCCCTTGACCGGCCACATAAAGGAGTCGCTGCTGTTTTCGCCGCTGGGCAGGTAGGTCAGGATAGGCATGGTGCCGACCATTACCCGGGCGTTTACCGGCTCCTGAAGGACCACCGGGGCCCCGATGCGGTTCTCGCTCACCTCTTCGCCGTCAATATAGGTGACATCGGCGGTGACCTCCTGCTTGCCGTTGACACCGGCGGAGAGGGTCACCTGGTAGCCCTTGTAGTACCGGCTGTCCTCCACGTTGGTGGTGCCGTAGGGGATGTCCTCGGTATACACCTCCCGGCGGGTCACCTGGACCCCCAGGTCCATGGTCACCCGGGCCACGGTAAGGCGCTCCCCGGTGATCAGGGAGATAGTCTCCGGATTGGTCTCCCCAGTTTCTTCATCGGTTTCGGCGTCCCGCTCTGCCAGCATGGAGTTAAGCTCCAGCAGCTCCTCCACGGTGACATCGTAGGCTGCGGCGATCTGGGGAAGGGTCTCTCCCTCCGCCACCCGGTGCTCTACAATGCGGGTCTGGTCCGATTCCATCTCCTGGGTGATGCGGTACAGGGGCATTACCGAGCTGGTGGGGTAAATCCCCCGTCGGACGGTGATGCTTTTGACAAACTGCACCAGCTCGTGGTCGATGCCGGTACGGTAATCCTCCAGGATGCTGTCCAAATAGATAAGAAACTCGCTGCCGTTTTTCAGGGCGCCCAGAAAGGCCCCCTCAATATAGACCCCGTCGGCCTCCTCTACCTCATTCTGGGAAATGGCGATAATGCGGTTGGCCAGGGTCTCCGGGTCGGTGAGATCCTCCTTATTGGCAATGACGATATGGAAAACCGGCTGGCTGCTGTCCGCCGCTTGGTACTCCTCGTTGATCATACGATCCAGCACCAGCTGCTGGGCCTCGTAAAAATCGTTTTCTTGGGCAATATATCCCAGATGCTGGCCGGAGTACTCCACCGAAAGGGCGTAGTTGATGCCCTGGAAATAGGTAAGCGTAGCAGCCAGAATGGTAACGCCCACAATGGGGGCCACAAAGTTGGCGATGTGGTTCAGGGGGCGGGAGAGGGAGCGGAAATACTCCCACCAGTACCCCAGCTTCAGGCGCAGGCTTCCCTTGCCCCGGCCGGTTTCCTTCAGGTGCCGGTAAAGGCGGCTGGTGAGCCGGGCAATCTCCCGGTAGGGGAAAAGGGTGGTATCAGAGATGTGGGTGCAGAGGCGTAGGAACCGGCGGCGCTGCATGGTAAACCACTGGGGCACCACCTCCCAAAGCCAATCCCGGAGCTTTCCCAGCTCCCGGCGGAAAAGGTGCATATCCCGCAGCAGCTGGATCCCAATATAATAGACCTCAATATAGATCCATTCCAGAATAGTGGGCTCCCGTTCCCGTTCCGACGAAGGGGGTTCCGCCGGAGGATGGGCAAGATGGCGTGGTTCCGCCTTGCGAATGGCTTTTGTCTTTTTCGCTTTAGGGGGACTGCTTTGGGGGGCCTTTTCTGGGGGCGGCTCCGGGGCGGGGCGGGGCGGCGGATCGGCTTTGGCAGCCCGTTCCGCCTTGGGGGGCTTTTCCCGCTTAGGGGGCTTTTCCTTTTTCAGATGTTCCCGGGGCTCCGGCTGGGAGGCGCCTTCCTCCAGGGTTTCCAGCACCTGGCTAAGCTCCGGGGCGGGCTCCTCCGGCTCCTGGCGCACCGGCTCCCGGAGGATGCGGTCCCACCGCTTTTGTCCTTCCTGGGGGCGGGGGGCGGGCTTCAATTCCTCCAGGGGGATGGGGGAGGGGGATTCCTCCTCCTGTATTTTTTCCTGGGGTGGATTTTTTGGGGTTCGTTTCCGGGCAAACTTACCTTCACTCGGGGCGGAGACATCAGAGAGAAGGGTACTGATCAGCTTTTTTTTCTCCCGTGGGGGAGGGGGAGTTTCCGGCTCCGAGGCATCCCGGTAATGGGACAACAGGGAGTCATAATCCAACTCTTCCTGGCCGAGGGCACGGTCCTTCTTTTCTGCTGCCATTGCTACCCCTCCTTTCCTGGTGGTACTTTTACAATACCTGTTATTATAAGGCTTTTTGGCGTAAAAAGCAAGATGCGGCGGCCTGGAGGCCGTATCCAGCCCCTACCCGGCGCCTTGCGCCTTGACGGTGTGCGAAAGGGATGGTGGGTGCCTGGAGTCCGAATGAGTACAGGGCGGGACGATTCCCCGGCCTTTGACG
>JAAWEO010000281.1 GCA_022794295.1 Angelakisella sp. | reverse complement strand
TCCGAAACGCGCCTGCGGGCGCAGGCGGCGGTCGACCAGGCGCTGTCCGCCCTGGACCCGGACCGGACTGATGTCCGGTGACAGAAAGGCTAGCCGGTACTGGGCGTTGGGCGGTGCTGCGCCGGGTAGGGTCTGCGGGTCTGTCAGCAGCTACTGGGCCGCTTGGCGCAAAGGTACAGCTGCATCGCCTGGTAGTCCCCCGTCGGCAGCGGCAGCGGCCAGCCTGCGTTCATAAGTACATCTCCCCGCCAAAGCTCCTCCGAACCGTTCACCTGGTACAAGGCTCCCGCATCTAGCCCCCGCAGCCGTAAAACCGAAAACGGCGGTGTCGCCCGTGCAGTCTCCATAACGATCGAAACCAGTGCCTCCCGCCGGTCCCCCGATACATGCTCCCAGGCCGTAAACGCCCCTCCCCCAAAGGGATCGGTGAGACGGTAGTAATCCCCCTCCTGGATCAGCTGCCACCAGCCCTTGAAACGCTTGGTCTGCTCCCGAACAGTCTCCTTTTCCTCCGCTGTGCATTTCCCCAGATCCATCTCGTACCCAAAGGTACCGCTCATGGCCACCACCCCCCGGGTCTCCATGGGGACGCTCCGCCCCGTCAGCCCGTTGGGCACCGCCGAAACATGGGCGCCCATGGTGCTTACCGGGTAGCAGAAGGAGGTCCCGTATTGGATCCGCAGCCGGTCAATGGCGTCGGTGTTGTCGCTGCACCAGATCTGGGGGGTGTAGTACAGCATCCCCGCGTCAAACCGCCCGCCCCCGCCGCTGCATCCTTCGATCAGGACGTCGGGATAATCGGTGTGCAGGCGCTCAAGCATTTCGTACAGCCCCAGCACATACCGGTGGTAAACCTCCCCCTGGCGCTCCGGAGGCAGGGCCGCCGACCACACGTCAGTAAGGCTGCGGTTCATGTCCCATTTGATGTACCGGATCTTGGCGCTGTCTAAAACCTTCTTCAGCTCCCCGTAGATGTGGTCCCGCACCTCCCGCCGGGAAAAGTCCAGCACCAGCTGGCTCCGTCCCCGGGTCCGGGAACGCCCTGGTACGCCCAGGGCCCAGTCCGGATGGGCCCGGTAAAGGTCACTGTCCTCGCTGACCATCTCCGGCTCCACCCAAATGCCAAAGCTCATTCCCAGCTCGTTGATCCGGGGCACCAGGGCCTCCAGACCGCCGGGAAGCTTTTTCTGGTTGACCTGCCAATCCCCCAGGCCGCTGTAGTCCGTGTCCCGTTTCCCAAACCAGCCATCGTCCATAACAAACATCTCAATGCCCAGGGCGGCAGCCTCCCGGGCGATGTCCACCAGCTTTTCCGCGTCGAAATGGAATTCGGTGGCCTCCCAGTTGTTGATCAGCACTGGATGCCGCTCCCCCTTCCAGGGGTCCCGGAGAAGATGCTCCCGAATCGCCCGGTGGAAATGGCGGCTCATCTCCCCAAACCCGCTGGGGGAACAAACCATAGCCGCCTCCGGGGTGACAAAGCTTTCCCCCGGTCCCAGGGCGTACCGGAAGTGGTAGGGATGGATCCCCATGGTCAGGCGGTTGTTCTCCAAATGGGTCCGCTCTGCCGCGGCCTGAAAGCTGCCGCTGTATACCAGGGCTGCCCCGTAGCAAAGCCCCTGCTCCTCCCCGGCACCCTCCTCGCAGAGGATAACAAAGGGGTTGTGGTGGTGGCTGGAGGTCCCCCGGACACTTTCTGCACTTTGGATCCCGGGACGCAGGGGGGCGCGGCTCATCTGCCGCTCCATGGCGTGGCATCCGTCAAAGGTGATCAGCTCCATGGGGCCGGAAAAATCCAGGCAAAGAGAGGCAGCCTGGCGCAGCCGCACCGTCCGGCTTCCCCGGTTTACGATCCATGCCGCCCGGGTGATCAGGTCCTCCTCCTCCAAAACACCGTAAAGGAGCTCTACCTCCACCTGGGTGGCGGCGTCCTCCAGGGTCACCGTCAGGGTCTCCCATTCCTCCCCGCCAAAGAAAGCGGGCAGACCGGGCAGGTTGTATTTGCCGGGGCGGCGCTCCACCCCCTTGTACCGCAGGTCAGAAAGGCGGCTCCCGTCCTCCGGCTCCAGCTCCAGGGAGGGCAGACGGAAGTCCCCCACCCCGCAGGTGGAATACTCCTGGGGCAGGGTGTCCAAAGAAAAGGCCCGGTCCAGCCCAGCCTCGCTGGGATTGGGAGAAAAGCCCCGGTCGGTGCAGCGGATCAGGTAGGAAAGGTCTCCGTCCCCAATGCGGGGGCCGTAATAGGTGTGCAGCAGTACCCCGTGGCTGCCGGCCTTCATTTGGTAGGTGGTGTTTTTGGTGTGCAGGGTAATGATCCCGCTTTTTTCGTCCAATACGATCATAATAATCTGTCTCCTTCAAATATCCCCGTTGTGCCGGAAGGGTTTTCCTGCCTATTATAGACAGCATCCCCAAGAAAGACAAGAGGGGTATCGAAAAAAGCTGCCCACGCCACAGCAGGAGACCCCGGCGCGGGTCATCGCTGCCGGAGCCTCCCGCTGGCGAAAGGTAAAGAGGAATGAAGATGTCGTTTTGTTAAAGGCAAAGCCGCCCCAAACTGCCGCCATGCAGTATTGGCCGCGAAGCGGCTCCCGCCGGAGGCACCAAAGCCGTTCTAAAATCCCTGGCCCGCAGGCCACTAGCCCGAAGGGCTCCGATTTTCGCCGCAGCGAAAATCACCTTATCCGGCCGACGAGTCTCCGGCCGCGAAAGCCCGGACGCTGGCAAGCGGCAGCACGATTCCAAGGCGCCACCTGGCCCAGCCGCCTGGCGCTGCCAGTAGGAACACGCTGGTAATAGATCAAGGTACTGCCCACCATGGACCCCGCCCCGTGGGTGAGATCAGGCGGCCCTGTGGGTCAACCGCCCAAGGCCG
>JAAWEO010000280.1 GCA_022794295.1 Angelakisella sp. | reverse complement strand
GCTGCCTCATTTCGGGGAGTTTCGCCCGCTGCGGCGGTCGACCAGGCGCTGTCCGCCCTGGACCCGGACCGGACTGATGTCCGGTGACAGAAAGGCTAGTCGGTATTGGGCGTTGGGCTTCGGGTATGGTGCTGCGCCGGCAGAAACCTCGCCCGCCCCAGTCCATCAAAGGCCGGGGAATCGTTTCGCCCTGTGCTCATTCGGACTCCAGGCACCCACTAGCTCCCCACACACCGTTAAGCCGCGAAGCGGCGGGTAGGGTCTGCAGACCCTAGCCCGCGATTGTTTTGTAAAAGTTCAGCGCCGGCAGCACCCGCTCTACCTGGGCCAGCAAATATGCCTCACTTGCCTTTGCCAGCTGCTCCAGCCCATCCGCCCCCAAACGAAAAGAAAACAACCGCTCAAAATCACTGTATATAATGTGCCGCATCGCCTGAAATACCCCCGGAGATAAGGCGATCAAAGGCATCAGCCCCGCCCGTGGCGCGTGCTCCCCGCAGTAGATGACCCCGCCAGTGGGTGCAAATAAAATCTCCCCCCCGGAAAGCTCCCCGCATACAGCACAGGCTACCAGGTCCGGCATATAACCCGACATGGTCAGCAGCCGCAGCTCAAATACTGCCTTTAGCTGTCCAAGAGGCAGCTTCCCCCGGTCCAGCAGGGTCAGAGTGTTCATCATCAGGTGCAGGTATCCCGCCTGGGTGTCCCCCTCTGGGATCAGCTCCTGGCAGAGCTGGCAGAAGTAGGAGGCCAGAGCCAGCCGGTCCATGTCCTGCCGGATGGCAAAGAAGATGGTCTCCGCCTCCGCCTTGTCGACAAAGGTGCGGTCCCTGTTTCGGAAGATCTGAAGGGCAGAGTAGGAGAGCTGCTCCGTAGCGGAGGCCATGGTGCCCTTCTGCCGCCGGGCGCCCTTGGCATAGGCAGTCACTACCCCCAGGTCTTCAGTCAGGAGGGTCACCAGCCGGTCATACTCCTCCAGATTTTTTGCCGAGAGCACCACCGCCCTGGTCCCAAGCTGCATTCTGCTCTCCCTCCTGTGGAGCGCGCTGGCTGTATCCCACCGCCCCCCGGTATTCCAGATAGTCGGAGATCAGACCGGTTCTGCAAAACTGCTCCCAGCATTCCTGTTCCCGCTGTGTCACTGAAAATTCCTCCTGTTGGCTTTGGATGGGTCCTCTGCCATACAGTTTGTGCCGCGGGGACGGAGTTATGGGTGGGAATCACCGGTCGGATTTCCAGAAATTTTACCTTGACAAATCACGGGGTGCCGTTATCCTCCCCGGCGGGCTCCCCTTCTTCATAGGGGAGGGCCGGCTCCGGCACGGTCTCAATAGAGGCAGGCTCCTCCTGCTCCGGCGGCACGGCAACTGCGGCCCTTGCAGCGGCCTCCTGTTCGGCCTTCGCGGCAGCTTTAGCGGCTTCCTTCTCCGCCCGTTTGGCGGCCCGCTCCGCCTTCCTTCGCTCCCGCTCCTCCCGAATAGGGCGGTTTTTTTCCTCGTAGCGGCGAATGGCCTGGTTCAGGAACCACATGTTCACAAATCCGACAATGGAGCCAAACACACAGATAAAAGCAACACCGTAATAGAAAAGGATCATCCCGGGCTTTGCCGAGATGGCGTACCCGGCAATAGCCAGACCCGTCACCCCCAGTGCGGTGTTGGCAATGGTGGTAATGGTTGCCCAAGCTTGCAGCATGATGCGTTTCCTCCCCTGTGTTTAACGGAATCCCAAATTGCGAAGCTGAAATTCGCTGTTTTTCCAGGCCTCTCGGGTTTTGACCCGGCATTGCAGATTCACCTTTACCCCCAAAAAGCCCTCCATATCCTGGCGGGCCTCGGTGGCGATCAGGCGGAGCATCTGCCCCCCTTTGCCGATGATCATGCCCTTGTGACCATCCCGCTCGCAGTAGATCATGGCGGAAATATCGGTGATGGGGACCCCGTCCCGGCACTGTCCGGCAGGGCGGTCCTTCATTTCCTCCACCACCACCGCCACCCCGTGGGGGATCTCCTCCCGCATGTGGAGGAGCAGCTTTTCCCGGATCAGCTCGGCACAGATGACCCGCTCCGGCTGATCGGTCAGGGCGTCATCGGGGAAGAAATGAACTCCCGGCTCCGCACAGTCCAGCAGGGCGGAAAGAAGGTCGTCCACCCCTTCCCCGGTCAGGGCGCTGATGGGGATAATGTGGCGGAAGTCGTAAGCCGCCCCCAAAGCGGCCAGCTTGGGGAGGATGGTCTCCTTCTTCTCCACCGTGTCCACCTTGTTTACCACCGCAATGGCGGGCAGGCGAAGGCGCCGGAAATTTTCGGTCAGCTCCACGTCCGCCTTGGAGAGCTCCGCCCCCGGTTCCGCCACCAAAACAGCCAGATCCACATCCGCCACCGAGTCATTCACCTGCTTTACCATGTACCGCCCCAAGGCGTCCTTGGCCTTCAGAAGGCCCGGGGTGTCAATAAATACCAGCTGGGTCTCCCCCTTGGTAAGCACCCCGGTGATCCGGGTGCGGGTGGTCTGGGGCTTCTGGGTGACAATAGCCACCTTTTCCCCCACCAAACGATTCAAAAGACTGCTCTTGCCCGCGTTAGGCTTGCCCACCAAAGCAATAAAAGCAGTCCGGGTCTCTGGTTGTGTTGTCATAAAACATCCTTTCCTTCATGCTGGAATGAAAAAGCACAATAGATCAAATCCCCCCACCGCCAAGCCCGCCCGCCGCCCACTTGCCGCAAAGCGGCTCCGATTTTCGCCCCAGCGAAAATCACCTTAGCCGTTCCACCCCAGCCCGCAGGCCACTAGCCGCGAAGCGGCCTTAGCCCGAAGGGCTCCGCTTTTTTCCGCAGAAAAAAGCACCTTATCCGGCCAACGAGCCTCCGGCCGCA
>JAAWEO010000279.1 GCA_022794295.1 Angelakisella sp. | reverse complement strand
TTGCGCTCCGAAACGCGCCTGCGGGCGCAGGCGGCGGGCGACCAGGCGCTGTCCGCCCTGGACCCGGACCGGACTGATGTCCGGTGACAGAAAGGCTAGCCAGTACTGGGCGTTGGGCTTCGGGTATGGTGCTGCGCTGGCCAAAACCTCGCCCGCCCTACTGTATCCATGGAGGTGTCTATGTCCCCAAAAGAAGAAAAAACACGCTTCCTTATTGTGGGCGCTGTTGTAGGTGCCCTGATACTCGCCTTCCTCTATCAACTGGTATTCATCCAAATCACCCAGGGCGAAGCCTATAAACGCAAGGTCACCCAGGGCTATACCAGAACCCAAACCGTGGTGGCCGCCCGGGGCGAAATCGTGGACCGCTATGGCCGCCCCTTTACCATCAACCGTATCAGTTTGGATATTATTCTGGACCAGGCCTACCTCCCCGAAGGGCAGACAAACGAGGTCATTCTGGAGCTGATCACCCTCCTGGAAAGCCTGGACCAGGATTGGATCGATAATCTTCCCATCAGTGAGCCTGTAATCGGCAGTGACGGTGCCGCCCACTATAGCTTTCTGCCGGAGATGGAAACCCAGGTTGCCCGCCTGAAAAGTGACCTCCACCTGGAGGCCTACGCCACCGCCGACGACTGCATGTGGAATATGTGCTCCCCTGCCTACTATGACCTGGAACCCCACGATGACGACAAGCCTGGAGAACGGGATTGGGCCGAGGACCCTGTCACCCAAAGAAAGCTGGCCGGTGTGCGGTACGAAATGGCCCAGCAGAATTTCAGCTTTAAAAACAACTACACCTTTGCCCAGGATGTAAGCAACCTGGTGGCAACCAATGTCCAGGAACGCAGCTACGCCCTCCCCGGTGTGGATGTGATCCAAAGCACCGTCCGGGAATACTCCGATGGCACCATTGCCCCCCATATTGTGGGGATTACCGGCCCCCTTTACCGGGAGGACATGGAAAGCCTCCGGGAGCAGGGCCTTTGGTGGAGCGAGGAAAACCAGCAGGGCTACCGGGGCAGTGATACCATCGGCAGAAGCGGTATCGAGGCCGCCTATGAACACGTCCTCCGGGGGAAGAACGGGGAGCGGCAGATCACCCTCAATGCCCGCCACCAGGTGGTAGATGTTACCGAGACGGTTCCCCCGACCCCGGGAAACACCGTTGTTCTCACCCTGGACCGGGATCTCCAAAAGGTCACCCAGGAGGCCCTGGCCGATCAGATCGCCCTCCTTCGCCTAAATACCACCATCAACGAGGGGCGGGACGCCAATGCGGGGGCTGCCGTTTGTGTAGATGTAAAGACCGGGGAAGTTCTGGCCGCTGCCACCTTTCCCAGCTATGACAACAGCACCTATTACCAGGATTATAACCGCCTTTCCAAGGAAAAGCCGGAGCCCTACCTGAATCGGGCCACTATGGGCGTTTACCGTCCGGGGTCCACCTACAAGCCCTGTGTAGCCACCGCCGGCCTCCAGGAGGGGGTTGTGGGCCCCACCGAAACGGTACTTTGTACCGGGGTCTACACCCGGCTGGATCCCTATCTGCCCCGGTGTCTCTATGTGAACGGGAACATTGATGTTCGACACGCCCTTCAGGTTTCCTGCAATATCTTCTTTTACGAGACCGGCTGGCGCCTGGGCATCAACCTGCAAAACGAGTATGCCGCCCACTTCGGACTGGGGAACTACACTGGCATTGAAATCCCGGAGGCAAAGGGCCAGCTTTCCAGCCGGGCTACCCGGGAGGCTGCGGGGGACACCTGGAACAATGGTGACATTATACAGTCGGCAATTGGACAGCTGGACCACGGCTTCACCCCCATGCAGCTGGCAAGCTACACCGCGACCCTGGCCAGCAATGGCGCCAGGCAGCAACTGCATTTGGTCAAGTCGGTGCGCAGCTACAACCTTCAAGAGGTGACAGAGGAAACCCAGCCGCAGGTTATCGACCAGGTCCCTGCCGGGGAGGAGGTTTTCCAGGTAGTCCGGGAGGGGATGATTGCGGCCAGCCAGCCGGGAGGGACCTCTGCTGCCAGCTGGATTGATTTTCCCTACACGGTAGCATCCAAAACGGGGACACCGGAAAGCCTGGATAATCTTACCTCCACCTACATTTGCTACATGCCGGCGGAGGATCCGCAGATTGCCATTGCGGTGGTGATTGAGGATGGTGGTCAAGGGTATACTGGGGCGCCGGTTGCGCGGAAGATTGCGGACCAATACTTTTTCGGGCGGGAGGATCAGGAAACGGTAACGATCCCCAACACCCTGCTCCAATAGCGCGTCAGCCTAGCAGCCGGGGCAGGACTGGAGGCAGGCGCTAGGACAAGTACCGGCTAGCCTTTCTGTCACCGGACATCAGTCCGGTCCGGGTCCAGGGCGGACAGCGCCTGGTCGCCCGCTGCAGCGGGCGAAATTCCCCGATATGAGGCAGCTTCTTTCCATAACCGGACGCGGTAAAAAATATGGCGCTAAAAAAGGACGGAGCGTTTTCCGTCCTTTTTTGCGCCTGTGCGAAGTGACAAGCCGCGGCCGGTAACGAGACTGGCCGTTACCCAGCCGCGGGGAGCGCCAGGCGCTTTCGGTTTTTGCTGTCTACCCTTCAAGACAGGCCCGCAGGGCCGCTTCTTGAACGGGCTGCCTGGGGGAACTGGTTTCTCTGGGGGCTTGGACTTTTTTCTGGGGCTTGTCGGTTCGGTTTTAAAGTCTCATTTTCTTTGACTGCCACGCGATGGTCAGCCCATTCGCATTCCTGTCTCGTTCTAAAGGCCCTTTGCCTCGTTTCGCCTCCCCGGCGAGGGGTCACTTTCTGTTGCGACAGAAAGTAACCAAAGAACGCCCAGGGATTCTCCCTGGACCCGGGGGACCGGC
>JAAWEO010000278.1 GCA_022794295.1 Angelakisella sp. | reverse complement strand
CCGTCAAACTCGGCGCCGTTGGGCTCGAACCGGTGGCTGCTGTTGGTGATGGCGTCGGCCAGGGCCAGGGCGTAGTTGCCCACGTTGTCGGAGGTGTCGTTTTCATCCGGGTTGCGCTGGTAGATGATATAGCCGGAGTTGTTGGCCCAGGCATCGGAGATAGAGAGGTTATCCGCTGTAATGGGGATGTCGTCCTCCACATGGTACTTGCCGTCCTCCCCCATTACGGTGCTGAGGCCGCCCAAAAGCTGCTTGTAGACCAGCACCGGGTTGCCGCTGGCATCCACCATGGGGTTGCCATTCTCGTCCACCGCCTGCTTGGGCTTGCCGGTCTCGGGGTCGTACTCCGGCACGATGTTGTTGAGGGTATTGGCCAGGGACTGGGCAAAGGCATTGAGCTGGTCCTTATAATAAAGGGCGCCCCGCTGAATGCTCTCGCCGGGGTTGCGGATGTTGGGACCCCGGCCGTTGATGTAATCGGTGGAGGCCTTCAGGGAGCCCTGGAGCATCTCCACCGGCTGGTTGGTGGAGACCCACCGCAGGCCCACCACGTCGGTACGCTCGTCCCGTGTCATTTCGATCTTGTCGTACTTGCTGCCGCTCACCGCCAGCTGGCCGTTGACCACCACGTCGACGGTGCCGTCCTCGTTGGTGCTGTAGGTGATATCGGCGTACTGGGAAAGCTCATCCAGCAGAAGGTTCCGCTGGTCATACAGCTCGTTGGGTCCAAAGTAGGGGTTGGACTGGAAGGAGGCGGCATCGTCCATAATGGTCTTGTTCAGGCCGGCCAGCTCCATCAGCTTTTTGTTCACATCGTCCACCGAGACGCTCAGGTCGTAGATCTGCTGCTCCCGGGCGCTCTCCAGCTTGCCGCTGATCTGCTGGAGGGTCTGGGTCACATTCTTCATGGCAGAGGTGACGATGTTGGCGTGGGTCTCGGAATAGGCGTGGACCGAAAAGCTCTGGAGGGCGTCGCTGAGGGCCATAAGGACCGACCGCAGCCCGGTATCGCTGTTGGGGTTAAACTCGTTGAGGGCGGCCTGGATATCCCCCAGGATCTCGCTGGAGCGGGTGTAATACCCCTGCTCGGCACATTCGTCCCGGTAACGCTTATCCAGGTAGACATCCCGGATCTGACCCACGCCGGTAATATCCACACCCTGCCCGGCGGGTCCCACCCGGCTGGAGGAATAGCGGTTGCGGTAGCTGTCCGGAGCTACGGCCACCTGGGTGATCCGCTGGCGGGTGTAGCCGGCGGAATCCCAGTTGGTCAGGTTCTGGCCGGTGACGTCCAGGCCCTTCTGGGCAGCGGTGAGGCCCTTTTTGGCGGTCTCGAATCCTAAGAAAGTCGGTCTGATCAAGGTCTTTCCCTCCGTTTATGCCTTGTGTTATATCTTGGTTTCGAAAAGGGGAATGCCGCCTTCCCGGCGCTGGCGTCCGTTGTGGGAGTAGGGGGCCACGGGGGCGCCCTCCTCCGGCATACCCATCAGCCGCATTCCCTCCTTAACAAAGGCAATGGACTTTTCGTTAAAATACTTGATTTCGTCTACGGCCTTTCCGAAGCGCCGGAACAGCTCCGGCAGCTCTCCCTGGTCCCTTTCCTCCAGGCGGGCCAGGATCTCCGAAAAGGTCAGGCCCTCAAGACCTGCGGCGGCCTGTTCCTTTTCCCGCTGTTCCTCCAGCTGGGTCAGGCGCATATTCATCGCCTGCTGGCGGCTGACCACCCGGTCCACCTGTTTCGGCTCGTAAGAAATCAGGGCGGAATACTTTTCCCGTTCCCCCTTGGCCATTTCCTCCAGGAAATCCACATAGGTCACCAGAAAGGCAGAAAACTGTTTGATCTTCATGGTGCTGCTCCTACGCGATCATATGGCGCATAACGGCGTCCACAAGCTGGCTGGTGGGGACATGGTACTCCCCCTTTTGGATCGCGTTGCGCAAGGTTTCCAGGCGCTCCTGGGAGGCGGGCTCTTTGATCTCGGCCAAAATAGACCTTGAAAGCTGCTCCACCTCCAGCTGGCGGGTTGCCTGGGGGCTGATTTGGATGCGGTCGGTGACACCGGCCTTTTGGGGCGACTGGGTCTCCATAACGGTGCCTGTCCGCCGGGGCGCATGGCCATAGTCGGAGATTTTTCCGTAGGCCTGTAGGGCAGCTGATGGATTAATTTTCATGATGGGCACCTCCCCCGGATATACCGGTGTTGCTATAACATTCTCAATTTCTTTTTTCGGCTGGCGGCAGGAAAACTAAAGTGTTCCGTCAAATTTCGGTGCCTATCGGCGGGCGGCGCACCTGTCGGTGCAGAACTGGGAGCAGGCGCCAAGACAAGTACAGACTAGCCTTTCTGTCACCGGACACCAGTCCGGTCCGGGTCCAGGGCGGACAGCGCCTGGTCGCCCGCCGGGGCGGGCGAAACTCCCCGAAATGAGGCAGTATCTTTCCATATAGGCCGCGGCTAACAACATGGCTCTGTGAAAGGCACGAGCCACCTCCCCCTGTATCCTTGTATCCTCGAAGTGACAAGCCGCGGCCGGAACGAGACTGGCCTACACCTACTCGCGGGGAGCGCCAGGCGCTGGCGGTTTTGTCTGCTTATCCTTCAAGACAGGCCCGCAGGGCCGCTTCTTGAACGTGTCTGCCCCTCGGTCCTAGACATGGGCTTCTGTTATTAGCAGTGCCGTTCTCTTTGACTGCCACGCGCCAGTCTGCCCCTTCGCAGTCCTGTCTCGTTTTAAAGACCTATTGTCTCGTTTCGCCTCCCCGGCGAGGGGTCACTTTCTGTTTGCGACAGAAAGTAACCAAAGAACGCCCAGGGATTCTCCCTGGACCCGGGGAACCGGCCAAAGGCTCCGGCCTTGGGCGGTTGACCCACGGGGCCGCC
>JAAWEO010000277.1 GCA_022794295.1 Angelakisella sp. | reverse complement strand
CCGGAGGCTCGTTGGCCGGATAAGGTGCTTTTTTCTGCGGAAAAAAGCGGAGCCCTTCGGGCTAAGGCCGCTTCGCGGCTATGGCCTGCGGGCCAGGGGTTTGGTGGTCTTTGGGCTATGCTGCTTTGCGGCTGGGGTGGTGGGGCGAAGAATATTTTTGGGGTTGTAAATCTGGCCCTGTGGGGCTTTAAAAAAGAGGAGAGACGAATATGGTAACGCTTTATGACACCGGTGTTTTTCTTGTGAACCAGACTGAGATCGTCCCTGATGACGGGAACGCTGCTGCGGTTCTCCGGCAAAAGACGGGGCGGGAGGTGAGCCGGGAGGAGGCCCGGAGGGGGACCATGGCTTACTCCATTATCGAGGCCCACAACACCTCGGACGACCCGGATGCCCTGCGCATTAAGTTCGACTCCATCACCTCCCACGACATCACCTATGTGGGCATTATCCAGACTGCCCGGGCCTCCGGGATGGAGAGGTTCCCCATCCCCTATGTTCTGACCAACTGCCACAACAGCCTTTGCGCCGTGGGCGGCACCATCAACGAGGACGACCACATGTTTGCCCTTTCCGCTGCCAAAAAGTACGGCGGCATCTATGTCCCCACCAACATGGCGGTTATCCACAGCTACAACCGGGAGATGATGTCCGGCTGCGGGCGGATGATCCTGGGAAGCGACAGCCACACCCGGTACGGCGCTTTGGGCACCATGGCCGTGGGAGAGGGCGGCGGCGAGCTGGCCAAGCAGCTGCTAGGCCGCACCTACGATTTCGCCCGGCCCGGGGTCATTGGCATCTACCTTACTGGCAAGCCCCAGAAGGGGGTGGGCCCCCAGGACGTGGCCCTTTCCATTATCGGCAAGGTATACGCCTGCGGTTATGTAAAGAACCGGGTGATGGAGTTTGTGGGGGATGGCATTGCCAGCCTCCCGGTGGAGTACCGCAACGGCATCGACGTCATGACCACCGAGACCACCTGCTGGTCCTCCATTTGGCGCACCGATGACAAGGTGGCCGAGTACTACGAGATCCACGGCCGCAAGGAGGCCTACAAGCAGCTGGACCCCGCCCCTGTGGCCTACTACGACGGTCTGGTTTATGTGGACCTTGCCAAGGTGGAGCCCACCATCGCCATGCCCTTCCACCCCAGCAACACCTACACCATTGCGGAGCTGCAGGCCCATCCCCAGGATATTATTGCCGCTGTCACCGACGCCGGCCGCAAGCAGTTTGAAAATGCCAGCTTCCAGTTTGCCCTGGACAAAAAGATCAAAAACGGAGAGATCTGGGTGGACCAGGGCCTGGTGGCCGGCTGCTCCGGCGGCACCTTTGACAACGTGTGTGCTGTGGCGGATATTCTGGACGGTCATTCCATTGGCAACGGCAGCTTTACCATGAGCGTCTATCCCGGCAGCCAGCCCGCCTACCTGGAGCTGGTGAAGAACGGCGCCATTCAGAAGATCGTCAGCGCCGGGGCCATTATCCGGGAGTGCTTCTGCGGTCCCTGCTTCGGCGCCGGGGATACCCCTGCCAACCAGGAGTTCAGCATCCGGCACACCACCCGGAACTTCCCCAACCGGGAGGGCTCCAAGCCCGGGGAGGGCCAGATCTCCTATGTGGCCCTTATGGACGCCCGGTCCATTGCCGCCACCGCCATTAACGGCGGCCGCCTTACCGCTGCCACCGACCTGGATGTGGATTACTCCACCCCCAAATACTTCTTTGACCGCTCCATTTACGAAAAGCGCGTCTTTGATGGGCGGGACAATGCAGACCCCGCTGCCGAGCTGAAATTCGGCCCCAACATCAAGGACTGGCCCGCCATCCCCGCCCTTACCGACCATGTCCTTCTGAAGCTGGTGAGCTTCATCGACGACCCTGTCACCACCACCGACGAGCTGATCCCCTCCGGGGAGACCTCCTCCTACCGCTCCAACCCCCTGCGTTTGGCGGAGTTCACCCTCAGCCGCAAGGACCCCGCCTATGTGGGCGAATCCAAGGCGGTGCTGGCCCTGGAGCAGGTCCGGGAGGCCGGGGAGTGCCCTGCCGCCAAGTCGGAGGAGCTGGACAGCGTCTACCGCCTGATCTGCACCATCCCCGGCTTCGAAAAGCTGGAGCCGGTGACGGTCGGCTTCGGCAGCACCATCTACGCCAACAAGCCCGGGGACGGCTCCGCCCGGGAACAGGCCGCCAGCTGCCAGCGGGTGGTGGGGGCCTGGGCCAATATCGCCCAGGAGTATGCCACCAAGCGGTACCGCTCCAACTGCATCAACTGGGGAATCGTCCCCTTCCTGACCCAGGATAAGAGCGTCCTCGCCAAAGGCTGCTACATCTTTGTCCCCAACCTCCGCCAGGCCGTGCTGGAGGGCAACGAGGCGATCAAGGCCTACGTCATCCGCGACGGAAAAATCACCGAAACCACCTTCTCCATCGGAGGCCTGACCCCCGACGAAAGAAAAGTCCTGACCGCCGGCTGCCTGATCAACTTCTACCGCTCCGAAAAAGAAGCATAAACCCTCCCAATCCCCCCAAACTCCCTCCGCCATAAAAGCGGAGGGAGTTTTTCACCCCCAACCCCTGGCCCGCAGGCCATTAGCCGCGAAGCGGCATTAGCCCGAAGGGCACCGCTTTTTTCCGCAGAAAAAAGCACCTTATCCGGCCAACGAGCCTCCGGCCGCCAAAGCCCGGACGCTGGTAAGCAGGAGCACAAAACCAAGCCGCCAGCACACCCCAGCCGCCATGCGGCATTTGCCGCGAAGCGGCTCCGCCGGAGGCACCAAAATCCCCCCCCCCCGGAGGGTTAGGGGGCCCACGGGGGGACTAGTCCCCCCGTGAGGCGCGCCGCCCCGAAGGGGCCTTTTGGACCTTCCGCAGAAGGTCCGC
>JAAWEO010000276.1 GCA_022794295.1 Angelakisella sp. | reverse complement strand
GTGCTGCCGCTTACCAGCGTCCGGGCTTTCGCGGCCGGAGGCTCGTTGGCCGGATAAGGTGCTTTTTTCTGCGGAAAAAAGCAGAGCCCTTCGGGCGAATGCCGCTTCGCGGCGGGGGGAGGGGAGTGGTTTTTGCTGGAGGGATCAAGCGGTTTTCTGGGGGGATGGGGTGGGAAAAAAGAAGTGTGGGCACTACTTGACAGTGTCGGGAAAGTATGCTATGATAATCGGGACGCCTTGACCTCGATTCGGGCGGGGCTTTCGATTTGGAGAGGTGTCCGAGGGGTTTAAGGAGCTGGTCTTGAAAACCAGTGACTCGTCAGAGCCGTGGGTTCAAATCCCACCCTCTCCGCCAGGTGTATTCCTGCCGGGGCGGTTCCAGGAATGGCTCCCCCCGGTTATCAGAAAGAATAGATTCGGAGATGTACCCAAGTGGTGAAGGGGCTCCCCTGCTAAGGGAGTAGGTCGGGAGACTGGCGCGTGGGTTCAAATCCCACCATCTCCGCCACGGTGTGGCCGCTGAGGTCACCCTATCTGGGCCGGACGAAAGTCCGGCCCTTTTCCTTTGTGCGAATCCCTGGTGCCTGCCTGGGGTCAGGGGCATCTTAAATCATTAAGATACATGCAAGCGCGGCTGCCGAGGCCCACCCTGCCAGGACCGGACTTTCATCCGGCCCTTTTTCTTTTCCGGGACAAAACAAAAGGCACAGACAACACGTCTGTGCCTTGTTTTCTTATTCACTTGTGGCCTAGATCTCATCCAGCTATTTGTTATCTGGGAATGCCGATCTATGGTCTGCGGTCCTACCGCTTTTCTGGCTTTGTGGCCGCTCCTTTACCTGCGGGAAACAGCTCCCGTCCCCTTTCCAGGCTCTCAATCAGGTCCGTCCAGCCTGACGGCGTCTGCCGCCTCCCGGAGGTACTCCCTCCGCCTGGGTGCGGAACCTGGTGCTGGCACTGGGGTGTTCAGATCAGATGGCGGTTTCGGCGGTCCCGGACTGACGGCGGCCAGTCCCAAAGCCCTGATTAGAAACCGTGTCCATTGGACCCACCTCTTTCCTTTTGATCAATTTCATGGTGTTGTGATACCGGGACAGCTTAGTACATGGGAGCTCGGTCCTTTCGCTTTTTCTTCACAGCGGGAAAGTCTCAGTTGTACATCGGAGTATCCCTTTCCCGGGGTGGCGTCCCCGGCTGTTCACCTTGCCATGTGTCCAGAAACGGAACCGTACATCGGAACCAGCCCTTCCTTTTGGATTTTCTGTTTCTTCTGCTTGCTTCCTCTTTCTGTGACTTAAGAATACCACAGCTCAAAGGATTTGTCAATAGGTATTTTTATTATTCACAAATTATTTTATATTTATCTAAAATCACAAGAGAAGGTCCCGGCGGCAGGGATATGCTCCATAGTGTACTGCAAGGGCCGGTTCAGGTGGAATGGCGGCGGTTAGTCAGGGGGCGACTCCGTTTCGATCTCGGCCAGGGTCACGCCGGTGTAGTAATGGCGGAGGATCTCGTCAAAGGTTTTTCCCTGTCTTGCCAGATAATCCGCGCCTGTTTGGCTGAGCCCGGCTCCGTGCCCATACCCCCGGACATAGAAGGTGTAGCCGGTGTGGGTTCGCTCCAGCTCGAAGGCGGCGCTTCGCAGGCCCAGAAGGTTCCGGAGCTGGTTCCCGTGGAGGGTGAGATCCCCTGCGCGGATGGCGGTGACATATCCCGCCGGGGAGCGGTCCTCGATTTCCAGCCAGGTGGCGGCGTCAGGGAGAAGGGTGGCCCCCAGGGAGGTGAGGAGCTCCTTCAGCTCGCCGTCGGAGACAGAGAGGGTGCTTTTGTAGCCCGGGGCAAGGATATCCCAGCTGCTGTCCGCTTCCACCAGGTAGGGGAGGGGGCCATTCCAGATATTCTCCGCCCGCTCGGTGGTATCTCCGGCACTGATGGCATGGTAAGCGGCGGCAATGGGTTCCCCTTCCCAAAGGATAACGCAGCGGCTGGCTGCCCTGGCGGCCTGGGTGATCTTGTTCCAGCTGTGGTCAAAGCGGTCGCCATAAAAATCCCGGGCGGTGGCCTCGGTCATATAGCCTTTGCGGTTTCCCGGATCGGCGGAAAAATCGGCCCCCTTCAGGGCTGGGTCCCGGAGCTCCTCCGGAAGGGCCCGCTGGGCGGCGGCCTGATGGAGGGCATAGGTGAGGGCGGCGGTTCCCTGGGCTTTCAGGGCCTCCAGGTGGTAATCGGCGGGCATTTCGGCAGCGATCGCGGAGCGGGTGTATTCAAACAGGGAGAGCTCTGCTACCTCCCCGGTGGATTGGTCCAGGATTTTCAAGGTCTGGATGGGGGCAGGCCACGATTCCTTTATCGTTTCGGGCAGGGCTTCCTCGACCACGGGGGCGGTGGTGTCTCCCTGGACCAGGAGACTGTCCCCCAGGATCAGGGGGGGCGGAACAGAAGAAGGGCTTTCGGTATCCGGGATAGAGGCTGGGGGGGCATCGGTTTGGAGGATGGAGACTGGGAGGGAGGGGAGGTCCAGGAGGGGCTGACCGGAATAGAGAAGAACAGCTGCGGGGATGGCAGCCATAGAGACAGCAGCAAGGGAGAGAAGCGCAAAATCGCCTTTCACGGCATACACCACCTTTCAAACAACTAGTGCGGGCCAGGGCCCGCCCCCAGACCCTACCCGGCGCTGCGCGCCTTGACGGTGTGCGGGGTGGATAGTGGGTGCCTGGAGTCCGAACGAGTACAGGGCGGGGCGATTCCCCAGCCTTTGACGGACTGGAGCAGGTGAGGTTTCTGCTGGCGCAGCACCATGCCCGAAGCCCAACGCCCAGTACCGGGTAGCCTTTCTGTCACCGGACATCAGTCCGGTCCGGGTCCAGGGCGGACAGCGCCTGGTC
>JAAWEO010000275.1 GCA_022794295.1 Angelakisella sp. | reverse complement strand
CAGCGTCCGGGCTTTCGCGGCCGGAGGCTCGTTGGCCGGATAAGGTGCTTTTTTCTGCGGAAAAAAGCGGGGCCCTTCGGGCTAAGGCCGCTTCGCGGCAAATGGCCTGCGGGCCAGGTTGGAACGGCTTTGGTGACTTTGGCTGTGCCCATTGGGCTTGGGTGGGGGAAAGGTTCTATTTCTGCTGTGGCGGGAATAGGATCTTTCTAAGATAGTACTGGCATACAGCGGGAAGCTTTGGCAGTGTGAAGGAGCGGTGGGCGAATTGACTTTTTTGTTGTTTTCCTGTACTATATAAGAAACGCCCCAGTGGGTTATTCTGGGGCGATTTGAAATCAACTGGAGGGAAAACAACACATCATGGACCCTGACACAGGTGTTGACCTGCTTTTCTTTTTTGGCTTTTTGGCTTTGGGGGCTTTTGTGGTCCTTTGTCAGAACAGTCTGGTGGAGTACAGCGACCAAAAGCTCCGGCGGAACGGGGGGGAAAGCCCCGGGCTGGAGCGGTTGATCCGGCTGATGGAGCATCCCAGCCGGATGGCAAGCTCCATGCGGGCGGCTTACACCCTTTGCCACCTTTGCGCTGTGGCCTTTCTGGCCCGGGGAATGACGTCCCTGGCGGCGGGCTTCCCCTTTTTCCGGCATCCCTTCTGGGGGCAGCCCCTGGGGCGGCTGGCCGGAAGTCTGCTCATTATGCTGCTGGGGGTATTTTTTATCATGCTTTTTTCCCGGGGAATCCCACGGCAGGTGGCCGCCCGGCATTCGGAGCTCCTGGCCCCGGCTCTGAGCGGACCCGCTGCTGTTATTGTTGTTTTGTTCACCCCCTTGACCTGGCTGGTGGAAAAAAGCACCGCCCTTCTTTTGGCCCTTTTCGGTGTCCACAACCTGGAGCAGCAGGAAAACGTCACCGAGGAGGAGATCCGTATGATGGTTGACGTAAGCGAGGAGACCGGAGGCATTGAGGCCGCTGAAAAAGAGATGATCCTGGGGGTCTTTGATTTTGCCGACCGGACGGTGGACGAGATCATGACCCACCGCACCGATGTTACCGCTGTGGATAAGGATATCACCCTGGAGGCGCTGGTGGAACTGGTCACCGAAAACGGCTTCTCCCGGATCCCGGTTATGGGGGAGGACGGGCTGGATGACATTCTGGGGATCTTCCACATTAAGGACCTGCTGCCCCTGATGGTAGCGGACCGCCGGAAAAAATTCTCGGTGATGAACTACCTCCGGGCCCCCTTCTATGTCCCGGAGTCCACCAAATGCCGGGACCTGTTTGCCACCTTCAACCAGCAGAAAAACCAGATCGCTGTGGTAGTGGACGAATACGGGGGGACCTCCGGCATTGTCACCATGGAGGACCTATTGGAATCCATTGTGGGGGACATTCAGGATGAATACGACGACGAGGCGGATGGCATTACCTGTCTTTCCCAGGACAGTTACACCCTGGACGGGGACATTGCCCTGGATGAAGTGGAGCGGCTGCTGGGGTGCAGCTTCCAGGAATACCCGGACTGGGATGATTACGACACGCTGGGCGGTTTGATCATCGCCATGCTGGACCGGATCCCTGGTCCCAAGGAGCATCCCACTGTGGAGATGGACGGGGTGCGTTTCACGGTACAGCGATCGGGAAGCCGCCAGATCTTGGAGGTCCTGGCGGAACGCCTGCCCAAGGACAACCCGGAACCGGAGGATTGATCCATAACAGCAAAAAAATCCCAGGCGTTCCCTCCCGGAAGGGGTGGGACGGCCTGGGAGTTTTTTTGTTTGGGTGCAGGAGCAGCAAAAGCCTACAGCCTGAAAAGATCAGTCGTTAAATTCCTCATTTACCAGGTATCTGGTCCGCTCTCTTTCCCGGACCCGGTCCGCCGCCTCAAAGGCCACAACGACACCGGCGGCCAGTACCGCCGCCTTCACAATCAGACCCACCAGCTTCCAAATGTATTTCATCCTTTTTTCCTCCTTTAATACTGTACAACTGTAAATTCTGTCAGAGATCCCAAAGCGTACTCCCGCCCGGCGGCAAAGTCTGCCGGCCAGCAGGAGCCATCGTGGGGTTTTTCAGGATCCCGGCTGCGCTTGTAAAAATTTCCCAGGACCACCGACCCGGGCTCCAAGAAAAAACCGGGGGGGCCTTCTAATTCCCGCCGGGGGATACTGACGCTTACCCCCCAATACTCCCCCTGGAAATCGTCCCCCGCCAGGGTATGGGCAATGGCATTCAGGGGCTTGTCCCCCTGGGGTGATTGGAGCAGGCATTCCCAGCGTCCTTCCGCCCAGGCCCGGACCCGCAGGAGGGTCTGGCTTTCCCTGGGGGTAAAGACACCCTCCACCATACTGGAGGGACGGGGCCGCGCTTCGAAGGCCCAAAGGCGGATGACCAGTTCCCTGGGGGTGACACAGACCTGGGCCTGGGCGAAGGGTTTATAAGCTTTTTTTTCCAGGGGATAGCTGATGATCTTATAGGTTGGGATAGCATCGAAGCGGGGGGACTCCGGCTGGGTACAGATAATAGCTTCCATAGATTTCCCCCTTTATAATTCCTGGACAACTTGGTGATACCTAGTATATCACATAATAGCGAAAAAGGGAAGCACGCGGGTTAGCACCCGCTGGCAGACCCTACCCGGCGCTGCGCGCCTTGACGGTGTGCGAAGGGGATAGTGGGTGCCTGGAGGCCGGACGGGTGCAGGGCGGGGCGATTCCCCTGCCTTTGACGGACTGGGGCGGGCAAGGCTTCTGCCGGGGCAGCACCATGCCCGAAGCCCAACGCCCGGTACCGGTTAGCCTTTCTGTCACCGGACATCAGTCCGGTCCGGGTCCAGGGCGGACAGCGCCTGGTCGCCCGCCGCAGCGGGCGAAACTCCCCGGCTAGAGGCAGCA
>JAAWEO010000274.1 GCA_022794295.1 Angelakisella sp. | reverse complement strand
CCTGCGGGCGCAGGCGGCGGTCGACCAGGCGCTGTCCGCCCTGGACCCGGACCGGACTGATGTCCGGTGACAGAAAGGCTACCCGGTACTGGGCGTTGGACTTCGGGTATGGTGCTGCCAGTTTGATATTTGCCCGATCCTCATGTATAATAGAAAAGATCGAAACAGGGCGAAAGGGCGTGTTGGCATGACATTGAAGGAACTGGAAATCGGAAAAACCGCTGTCGTGAAAACAGTGGGCGGAGAAGGAGCGCTGCGTCAGCATTTTTTGGATATGGGTGTGCTCCCCGGCGCAGAAATTACTGTGGTGAAATTAGCCCCTATGGGAGACCCCATCGAGCTGCGTGTCCATGGGTATGAACTGACCCTCCGCCTGGCAGATGCTGCCCAAATCCAGGTGGAACCCACCGCAGCCCAGGAGCAGACGAAGCGGAAAAAGAAAAAACATACTCCCCACCCCGGCCTGGGCGAGGAGGGAAGGTTCCATCCCAAAGGAAGCGGTGACCCCCTGCCGGAGGATACCCTTCTTACCTTTGCCCTGGTGGGAAATCAAAACTGCGGCAAAACAACACTCTTTAATCAGCTTACCGGCTCGAAGCAGCATGTGGGCAACTTCCCCGGAGTTACTGTGGACCGCAAGGACGGCGCCATCCGGGGATATGAAAATACCAGCCTTACTGACCTGCCTGGGATCTATTCCATGTCCCCCTATTCCGGCGAGGAACTGGTCTCCCGGGATTTCGTCCTGGATGAAAAGCCCAAGGGCATTGTTAATATTGTGGATGCCACCAATATCGAGCGGAACCTTTATCTCACCATGCAGCTGCTGGAAATGGATATCCCCATGGTGGTGGCCCTGAATATGATGGACGAAATGGCGGGCAACGGCGGGGCGGTAGATGTCAATGCTATGGAGGCCATGCTGGGCGTGCCGGTAGTGCCTATTTCGGCAGCCAAGAACCAGGGTGTGGATGAACTGGCCGGCCATGCTATCCATGTGGCCAAGTACCAGGAAAAACCCCTCCGCCAGGATTATTGCGACCAGAATGACAATGGGGGAGCAGTGCACCGCTGCCTCCATGGTGTGATCCATCTGATCGAGGACCACGCCGCCCAGGTGGGCCTCCCCGTCCGGTTTGCCGCCAGTAAGATCATCGAAGGGGACCGGCTGATCCTGGACCGCTTGGCCCTGGACCAGAACGAAAAGGAAATGCTGGAGCATATCGTCCTCCAAATGGAAAAGGAGCGTGGCCTGGACCGCAGTGCCGCCATTGCGGATATGCGCTTTTCCTATATCCATAAGGTTTGCAGCCAATGTGTCACCAAGCCCCAGGAAAGCCGGGAGCACATCCGCAGCCAGCGCTTGGACCGGGTCCTCACCGGCAAATATACCGCCATCCCGGTGTTTGCTGCCATTATGGGACTGGTTTTCTGGCTGACCTTCAATGTTATTGGGGCTTGGCTCCAGGACCTGCTGGCGGCAGGGATCGATGCCCTGTCCGCTTGGGCGGATGCCGCTATGACCGCCGCCGGGGTCAACGAGGCCATTCATGGCCTGATCATCCAGGGTATTTTCCAGGGGGTGGGCAGTGTCCTCAGCTTTATGCCTATTATAATCACCATGTTTTTCTTCCTCTCCCTCCTGGAGGACAGCGGATACATTGCCCGGGTGGCCTTCTTTATGGATAAGCTGCTGCGGAAGATCGGCCTTTCCGGCCGGAGCATTGTGCCGATGCTGGTGGGCTTTGGCTGCACCGTCCCCGCCGTGATGTCCACCCGCACCCTTCCCAGCGAACGGGACCGCCGGATGACGATCTTTCTCACACCCTTTATGAGCTGTACGGCAAAGCTGCCCATTTACGCCTTTTTTGTGGATGCCTTTTTTCCCGGCCAGGGGGGCCTTGTGATGACAGGGCTGTATCTTTTGGGCATTCTTGTTGGAATATTGGCCGCCCTGGTTTTGAAAAAGACCATGTTCCAGGGGGAAGCAGTGCCCTTTGTCATGGAGCTGCCCAACTACCGGATGCCCAGCCCCCGCAACGTCTTTCAGCTCCTGTGGGAAAAGGCCAAGGACTTCCTCCAGCGGGCCTTTTCGGTGATCCTGGTGGCCGCCATTGTGGTGTGGTTCCTCCAAAGCTTTGACTTCCACCTGAACCTGGTGGCCGATTCCCAAAGCAGCATTCTGGCTGCCGCAGCCGGGATGCTGGCCCCCCTCTTTGCCCCCCTGGGTCTGGGGGATTGGCGGATCTGCACCTCCCTGATCAGCGGCTTTATGGCCAAGGAGAGCGTCGTCTCCACCCTGGAGGTGCTGTACAGCAGCCACGGGGGCGTTGCGGCAGCCATGACCTCCCTTGAGGCCGCCTCCCTTTTGGTGTTCAGCCTTTTGTACACCCCCTGCGTGGCGGCCATCAGCTCCATCAAGCGGGAACTTGGCCCCGGGTGGGCAGCGGCAGTGGTCCTCTGGCAGTGCGTCATCGCCTGGGCCGCCGCCCTGGTGATGCGGCTTGTTGGCCTAGCCCTGGGCCTGGGATAAGGAGGCGCCAAAATGAACCTCTGGGATTACCTCCTCCTGACCCTGGTCGCCCTGTCGGCCTTTCTCGCCCTCCGGCAAATAAAAAAAGCCGGAAACCGCTGCAGCACCTGCCGCCAATGCCTCCAAAACTGCCTCCATAAAAACCACCCAAGAAACCCATAACCCCCTCCCCAGCCACCCCCTCTTTAGCCGCGAAGCGGCTCCCGCCGTAGGCACCAAAGCCGTCCCCAACCCCGGCCCGCAGGCCATTGCCCGAAGGGCTCCGATTTTCGCCGCAGCGAAAATCACCTTATCCGGCCAACGAGCCTCCGGCCGCGAAAGCCCGGACGCTGGTAAGCGGGAGCACAAAACCAAGATGCCAG
>JAAWEO010000273.1 GCA_022794295.1 Angelakisella sp. | reverse complement strand
TAACCTGCAAATACACCCCAGTGGGGTGTTTTGCAACCTCAGCCCCCCTCGAATGGACCGGCCCATAAGGCCGGTCCATTCGACCCTCTAAAGGCCGCCGCCAGGCGGCCCCAAAAAACCGCCCCCGCCCCACCTGCAAAAATCTTGTCCGCCCTTCTTGCATCCCCGAAAAAATGTGATATAATTAAGATACTACCACATTTTGCTGAAAAGGAGTGCGATTATCATGCAGGTTATTGACACCAAAAACGCCCCTGGCGCCATCGGTCCCTATTCCCAGGGCTTTAAAGTAGGCGGCTTCGTCTACACCTCCGGCCAGATCCCCGTGGATCCCGCCACCGGCAATGCCCCCGAGGGCATCGTTGCCCAGGCCGAGCAGAGCTGCAAGAACGTGGCCGCCATCCTGGAGGCCGCCGGCAGCAGCCTGGACAAGGTCTTCAAGACCACCTGCTTCCTGGCTGATATGGGCGACTTCGCCGCCTTCAACGAGGTGTACGCCAAGTACTTTACCTCCAAGCCCGCCCGGAGCTGCGTCGCCGTTAAGAGCCTGCCCAAGGGCCTCCTGTGCGAGATCGAGGCTATTGCAGAGCAGTAATCGACTGGCTTGTCCTTCCCCTGGCGCCGCCCGGTTTCCTGGCTGGGCGGCGCTTTTCTTTATCTCTAGGCGGGGTGGGGGGCCGCCCTGACCCCGAGCCCTTCGGGCACGTGGGCTACGCCCAGCCCTTTGAAAAGGGCGGCCCCAAACTTTAGACCCTACGGGAGCTTGTATAGGGCGATAGGTCCTGCCTGGAGCCTTGGGCTGACAGGAACCACGCCTATCCAGTCTGTCAAAGGCAGGGGAATCGTTTCACCTTGTACCCGTCAGGACTCCAGGCACCCGCTGAGCCCCGCACAGTGTTAAGCCGCGCAGCGGCGGGTAGGGTCTGGATACGGCCTCCAGGCCGCCGCGGGGTAGGGGCTGTGTGATAAGACTAAGATAAGGGGTGTTCTATGTGAAAAAGTGGACCCTTCCGGTTTTTCTCCTTCTGCTGTATTCCTTGCCCTATGCCTTCCTGGCTATGTACGGGGATCACGCCCTGGGTACCATGCTCCTCTATGCGCCCCTGGCTATCGCCCTCTCCCTCCTCTGCCTTACCGCCATCCGGAAGGACCTCCCCTGGGTCGTGGTCCCCGGCAACCTGGGGAGCTTTCTCTCCTCCCGGGCCTTCCTCCTCCGGTATCAGGGCGAAGGGTGGGACGTCTATTTTAAGCCCTTCTCCCCCGCCGGATTTCTTCTTCTGATTTCAGCGATCGCCCTGGGGGCCCAGCTCGTCTGGCTCTTTTCTGAGCAGAAGAAAAAGGCCGCATTTTCGAAAAAAGAAAGGAAGTCCCCATGAAGATCGCCTTCTACACCTTTGGATGCAAGGTGAACCAGTACGAGACCCAGGCCCTCCGCCAGCAGTTCGCTGCCCGGGGGTGGGAGGTGCTGGACTTTTCCCACAACGCCCCCTGGGATGCGGTGGTGGTCAACTCCTGCACCGTCACCGCCGAGGGGGACCGGAAAACCCGGCAGTTCCTCCGGCGGCTCCGGCGAGAGCATCCGGAAGGGGTCATCTGTCTTACCGGCTGCTTCCCCCAGGCCTTTCCGGAGGAAGCCGCTGCCCTTTTGGAGGCCGACGTCATCACTGGCAGCCGCGACCGCCGGAAGCTGACCGAGGCCCTGGACCGCTTTCTTGCCACCGGGGAGCGTGTGGTGGAGATCGCCCCCCACCAGCGGGGCGAGAGCTTCGAGACCATGTCCGCGGAGGAATTCGGGCGCCGGACCCGGGCCTTTGTGAAGATCGAGGACGGGTGCGAAAACTACTGCGCCTACTGCATCATTCCCACCGCCAGGGGGCCGGTGCGCTCCAAACCCCTGGAGGACCTCCGGCGGGAGCTGGAGGGGCTGGCAGGGGCCGGGTACCGGGAGGTGGTGCTGGCGGGGATCAACCTTTCCGCCTACGGCAAGGAGCTGGGCCTGCGGCTCATTGACGCCATCGAGACTGCGGCGGCGGTCCCGGGCATCCGCCGGTTGCGTTTGGGCAGCCTGGAGCCGGATGTCATCGGCCCAGAGGACTTCGCCCGAATGGCCGCCACCGGGAAGGTCTGCCCCCAGTTTCACCTTTCCCTCCAGTCAGGCTGCGACGCCACCCTGCGGCGGATGGGGCGGCGGTACGACACCGCCCACTATCTGGCTACTGTGGAGGAGATTCGGCATCGGTTTCCTCTGGCGGCCATTACCACCGACCTGATCGTAGGCTTCCCCGGGGAAACGGAGGAGGACTTCCAGGCCAGCGCGGCCTTTGCCCGGCAGGTGGGATTTGCCCGGATTCATGTTTTCCCCTACAGCCAGCGCCCCGGGACCCGGGCGGCAAAGCTGCCGGGCCAGCTGCCCCCGGAGGTAAAAAAGCGCCGCGCCGGGGAGCTGATCGCCCTGGGGGAGGAGCTTCGGGGGGCTTTCCTGGACCGGATGGCCGGCACAACCCAGGAGGTCCTTTTCGAGGAAGGGGGGCCGGAGGGGCAGACCGGCTACACCGCAAACTACACACCGGTTACGGTGCTGTCTCTGGAAGGGCTCCAGGGGCAGGTTCGCTCCGTGCACCTTACAGGGCGGCAGGGGGACGGATGCACCGGGGAACTGGCCGAATAAAAAATTGCTCCGGTGGGCTCGAAAGAGGGCTGACCGGAGCGGTTTTTCTTTTTGGGGAATGGAGGTAAGACTTGGGGCCGCCTGGCGACGACCGAAGCTCATACGGCCGGATCATGAAAATGCAAGCCAGAAAATCAAAGGGCACCGCCATATGGCAGTGCCCTTCTCTGTGCCCCCGCCTGGGGGCAGGATTTTTGCAAAAGACAGACAAACTACATGGCGCTCTGTCTCCAGGCACCCCCTGCCGCCCTGCACC
>JAAWEO010000272.1 GCA_022794295.1 Angelakisella sp. | reverse complement strand
CGCTGTCCGCCCTGGACCCGGACCGGACTGATGTCCGGTGACAGAAAGGCTGCCCGGTACTGGGCGTTGGGCTTCGGGTATGGTGCTGCACTGGCAGAAGTCTCGCCCGCCCGGGTAGGGTCTGGCTGCGGCCATCAGGCCGCCGGGTAGTACCGCCGGAACACCCGCTCCATAAGTACCGATAGTATTACCCCCGTTAAAGCCGGCAGCACCAACAGCAGCGGCAAAAGAAGAAGACATAAAAACCCTCCGCCGCATACCAGCAGCACCGATACCACCGTGGTGGGCAAATGCCCCACCGCCAGGATAAATGAAGTCCGCACCAGCTCCCCGCTTTTGAAGTCGAACCGCCCCAGCAGCGGGATCCCCCAGCAAACTACCCCCAAGGGCAGTACCAGCAGTACCGAGTAGATCCCGTACAGCACCGTGGCCCCGCCCCCTAAGTAGGTGGAGGCCGCAGCCATTACGTTCTGCCCCCAAAATAGCATTGCCCCCAGTACTACCAGGGGGATGGAAAGCAAACACCCCTGCTTCAGGTTCCTTAAAAAGGACCGGAAAAACCGGGTAAAAGCCCCCTTCTCCCCGCGGCAGATGCAAAGAGCTGCCGTGTGGTATAAAGCCGCTGTGGCCGGGACGATGGTAATGACCGGCAGGCATAGGATCGCCCAAAACAGACTGATCCCGATTACGTCCACCGCCCAGGCCAGGGAGCGGAAGAAAAGGTTCTGGGGGTCAAAAAGGCTGTTCATCCGGGGATCTGGGCAAGAGCCGCTTCATCCGCCACCAGTACAAAATCCCGGTGCAGCTGAAGGATGGAGGCGGGTACCTCCGGGGTGATGGGCCCGAAGAAGGACTTGGCTACCGCCTCGGCCTTGTCTGCGCCGCTGGCAATAAGGACTACCTTCCGGGCCAGCATAATGCCGCCGATGCCCATGGTGTAGGCCTTCCGGGGAACGTCCTCCTCCCGGGCAAAAAACCGTTTGTTGGCGTCAATGGTGCTCTGGGTCAGCTGAACACAGTTGGTTTCCTTCACAAAGGCAGCCCCAGGCTCATTAAAGCCGATGTGCCCGTTGCGGCCAATGCCCAGCAGTTGAAGATCCGCCCCGCCAAATGCCTCGATCACCCTGTCGTACCGGGCGCATTCCCCCGCCGCGTCGGGGTTCATCCCGTCGGGGATGTTCAGGTTCTCCGGCTTGATGTTGATGTGGTCAAACAGGTTGGTGCGCATAAAGTAGGCGTAGCTCTGGTCGTTGTCCTTGGTCAGCCCCACGTATTCGTCCAGATTCAGGCTGGAGCAGGCGGAAAAGTCCAGGGCCCCGGCCCGGTACCATTCGATCAGCTTCTGGTAGGTCCCAATGGGGCTGGAGCCGGTGGCCAGGCCCAGGACGCTGTCCGGCTTGGAGACCACCTGCGCGGCGATCAGGCTGGCAGTGGCGCGGCTCAGCTCGGCGTAATCCTTTGTGGCAATGATCCTCATTTCAAACTACTCCTTTCAAATGTCAAGTTTTTTCCCGTCAATGTATACAGCCTTCAGCTCCAGGTCCTTGTCCAGGAGGAGGAAGTCGGCGCGCTTGCCCACAGCCAGCTCCCCGATGTCGTGGAGCCTGGCGGCCTTGGCCGGGGCGGTGGAGGCGGCGTAAACGGCATCCGGCAGGGAAAGGCCGAACCGCACCACGTTGCGCAGGGCATCCAGCATAGAGATGGAGGACCCCGCCAGGGTGTCGGTGCCGGAGAGGGTGGCCTTGCCGTTCTTTACGGTGATGGGCTGGCCCCCCAGCTCATAGTCCCCGTCGGGCATTCCGGCGCACCGCAGGGAATCAGAGATCAGGTTCAGATTCTCCCCGTAGAGCCGGTGGACCATCCGGATGACCTCCGGGTGGATGTGCAGCCCGTCACAGATCAGCTCCACCGAGGCCCCCGCGTGGAAGGCCGCCCCGATGATGCCGGGGTTCCGGTGGTGGAGGGGATCCATGCCGTTAAACAGGTGGGTGGCGTGGGTGGCGCCGCTCTGGAAGCCCTCCATGGCGGTGTCGTAGTTGGCCGAGGAGTGGCCCAGGGAAACGGCGCAGGTGGGGGACACCTTACGGATGAACTCCATCCCGCCTTCTTCCTCGCAGGCCACGGTGACCAGCTTTACCATGCCGCCGCTGGCCTCGTTAAGGCGGGCGAACATCTCCGGGTCGGGCTTGTGAAGGTTTTCGGCGGCCTGGGCGCCCCGCTTGGCGTAGCCCAGGAAGGGGCCCTCCAAATGGACCCCGGCGCACTTGGCCCCGTTCTCCGGGCGCTTTGCCTCCCGGATGACCTTCATGGCGTCGGCCAGCACCGGCTCCTGGAGGGTCATGGTGGTGGCCAGGTAGGAGGTCACCCCGTGGGCGGCGTAGTACTTGGAGAGGACCGGCATCCCCTCGGCCTTGCCATCGGAAAAGTCCTCCCCCATGGCCCCGTGGGTGTGGATGTCTACCAGGCCGGGAATGAGGTAGCAGCCCTGGGCGTCAATATCCCCGGGGCCGCCGGTGCGGCCGATGGCCTCAATGGTTTCCCCAAAGGCCATCCCCCCGTGGGAGAAGCCCTTGCCGGTGAAAATTTCGGCGTTGGTAATGAGCATTTTTTTACAACACTCCTTTTGGTTTGGTTTTAAGGTGGCTGGGGGTGGGGGCCGCCTGGAGGCGGCCTTTAGCGGGTCGCATGAGATTGGCCGGAGGCCAATCTCATGCGAGGGGGGCTGTTGTTGCAAAACACCCCACTGGGGTGTATTTGCAGGGTAGCTGGGTGCAGGACGAGCAGGCTTGATCCCTTCGGGACCGTGGCCTACGGCCACTTTCTTTTTTCCTTCAAAAAGAAAGGAGCAAAGCCTCTCCGCGCTAAGAGCTGCCCCTTCGGGGCAGTTGCGCTCCGAGACGCCGCTGCGGCGGCAGAAATGCGCCCTCCG
>JAAWEO010000271.1 GCA_022794295.1 Angelakisella sp. | reverse complement strand
TTCTTTTTGAAAGAAAAAAAGAAAGTAAGAGCCTGCTCGCCCTGCACCCAGCTACCCTGCAAATACACCCCAGTGGGGTGTTTTGCAACCTCAGCCCCCCTCGAATGGACCGGCCCACAAGGCCGGTCCATTCGATCCTCTAAAGGCCGCCGCCAGGCGGCCCCAGAGAGGCGTGTTTTATACCCCTAGTCAAAGAAAAGCCTCCCCAAAGCAGGGGAGGCAAACAGAACCCGGAAAAATATCAGCCCTTGACGATCTCGCCGAACACTACCCCGGACATCCCGGCGGCGTTGGCCTCGTCGGTGTCAAAGTGGGCAAAGGTGGCAAAGCTGGGGGAAACACGGACGACAACATCACCGAAGATGGTGGAGCGGCCATCGGTTTCCACCTTCAGGGAGACGATCTCCTTGTCGGTTACGCCCATGGCGGCGGCATCCTCGGGGGTGGTGTGGATGTGACGCTTGGCAGCGATGACACCCTCCTTGATCTCCACCTCGCCGCAGGGGCCCACCAGCTTGCAGCCAGGGGTGCCGGCAATGTCGCCGGATTCCCGGACGGGGGCGGCAACGCCGATGCTCCGGGCGTCGGTGAGGGAGATCTCCACCTGGTCAGCCTTGCGGCAGGGGCCCAGAATGGAAACACCAGAAAGGGTGCGCTTGGGACCGACAACGTCAATGCGCTCGGCGCAGGCAAACTGCCCGGGCTGGGAAAGGTCCTTCTTGGGGGTCAGGGCTGCGCCCTTGCCAAAGAGGGTCTCCAGGGTCTCCTGGGTGACGTGGACGTGGCGGGCGGAAGTTTCGATCTGTACCTTGGCCATGATTTTGTGTACCTCCAGTTTTGTCGTATTCAGAGCCTCTTCAAAATCTCCCTGCACGCCGCCCGGGCAGGTCTTTTTCCGTCCTGCTGCGTTAAAAAATCTTGCAATACACAAAGTATTGGCGGCGATTTTTTGCCTTGCTGGACGAAAAAATCCCAGCCCTTTCGGCATACCTGGAGATCTTGAATAGGCTCTCAGAAAAAGGGCTCCAAAAGCTTACCTCTATATTTTATCATATACCGGGAAATTTGCAACTGTTTTTCGGCAGAGAAGTATGGTATAATGGTTGTACCGGCAAAATTTGACAAAAGGCAGGTGTTATCATTTGATGTATGAGAATTTGGACGAACTGAGGGCCGCCGCCCTCCAGTGCCAAAACTGCGGACTTTGCTCCACACGCAATAATGTGGTATTCGGGGTGGGGCCGGCGGATGCAAGGATCATGCTTATCGGGGAGGGCCCCGGGGAAAACGAGGACAAACAGGGGGAGCCCTTTGTGGGGCGCAGCGGCCAGCTGCTGGACAAAATGCTGGAGTACGCCGGGCTGTCCCGGAAGAAGAACATCTATATTGCCAACATGGTAAAGTGCCGCCCGCCCCAAAACCGGGACCCCGCCGTGGACGAGATCGAGGCCTGTATGGGCTGGCTGCGCAATCAGACTGCCATCCTGCGCCCGGCTATTATTATCTGCATTGGGCGTATTGCGGCGGTAAGCCTGATCCGCAAGGACTTTAAGGTCACCAAGGAGCACGGGCAGTTTATTGATAAAAACGGCACCCTGATGATGGGGACCTTCCACCCGGCGGCACTGCTGCGCAATCCTGTCAACAAGCCCGCTGCCATGGAGGACCTGCTGGGGGTGGCCAAAAAGGCCAGAGAAATGGGGATCATGATTTAAAAGACAGGCGTGGAGGGGGTGCAGAGGTGAAAAAGGCCGTTTCCTGCATTGTGGTGCTGGTGCTGTTCCTCTGTTTTCTGGGACCGGTAAGGTCCCGCCCCGCTCCAAGCCCGCCGCCCAAGCCGGAGAGCGCCGCCCCTGGGGCCTCCGCCCCTCGATTCCAAGGGGAGTCCCCGGCTGCCGGCGAACCGGAGGAGCTCTTTCCGCCGGAGCCGGAGAGCCGGACAGAGCCGGAGCCTGACAAGAGGCTGCCGGAGGACTGGACCCCGGTGCCCGCCTATGAGGTGGAGCCCTTCTTCCCGCTGGATAAGGAAGGTCTGGACGAAACTGAGCGGGAAATCGGGAGGTTTTTGCGAAATATTCAATGGGGCACTAATGTAGCGGATATCAACGGTTCCTCCAAAGGGGAATTTTTCTCTGTGGAGGAGCTGGACCCTGTTCTGCTGCTGGAGTGCTGCCTGATGAACGAGGAGAGGACCAAGGAGGTCCCCGGCTCGCGAAAAGAGGATGTGGAGAACCGGGCGCGCTTTTACTTTGGTGAGGATGCCGTTATTGATCACGCTGCCGCAAACGAGGACGAATACTTCCGAAGCACATGGTGGTTTGATGAAAAAGCCGGAGCCTATTCCCCCACCGGCTGGGACAGGTATGGGGAGTCTACGCCGTTCCTGTTGTCCTACACCCAGGACGGGGACTGCTATGAGGTGATTTTTACCTCAGTGATCAGTAATTGTTTCCAGGGGGTAACACCTCCCGGCCGAGGGGAATGGAGCCTTACCATGGAGGAAGCCGAAAGCTGGTACCGGGACCATGGCGCCCGGGCCAGGGCGGTCCTCCGGGAGCAGGAGGACGGGCGGCTTATTATGGAATCCCTGGAGATCCTTCGGGGGTATGACCCTTGGGAGGAAACGCCCCGGACAGAGTGACGGGGGCGGTGGGTTCAAGAGGCGGCCCTGGGGGCCTGTCTTGAAGGGTAGGCTGGCAGAGGCGCCAGGCCTTTGGCGCTCCCGCGGCTGGGTAACGGCCAGTCTCGTTCCAGCCGCGGCCTGTCACTTCGCACAGACGCAAAAAAGGACGGAAAACGCTCCGTCCTTTTTTAGCGCCATATTATTAGCCGCGGCCTTAGTCGAAGGATACTGCCTCTAGCCGGGGAGTTTCGCCCGATCTCCGCGCTAAGAGCCTCGCTGCGCTCGGTTGCGCTCCGAAACGCGCCTGCGGGCGCAGT
>JAAWEO010000270.1 GCA_022794295.1 Angelakisella sp. | reverse complement strand
AACCGCCCCACATGGCCCACCACAAAAGCGTCCTGAGGGATACCAAGTTCCTCTCTCAGTGCCGCTCTCGCTGCCGGATCAAAGGCAAACTGTTCTGTATCGATGGCGTTGGGCATCACCGTAACCTCGCCTCGATCAAAGCACCGGTCCCCGTACATCCACCGCCCGGCGGTCTCTCCGCAGGCAAAATAGTCGGTGGCAAAAACCTTATTAAAGGGCCGCAAAATATATTTCAAGAGGGTCTTGACCCCTTCCCCCCAGTGGGCGGTGGTGTGGTTGTGGCAGATCCGCACCGGCACCCCCGCCCGCCAAGCGGCAAACAGGGGGAACACCGACATGGTGCTGAGATGGGCGTGTACGATCCGGTACTTCTTTTCCCGGAACGCCTTGTACAGCGCCCGGTGATACGCAAACAGCCTGCTGTAGGGCGGCATCGGGCAGATCCCCGCCCCCAGCTGTTCCAGCTCTTCCCCCTGGGGGAAGGTGCTGTCCTGGGAAAAGTAGAAATCAAATTGAATCTTTTTTCTATCAATATGGCGGCAGTAATTCATCACTACCGATTCCACCCCGCCGCTATCCATACAGTTCAAGACCTGGGCCACCCGGACCGGTTCACCCATCCCCTTTCCCCTCTTTTCCCTTCGAGGCTGTCTCCTCCCGGTTGATCATCCCCCCAAAAGCGGTTTTCAGAAGGATGCGGATGTCCAACCCCAGGCTCCAGTTCTCGATGTACCAGATGTCGTACTTTACCCGGGCTTCGATGCTGGTGTCCCCCCGCAGGCCGTTTACCTGGGCCCACCCAGTCATCCCCGGCTTCACCTGCTGGCGAACCAGGTAGAGGGGGACCTCCTCCTTGAAGTGCCGCACATGGTAGGGGATCTCCGGGCGGGGGCCCACCAGGCTCATATCCCCAACCAGGACATTGAACAGCTGGGGCAGCTCATCTATACTAAACTTCCGGATCAAGCTCCCGAACCTTGTTTTCCTTGGGTCATCCCTTGTGGTCCAGCCGGTTTTTTCACTTTTTGTTACACTCATGCTCCGGAATTTCAGCATGGTAAAGGGCTTTTTGTCCTTCCCTATCCGCTTTTGACGGAAAAGCACCGGCCCCGGACTGCTCAGCTTTACTCCCACCGCGGCTGCCGCCATGACCGGACTGGTCAGGAGGATCAGCGCCAGCGACCCAAACAGGTCCATCAGACGCTTCACCATGGCCCACCCCAGGTTGTCCAGGGGCGTCGCCCTCATGTTGATCAGCCGCGTCCGCCCAATGGCCTCAATGGTGGGGTGGGGCGGGATGTAGTCGTTGTAAAACGGGATCAGGCTCAGTCGGGTCCCCTCCTTGTCCGCCGCCGCCAGAGCCGGCTTCATGAACCGCGTCTCGTGGGGCTCCAGGGCGATGATCAGCTCGTCCAGCCTGCGGCGCTCCAGAATCTTCTCCAGCTCCTCGTAGCTGCCCAGGCATTTGCCCAGCCCCGGCCGCTTCTCCCGGCTGATGTACCCCACCACCGTCACCCCTAGCTGCGGATTCTGGCGGATATCCTCCAGGTACTGCCGGGCCAGGTGGCCGTTCCCCAGGATCGCCACATGCTTCTGGTTGTACCCCAGCCTCCGGTAATGCCGCAGCAGCCCCCATGCTGCCATCCGCTTGAGCATCACCAACAGGCTGGAGATCACCCAGAACAAGACCACTGCCAGGCGGGGAAAATTGGAGGCGCGGACCAAATACAGGGCCGCCATAAAGGCCAGGGAGACCATCCCGTTTACCGAAAATATCTTTATCCCTTCGCTGACATTTGCCTTGAAGCGGTAGGAGCCGTACAGCTGGAGCAGATAGTAAAGGAACACCACCAGAACGGCGCACCCTGCCGCCAGCAGCTGGCACCCAGGGCCCAAAAGGTCCAGCTGGGTGTCCCCTCCCAGCACCTCCAGCCTCAGATACATCGCCAGGCTGTAGGACAGGAAGATCAGCAGACCGTCCGTCAGCATATTCAGAAGGTTTAAGATGTGTTGGTTCTTTCGGATCAAACGCTGCACTTCCCATCCTTCCTGTTATCCTTCTTCCCACCCCACAGCCAGCTGCTCCTGCTCCAGCTGGCGCTCCATAGCCTGCTCCACCAGCAAGGCGATGTTGCTCTCGATCCCAGCACGGGTGGAAAAATACAGCCTTCTCAGCGACTGCGGGGTTGCTCTACTGTCGTCAATTTTCGCCGCCTCACATACCGGCTTCATCAGAATTGGGATATAGGTTCGCTTGATTGATTGCCCACTTCGGGTGCGAAAAATTGCTCCGGATGTGATCCCATTCCGCTCCGCAAACCCCAGCAGCTCCTTCTGAATACACCCCGGGATGGTGACGATCTGCCTCACTCGGTTCTGGCAGCAGACCACCTTCCCTTCCCGGACCGCCTCCACTGTCAGGTTCGGCAGCTCCTTGACGAAGAATCCGGTGCAGGCAAACAGCTTCATCAGCAGGTACACCTTCTCATTCCCCAGGGCCTTTGCTGTGTGCAAAAGGTGCAGATACTCCGCCCGGGACAGCTCCGGCTGGGGCGGCTTTTCCTCTTTGATCTGCCCCACCAGCTGATACTCCCTGTGGCCGATGTAATCCAAGAAAGCGTTCGCCGCCGACTGGGAGGCATTCACCGAGGCAGGCGCATACCTCTTCAGCAACGATTCCCGCCAACTCTCCATAAACCCGTGGCGGATCCGCTTGTCCTCTGGCAGGTCCTCGTAGAACTGAGTCAGCTTTCGCCGGTAGAACTTGATCGTTCCCTCGGCCCGGTCCAGGCTCTCGTAGAGGGCCAAAAACCGCTCGATTTCCTCCATGGTGATGAGGGTCCCTTCCCCCGGCTGACGCTGACGCACCATCCGCTCTTCACTCATAACACGCTGCCGTGCACTCGGCATGGAAAAACCCTCCTTCCCTTCTTGTCGGAAGACGCA
>JAAWEO010000269.1 GCA_022794295.1 Angelakisella sp. | reverse complement strand
CGACCAGGCGCTGTCCGCCCTGGACCCGGACCGGACTGGTGTCCGGTGACAGAAAGGCTACCCGGTACTGGGCGTTGGGCTTCGGGCATGGTGCTGCACCCGCAGGTGCAAAGGAGGTTTTTTATGCCAGCTAAAGCTATTATGATCCAAGGCACTATGAGCAGTGCCGGAAAAAGTCTCGTTGCCGCCGGCCTCTGCCGGATCTTCCGCCAGGACGGTCTCCGTGTCGCCCCCTTTAAATCCCAAAATATGGCCCTGAACTCCTATGTGACCCGAGAAGGCCTGGAAATGGGCCGCGCCCAGGTGGTCCAGGCCCAGGCCGCAGGTGTGGAGCCTTCGGTGCGAATGAATCCAATCCTCCTGAAGCCCCAAAGCGATACCGGCAGCCAGGTGATCCTCAATGGAACGGTCTGGGCTGCCCTCTCCGCCGCCGAGTATTACCGGCGTAAGCCGGAACTGGTCCCCCATGTCCTCCGGGCCTATGAAAGCCTGGCCGCGGAAAATGATGTGATCGTCATTGAGGGTGCCGGAAGTCCCGCCGAGATCAACCTGAAGGAAAATGATATCGTCAACATGGGTATGGCCCGAATGGCAAAGGCCCCTGTGCTCCTGGTGGGGGATATCGACCGCGGAGGTGTCTTTGCCAGCCTCTATGGTACTGCCGCCCTGATGGAGCCCTGGGAAAAACGCCACCTCAAGGGCTTTGTTATCAATAAGTTCCGGGGGGATGTGGACCTCCTGCGCCCCGGCCTGCGCCAGATCGAGAAGCTTACCGGCATCCCTGCCCTGGGTGTGGTCCCCTGGCTCTCTGTGGAGATCGACGACGAGGACAGCCTTTCCTCCCGCCTTTCCCGGCGGAGGGGCGCTCCCGGCGCCGTTACTGTCGCTGTAATCCGCCTGCCACGGATCTCTAATTTTACCGACTTCGCCCCCCTGGAGGCCCTTCCCGGCGTATCGGTGGAATATGTCTCCACCCCCGGGGAGCTGGAACAGCTGGGAGAGCCGGAGCTGGTCATCCTGCCGGGGACCAAAAGCACCATCCCCGATCTGCTGTGGCTGCGCCAGTGCGGGCTGGAAACCGCCATCCAAAAGCTGGCTTCCCGAGGTGTTCCTGTCCTGGGGATCTGCGGCGGCTACCAGATGCTGGGCCGCACCCTCTCCGACCCTCTGGGGGTGGAAACCACCCCGGGAACGGTGGTCAGGGGGCTGGGGCTTCTCCCCGGGGACACTGTTTTTGAAGGGCAGAAGGTCCTCTCCCGGGTGGAGGGCACTCTTTTGACCGCTCCAAAGGGATTGGAGAGTCTTGCAGGGGCACGGCTGGATGGCTACGAGATCCATATGGGCCGCACCCAAACAGACCCCGGCGTTCCCCCCCTCTGCCGCCTGGCCCCCCTGGGGGAGGACACCCCCCGGGAGGACGGGGCGGTGTGGGGGAATGTTTTTGGGACCTACCTTCACGGGTTCTTTGACACCGGGGATGCCCTGGAGGGCCTTTGGGCCGCCCTGGCAGAGAAGAAGAACCTGGATCCCCAGGTCCCTGCCCCCGACCCTGCCGCTTGCCGGGAAGAGCAGTACGACCGCCTGGCCGCCGCCCTCCGGGAAAGCCTGGATATGGCAGCGGTCTACAGCATCCTGGAGGAGGGCGTGTAATGGAAGGACTGGGTTTGATCCACCTGTACACTGGGGAGGGAAAGGGAAAAACCACCGCCGCCCTGGGACTGGCCCTCCGGGCAGCCGGGCGGGGCATTCCGGTGCTGGTGCTGCAATTTCTCAAGGGCCGGCCCACCGGGGAACTGGAAAGCCTGGGACACCTCCCGGGGATCACCCTTCTGCGGGGAGCAGAAGGCCTCGGCTTTGCCTCCGCCATGACCCCGGAGGAACGGGCGCGGTGCAAGCTCCGCCACGACGAAATGCTCCGCCAGGGAATCGCCGTCGCCCGGGAAGGAAGTTGCGGCCTTCTCATTCTGGATGAAGTCACCGGCGCTTTGAAGCACGACCTCTTGGAGGAAGGGTCTCTCCGGGATTACCTGGAGCATCCCGCCCCCGGGGTGGAGCTGGTGCTTACCGGGAGGAATCCGCCGGACTGGCTTTGGGAGCGGGCCGACTACATCACCGAGATGAAAAAGCATCGCCATCCCTACGACAGCGGTATCCCTGCCCGGGAGGGGATCGAGTTATAAAGGAGGTTTCCCCATGGATATTGAGTTCACCCGGCCGGAGGAGATTGAGGGCCGGAGCATGGCAATCATTCAAAGGGAGCTGGAGGCACTGGGGGAGCTGCCCCCGGCGGACCGGCTGCCGGTTATTAAGCGGGTGATCCATACCACCGCCGATTTTGACTACCGGGAGAACCTTTGGTTTTCTCCGGGGGCCGTGGAGGCCGGGCTTGCGGCTTTGAGGACCGGGGCATGGGTGATCACTGACACCAATATGGCGAAGGCCGGGATCAACAAAAAAGCCCTGGAACGACTGGGGGGGCGGGTCCTCTGCTTTATGGCGGAGGATGAAATTGCCAAAACCGCCAGGGAACGGGGTGAGACCCGGGCTGCTGTCAGCATGGAGGCTGCTGCTGCCCTGGACACCGGGAGGGCGCCGCTGATTTTAGCGATCGGCAATGCGCCAACGGCGCTGATCCGGGCTTGCCGGCTAATGGAAGAAGGGAAGCTAAAACCGGCGCTTCTCATTGGGGCGCCGGTAGGGTTTGTCAATGTTGTTGAAAGTAAAGAAATGGCGGAGGGTGCAGGGTGTCCGCGGATCATTGCCCGGGGGCGAAAGGGCGGCAGCACGGTAGCAGCCGCCATTGTTAACGCGCTGCTGGCCTATAAATAGAGCGCAGCACCATGCCCGAAGCCCACCGCCCAGTACCGGGTAGCCTTTCTGTCACCGGACATCAGTCCGGTCCGGGTCCAGGGCGGACAGCGCCTGGTCGCCCGCCGCAGCGGGCGAAATACTCC
>JAAWEO010000268.1 GCA_022794295.1 Angelakisella sp. | reverse complement strand
AGCCGCGGCCTTAATCGAAGGATGCTGCCTCTAGCCGGGGTATTTCGTCCGCCGCGGCGGACGACCAGGCGCTGTCCGCCCTGGACCCGGACCGGACTGGTGTCCGGTGACAGAAAGGCTAGCCGGTACTTGTCCTAGCTCCTACCCCTAATCCTGCGCGGACAGCTATATTACCTTCCCCAATCCGCCTTTAGAAAGCCGGCTACGATTCGGGCCTCTGCTTCTTCCTCTGTTAATCCCAGTGTCCGCAGCTTCAACAGCTGCTCCCCCGCAATTTTCCCAATCGCAGCCTCATGAATCAGCGCCGCATCCCCATGATTCGCAATCAGCGCCGGAGCAGCATCCACCGCCCCTTCTTCCCCAATGATAGCGTCGCACTCCGAGTGCCCGCTGCACCGGTTATTCCCCACGATCCGGGAACGGTATTGCTGTCGTGATCTCCCCCTGGCTACCGACCGGGAGATAATATCCGCCCCGGAATCCTCTCCGTCCAGCTGAACCGAAAACTCGGTCTTGGCCTGTTGGGTCCCCTCGGTGAGCAGCCGTTCCCGCACCAGGAGCTTGGCTCCTGCGGCGGCAACTGCGGTGGTCTTTCGGGTGCTGTGGTCCACGCCGCCAATTTGGGAGGTGTCCATTTCCAGAACCGCACCCTCCCCCAGAACGATCTCGGTCACCGGGTCGATGGACCGGGTACCGGTTCCGTGCCCGGTGCCCAGGTGCTTTTCCAGGTAAAGGATGTGGGAATCCTTTTCCAGGAAAAACCGGTGAATGCCGTTGTGCCGGGAGGCTGTCCCGTCCTCAGAATGGATGCCGCACCCCGCCACAATGGTGACGTCGGCTCCTTCCCCCACGTAGAAGTCGTTGTATACCAAGTCATCCACGCCCCCCCGGGTTACCAGGGCGGGGATGGAAACCGTCTCCCCCTTGGTGCCGGGGCGAATGCGGATCACCAGCCCCGGGCCATCCGGTTTTTCGGAGATCTGGATGTTTTCGGTGGAACGCCGCCCTGCCGAGGCTCCGTCCTCCCGAATATTATAGGCCCCAGGGAACTCTCCGGTCCATTCAGACACCTCCCGGAGGAGGTCCTTGGTCACTTCCTTCATACTGCTTCCCCCTCTCTGGGGCAGGCAGGGCAAGCCCCGCCCCCTTCTCCGGCCAGCAGCTGCGGCAGCAGCCGCTCTCCCGGTCCCTGGTCCTGGACCGTTCCGTTTGCTACGATCACCAGCTCGTCGGCAATGGAAAGAATTCTTTCCTGGTGGGAAATAACCACCACAGCTCCCTCCAGCCCCTGGCGGAGCTCCTGGAACACCTGGATAAGGTTCTGGAAGCTCCACAGGTCGATTCCCGCCTCCGGTTCGTCAAAGATAGAAAGGCGGCTGTGCCGGGCCAGCACAGAAGCGATCTCGATGCGCTTGATCTCCCCGCCGGAAAGGGTGGCGTCCACCTCCCGGTGGATGTACTCCCGGGCGCAAAGCCCCACCCGGCTGAGGATGGTGCATCGCTGATCCTCAGAGATGCTGCCGCCTCCAGCCAGCTCCAGCAGGTCCCCTACCGTGAGCCCCTTAAAGCGCACTGGCTGCTGAAAGGCGTAGCTGACACCACGCTTCGCGCGGCTGGTCACATCCAGGCCGGTAATATCCTCCCCGTCCAAAAGGATACGCCCGCCGCTGGGGGTCTCCAATCCAGCCACCAGCTTTGCGATGGTGGTCTTTCCCCCGCCGTTGGGGCCGGTGATCACCGTAAGCTTTCCGTCCGGGACGGTGAGGTTGATGCCCCGCAATACCGGGCCGCCGCCAGGCGCCTCCCAAGTGAGGTTTTCCAATTTCAGCATGGTCAAAAGGTCCTCCTTGTCCATGATGGATTTTTACCAAACTACTGTACCACAAACTGGATGAAATTTCAAGAAGCTGTATCATTCCGGAAGGGGATTTGCCGGTTCACACTCTTGTTTTTTCCCCGGTAAGGTGGTATGATACCTCCGGAGAAAAAGACAAAAGGAGGAATCCCAATGAATTCTTTTTCCCGCCAGGAAATTCTTCTGGGTCCGGATGCCATGGAGCGCCTGGCACAGGCTGCGGTAGCGGTGTTTGGAGTAGGAGGTGTCGGTTCCTATGTGGCAGAGGCTCTGGCCCGGAGCGGCATTGGGCGGCTGCTTCTGATTGACAGCGACCGGGTGTCAGAAAGCAACCTGAACCGTCAGCTTATCGCCCTGAGAAGCACCATTGGCCAGCTGAAGGTAGAAGCCGCCCGGGACCGGATTGCAGACATCAACCCCAAAGCAGCGGTAGAGGTTTACCCCATCTTTGTTACTCCGGAAAATCTTTCCCAGATCCCCTTGGAGGACTGTAACTATGTGGTAGACGCCATTGACTCGGTTTCCGCCAAGCTGGCCCTGGCAGAGCGGTGCCAGCGGGAGGGGATCCCCCTGATTGCCTCTATGGGGACAGGGAACAAGCTGGACCCCTGCCGCCTGGAACTGGCAGACATCAGCGAGACCTCCGTCTGTCCCCTGGCCCGGGTAATGCGCCGGGAGCTGCGCAAGCGGGGGATTGATCATTTGGAGGTCCTTTACTCCCGGGAGGAGCCTGTTTCCCCCAGGATCTCCCCGGAGCAGCCGCCGAAAGGCCGTCGGGCAGTGCCGGGAAGCGTTTCCTTTGTTCCGTCCGCGGCAGGGCTGATCATTGCCGGAAGGGTGGTTCGCCGGCTAGCCGGAATAGAAGATGAAAATTTTCTGAAAAAATAGCTTGCATTACGGTCCAAGGTGCGCTATAATGATATAGCGCCTTTGGGGAATGTTCCCCAGTGTGGTGCTATGTGCGTCCGTAGCTCAGTTGGATAGAGCGTTCGGCTCCGACCCGGAAGGCCGCTGGTTCGAATCCAGTCGGGCGCACCAACTAACCCAAACACTTTAGATGCCATGCGGATAAACCCGCATGGCATCAAGTGTTTTTGGACTTTTTAGGGGTCAAAAATCAGCTGGTCAAACG
>JAAWEO010000267.1 GCA_022794295.1 Angelakisella sp. | reverse complement strand
GGGCGGCAGGTCCAGGGCGGCGCCCTGGTCGCCCGTCGCAACGGGCGAAACTCCTTATACGGAGTGAGCATTTTTCTTTGCTCCTTTCTTTTTGCGATAGAAAAAGAAAGGAGAAGTCTGCTCGCCCTGCACCCAGCTAACCTGCAAATACACCCCGGTGGGGTGTTTTGCAACCTCAGCCCCCCTCGAATGGACCGGCCCACAGGCCGGTCCATTCGACCCTCTAAAGGCCGCCGCCAGGCGGCCCCAGCAAGCACACCCACCCATCAGATCAGAACCTGCTCCCAAAAGCCAAGATGCCCGAAAATCCCCACCCCGACACCAAAACGCCGCCGCCTTCCCCTCCCAAACAAGGGAATATATATTAAATCTATCTCTATCAAACCCCCTATAGAAAAATTTTATAGACTTTCCCCCTGGAAGAATGCAACTTTTTCCCTTCCAAATCGTTACTATATATGTAGAAGGAAAAACAGCCAATAGAACGTTATGGGAAAGGAGCGATGGGGATGCAGGAGCATTGGAAATGGACACCGCTGGTTTCGGCAATGGTTATGGGGTTCACGTTTGGCCTGGCCTTCCTGGCACGATGAACGCCAGACACAAGGAGAGCTCCTTCCCCAGCTCCTAGAGAGCCTATTCAAAATCTCCCTGCACGCCTCTAGGGCAGGTCTTTTTCAGCCCTGCTGCGTTAAAAAATCTTGCAATACACAAAGTATTGGCGGCGATTTTTTGCCTTGCAGGACAGAAAAATCCTTGCCCTTTCGGCATACCTGGAGATCTTGAATAGACTCTTAAAAACTTGATGATATCACGGGGAAAGTGAGAACCGGCGCGGCGGCAGGGGTCAGCCTCTGCCGCCATTTCTTTGTCCCGGCCCCGGTGCCAGCCGGCAGCAAGGAAAATCTTCCCGGGGGGCTGGTCAAGGCTCCCCTTTTCTTTTATAATGGTGAAGAAAGAAAAACCCTTTTGGATGCAACAAAACGAGAGAAACCGGACACTTATATGAATGGAAGTGGCCGGGAAGAAGGTCGGTGACAAAACAGGATGCAGCTGACACAGTCGGATGTGAGAAACGCCCGGGGAGGGGACCGGGAAGCCTTCGGCCGGCTTTACGATGCCGTAGCCCGGGACCTTTACCGGACCGCCCTTTATACCCTGGGAAATCCCCAGGACGCCGAGGACGTGGTGGCCGAAACCTTTCTGGAGGCCTGGAAGGGGATCCACACCCTTCGGGAGGAAGGAAGCTTCCGCCAGTGGATTATGCGGATTCTTTCCATCCGCTGTAAGCGGCGCATCGGCGGGTATGTGCGGGAAAAGGGGAACATTGACATTGAGGATTACCTGGGGGAGGGGGTCCCCGATGACAATGCCCCCAGAGCGGAGGTCCGGGAGGCCATGGCCCGCCTGAACCCGGAGGAACGGCAGATCGTGCTGCTTTCGGTGCTGGAGGGCTACACCATGCGGGAGATCGGGGAGATCCTCACCCTGCCCCAGGGGACCGTAAGCTCCAAGCTCCACCGGACCCTGAAAAAGCTCCGGCGAATGCTGGGGGATACCTAGAGGAAGGAGGAAGCCGGATATGGACAACGATCTTGAACTGCTGAAGGAACAGCTTTCCCGCCTGGGCGAACCGGAGCTTCCCCCTTCCCTTACCTCCGGGGCTTTGTTTGCCCGCCTGGACGAGGGGACCTTGACCCTCCCGGAGGAGGAGCCTCTCCCGGAAAAACCGAAAACCATCGCCTGGGGGAAGATCGCCCGGCAGTGGGCACCCCTGGCCGCCTGCCTGGCGGTGGTCTTTCTTCTATACCGGGGCTATGAGGTGGGGCTGGCCCGGAATTTTCAGAACACCCCTGTCCCCCAGTCCGCCGCCTTTGACGCCCCCTGCCTCCCGGAAGCCGCCGCTTTCCTTCCGGATGAAGAAGCGGCAGATGGCAGCAGCCCGGAGGAGGAAACGCCCGTGCTCCGCAGCAGGCGGGACACCCCAACAGACGCAGCCGGGGACCCGCTCCAGAAAAGCGTCCTGGAAGCCCCTGTTTCTTCGGCACCGCCGGCACCGGAACCCTCCCCGCCCCCCCCTGCCGGCTCCCCTGATACCGGCAGCGACGGTGATGTCAGCAGCGGCAGCGATTCCTCCGGGGAAAGCAGCCGCCCCAATCCACCCACCGGCGGAAGCAACAACCCGGATACCGGCCCCGCCCTTGAACCCAGCCGTCCCCCAGATTTCAGCCAAGACAGCGGAGAAAACGGTCCCCTCCTTTACAAGCTTATCAAGGCCCAAACAGAGGAGATCGCCGCCCGGCACACCCCGGAGGAAGGGCTGTCCTTCCAGACCCTGAATCTGCACACCTCGGCAGATGACCGGCTTGTTTTTGACGCAGTCTACACCGATGAAACCCAGGCGGCCCGCGTGAAGATAACCTTCTACTGCCTATATTTTGAAGGAAAGGGAGAGGCCTGGCTGGAAATGGAACACTACCAGGTAACCGACCTGTAACTGACCCATAAAAGAAAGGAGCCTCCGGGCTCCTTTTTTGCATATCCGGAGAAGCTTTCTCATAGAAATATGGAAGAAGGACAAGTCCAGCCTGGACGAACTACAGGGCTTCGCTGACAGTTGTTCGACCAGAGACACCGAAAGCGTACCCAATCCCCGGCCCGCAGGCCATTAGCCGCGAAGCGGCCTTAGCCCGAAGGGCTCCGCTTTTTTCCGCAGAAAAAAGCACCTAATCCGGCCAACGAGCCTCCGGCCGCGAAAGCCCGGACGCCGGTAAGCGGCAGCACAATTCCAAGTTGCCAGCACAACCCAGCCGCCGTGCGGCATTTGCCGCGAAGCGGCTCCGCCGGAGGCACCAAAATCCCCCCCCCCGGAGGGTTAGGGGGCCCACGGGGGGGACTAGTCCCCCCGTGAGGCGCGCCGCCCCGAAGGGGCCTTTTGGACCTTCCGCAGAAGGTCCGCGCGCCTAACCCCTGGGCGCTCTTTGGTTA
>JAAWEO010000266.1 GCA_022794295.1 Angelakisella sp. | reverse complement strand
ACCAGGCGCTGTCCGCCCTGGACCCGGACCGGACTGATGTCCGGTGACAGAAAGGCTAGCCGGTACTGGGCGTTGGGTTTCGGGTATGGTGCTGCGCCGCCAGAATCCTCGCCCGCCCCAGTCCGTCAAAGGCAGGGGAATCGTCCCGCCCTGTACTTGCCTGGACTCCAGGCACCCACTAAGCCCCCGCACACCGTCAAGCCGCAAAGCGGCGGGTAGGGCCCGTTTTAGCTCGAAATGGAGAGTTTATTTTATGTTTGTTGATAAAGCGCGAATTACCATTAAAGCCGGAGATGGAGGTAACGGAAAAGTCTCCTTCCATCGGGAAAAATTTGTCGCCGCCGGCGGTCCCGACGGCGGCGACGGCGGCCGTGGCGGTGATGTCTATTTTGTAGCCGATACCAACCTAAGCAGCCTGATCGATTTTAAGTACCGGAAACGGTATTTTGCAGAAAAAGGCCAGGATGGCGGCTCCAAAAAGTGTTCCGGTAAAACCGGAGAGGACCTGGTGATCCATGTCCCCAAGGGTACAGTGGCCCGGGAAAGTGGTACCGGACGTATCCTGGCCGACCTTTCCGGTCCCGACCCGGTTCGGGTGGCCCGGGGCGGCAAAGGCGGCTGGGGAAATACCCACTTCGCTACCGCTACCCGGCAGATCCCGAAGTTCGCCAAGGGCGGCTACCCCGGGGAAAGCTTCGACGTGGAGCTGGAGCTGAAGCTCCTGGCTGATGTGGGCCTTGTGGGATTCCCCAATGTGGGCAAATCCACCCTGATCTCTGTGGTCAGCGCCGCCAAGCCGGAGATCGCCAATTATCACTTTACCACCCTGGTCCCGGTGCTGGGTGTGGTCAAGCTGGGGCCGGAGGAAAGCTTTGTAATGGCGGATATCCCCGGCCTGATTGAGGGGGCCAGCGAAGGGGTGGGCCTGGGCCATGAGTTTTTGCGCCATGTGGACCGCTGCCGCCTGATAGTCCATATTGTGGATGTTTCCGGCTGCGAGGGCCGGGACCCCAAGGAGGACTTTGCCGCCATCAACCGGGAGCTGGAGCGCTTCAACCCGGAGCTGGCCCAGCGCCCCATGCTGGTGGCTGCCAATAAGTGCGACATTGCCTCCCCGGAGCAGATCGAGGACTTCCGGAGGTTTATTACAGACCAGGGCTATTCCTTCTTTGCCATCTCCGCAGCCGCCCGCCAGGGCACAGAGGAGCTGGTAAAGGCGGTGGCCCGGCAGCTCCAGACCCTGCCCCCCATCAAGGAGTATCAGCCGGAGCCGGTGGACCGGGAGCGCCTCCTGGCAGAGGCGAAGCCCAACCAGTTTACCATCCGTGTGGAGGATGGGGTCTACCTGGTGGAGGCCGACTGGCTGATGCATGTTCTGGGCATGGTGGATATGGACGACTATGAATCCCTCCAGTACTTCCAGCGGGTGCTGCGCCTCAGCGGTATTATTGATAAGCTGGAGGAAATGGGCATCCAGGAGGGGGATACGGTAAGCATCCTCAATTTTGAATTCGAATTTGTGCGGTAAGGAGGGGCTTTTTGTGACAGAGCTGAATCCCCAGGGGGATCCCCGGCTGTTCAGCCCCCTGGCTCTGGCTTTTCTGGGGGATGGTGTGTACGAGCTTTTGGCCCGGGAGTATCTTCTTTCCCGGGGGAATGCCCCGGTGGGAAAGCTCCACACCCATACAGTGGAGCTGGTCTCCGCCACCGCCCAGGCTGCCGCCTACGAACGGGTGGCGGCCCTCCTCACCCCGGAGGAGGAGACGATCTACCGCCGGGGGCGCAACGCCAATTCCACCAAGTGCCCCAAGCACACCGATCCCGCCGTTTACCGCCGGGCCACCGGGGTGGAGGCCCTGTTTGGGTGGCTGTACCTGACAGGGCAAACCCCCCGGGCCAACGAGCTGTTCCGGGCCATTTTGGAAAGCCGCCCGCCGGAGGAATAACAGGAAAACACAAAAAGGAGGACCTATGCTGAAAAAAGGAAAAGAATTTATTCTGGATGTGTTGTACGACATGGCCGGCGGCCTTATTATGGCGGTGGGTCTCTCCTGCTTTGTGGGACCTGCCCAGATCGCCCCCGGGGGTGTTTCCGGTCTGGCGATTCTGGTGAATTTTCTCACCGGCCTGCCGGTGGGTACTGTAAACCTAGCCTTTAATATTCCGCTGCTTCTTCTGGCCTGGAGGTTTTTGGGGCGGGTCTTCACCCTCAAGACCCTTCGGTCGGTGTTCATCCAGTCGGTGATGATCGACCTGGCCTCCCTGTGGCTCCCGGCCTACACCGGGGACCGGATCATGGCGGCATTGTTCGGGGGAATCGCCTCCGGGGTGGGGCTGGCCTTGGTTTTCATGCGCGGGTCCACCACGGGGGGCACCGACATTGTTTCCCGGCTCATTCAGCTTCGGTACCGGCATCTTTCCATGGGCAAGCTGCTGTTTTTGGTTGATGTAGTAGTGCTGCTCCTTTCGGTGGTGGTGTTCCGGAATATCGAAGCGGGACTTTACGGAATGCTTTCGGTTTACACTGCGGGGAAGGTGCTGGACAATGTTCTTTACGGCCTGGATACCGGCAAGGTGCTACTGGTCATCAGCGAAAGGAACGGGGAGATTGCCCAGGGTATTATGGAGGCTATGAACCGCGGGGTGACCTTTCTTCACGGGGCGGGGGCCTGGTCCGGGGAGAAGAAGCAGGTACTTCTTTGTGCGGTTCGGGCGCAGCAGTGCTACCAGGTGGAGGAGATCATTCGGGGGGTGGATCCGGATGCTTTTATGATTGTAATGGAGGCCAATGAGATTGCGGGGGAGGGTTTCCGGCCCATTACAGAGGACAAAGTGGGCTAAAGCGGCCTGGAGGCCCCCGGCCTTTGACGGACTGGGGCGGGCAAGGCTTCTGCCAGCGCAGCACCATACCCGAAGCCCAACGCCCAGTACCGGGTAGCCTTTCTGTCACCGGACATCAGTCCGGTCCGGGTCCAGGGCGGACAGCGCCTGGTC
>JAAWEO010000265.1 GCA_022794295.1 Angelakisella sp. | reverse complement strand
CCGCCCTGACCCCGAGCCCTTCGGGCACGTGGGCTACGCCCAGCCCTTTGAAAAGGGCGGCCCTAAACTTTAGACCCTACGAGGGTGTGTGCGGGGCGAAAGGTTGTGCCTGGAGTCTTGGGCTGACAGGAGCTGCCCCCATCCGGTCTGTCAAAGGTAGGGGAATCGCCCCGCCTTGTGCTCGTCAGGACTCCAGGCACCCACCAAGCCCCCGCACACCGTCAAGGCGCGCAGCGCCGGGTAGGGTCTGGATTCGGCCTCCAGGCCGCCGCATGATACAAGCCTGGGTTTGACTATATATAGGGGGAAGGGGGAGGGTGTTTTATGATGGTAAGAGTTTCCCTGTTGTTCCTGCTGGGCCTGGTTTTGATGGTCAAAGGGGGCGACAGCTTTGTGGAAGGGGCGGAGTGGATGGCCCGGGTCACCGGCATCCCGCCCTTTGTTGTGGCGGCTACAGTAGTGAGCATCGGCACCACCATGCCGGAGCTGCTGGTCTCTACCATGGCGGCGGCCCAGGGCTCCGGGGGGATGGCCCTGGGGAATGCGGTGGGCTCGGTTTCCTGTAACACGGGGCTGATTTTGGGGATCTCCCTTTTGTTTCTCCCGGGGAAGGTGGACCTGCGCTCCCTTCGGGAAAAGGGGTTCCTCCTGCTGTTCGCCCTTTTGGCTATGCTGGCCTTCGGCATCGACAGGCGGCTTACCTGGAAGGAGGGTGCTGCCCTGCTGGTTCTGCTCCTTCTGTTTATTATGAATGATATCACCAGTGCCCGCCGGGGCCTTTTCCCCCGGGAGGAATCCGCTGCGGAGCGGAGCCTGCACGCGGCCGCCATCTACCTGGGGAAATTCCTTCTGGGGGCGATCGGCCTGGCAGCAGGTGCACGGCTTTTGGTGGATAACGGCTGCATCCTAGCCCGGCTTCTGGGGGTGCCGGAGGCGGTGATCGCCCTGACCCTGGTGGCCCTGGGCACCAGCCTGCCGGAGCTGGTCACCACCATCACAGCCCTTTGCCGGGGGCAGTCGTCGCTTTCGGTGGGGAATATCATCGGGGCAAATTTCCTGGACCTCACCCTGGTTCCTGCCGCCAGCTCCCTGGCCGGGGGCGGGGTGCTGCCCATGGATCATCCTCTGGACCTTCTGATGGCCCTGGGACTCCTTTTGGTGACCCTTCTCCCGGCCATGAGGCGGGGGCACTTCCGGCGATGGCAGGGCGGGACCCTTCTGGGGCTTTACGGAGGATATTTATACCTGCTGTTTCGCTAGGTCGTGTCTGCCCCACGCCCTGCATAGACGCTGCTTTTCCGGGGAAACTCCTGATAAGTACTGTTGTAAGGAGGATCCGGAATGGAAGATCATGTCGTGCTGAACAATCAGACCCCAAAGCTGGGGGAAGGGGACACCCTGCCGCCCCGCCGCCTTAACCTGGAGCTCCCCCAGGGGCTCCTGTCCTCCCTTGCCCTCTCCCCAGAGGCTGCGGGCTTTTTTGCAGGGCTGGATACCGAGACCCGGGGGCAGATCGTTGCCTATATCCAAAGCACCGTCACCGGGGAGGAGGCCCGGGCCCGGGCCAGGACCGCCATGGAGGGGCTGGAGGCCGGGCGGCTGGATTTCCTCCACAAGTGAGAGAAGCCTTGCATTTTCCCTTGCCCTGTGGTACAATAACCCAAAACCATACTTCGGGAGGGTCGTTTTGTGCCGTATCCGCTCCGAAAACAGAAAAATGCCGCCGGGTCCTTTGGGATCCGGCGTTTTTTTGCTTTTCCGGGGTAAACTGCCACTGCGGCAGTCTGGTTTATCATTACCCTGGCGGCAGGCACCTGGGCGATGGGGCCCGTTCAATGGGAAAGGACTGTATTTGGAATGAAGGATTGGAAAAAACAGCTGAGGGACCTTTTGGCGATTCTTTTGGGGAATGCCCTGTATGCCCTGGCGGTGGCGGCGTTTATCCTGCCCAATCACCTGATCACCGGGGGAAGCACCGGCCTGGCCCTGGTGGCCCGGCAGCTTTGGGGGATACCGGTGGAAACCTTTGTGGCCTGCTTTAACCCGCTTATGTTTTTGCTGGGGCTGTGGGTGCTGGGGAAGCGGTTTGCCCTCACCACCCTGGTAAGCAGCTTTTGGTATCCCCTGGTGTTCGGCTTTTTCCAGCGGATGCCGGGCATCCCGTTCCCCACCCAGGAAAAGCTGCTGGCAGTGGTGTGTGCCGGGGGGATGATCGGGGCAGCCATTGGGGTGGTGATCCGGGCCGGGGCCTCCACCGGGGGGATGGACATTCCGCCTTTGGTGCTCCAGAAGAAGCTGGGGATCCCGGTCTCGGTGTCCATCTATGCCTTTGACTTTGCCATTCTGCTGGGACAGATGCTGTTTGCCCGGCGGGAGGAGGTGCTGTATGGCATTTTGCTGGTGATGGTGTACACCCTGGTGCTGGATAAGGTGCTGGTGCTGGGGACCAGCCGCACCCAGGTGAAGGTGATCACGGCCAAATTCGAGGAGGTTCGGGAGGAGATCCTGCACCGGCTGGACCGGGGATGCACCCTGATCCAGGCGGAGACGGGATTTTACCGGAACCCCTGGCCGGTGGTGCTGACAGTGGTCAGCGGGCGGGAGCTGTCCCGGCTTACCCGCATTGTCCAGGAGATCGACCCAGAGGCCTTTTTGGTAGTCAGCCGTGTCACAGAGGTCCGCGGACACGGCTTCACCCTAAGAAAAATCTGGGCGGCCGGCGTGGCCGGCGTGGCCGCCGAGGCGGACCCTACCCGGCGCTGCGCGCCTTAACGGTGTGCAAAAGGGATGGCGGGTGCCTGGAGTCCTAACGAGCACAAGGCGAAGCGATTCCCCGGCCTTTGACAGACTAGAAGAAGGTAAATCCTACCAATCTAAGACCCCAGGCACAACCTTTCGCCCCGCACACGCTCCCGTAGGGTCTAAAGTTTGGGGCCGCCCTTTTCAAAGGGCTGGGCGTAGCCCACGTGCCCGAAGGGCTCGGGGTCAGGGCGGCGCCCTGGTCGCCC
>JAAWEO010000264.1 GCA_022794295.1 Angelakisella sp. | reverse complement strand
ACGGGCGACCAGGGCGCCGCCCTGACCCCGAGCCCTTCGGGCACGTGGGCTACGCCCAGCCCTTTGAAAAGGGCGGCCCTAAACTTTAGACCCTACGGGGGTATGTGCGGGGCGAAAGGTTCTGCCTGGAGTCTTGGACTGGTAGGAGCTGCCCTTATCCAGTTTGTCAAAGGTAGGGGAATCGTCCCGCCCTGTACTCGCTAAGACTCCAGGCACCCACCAAGCCCCCGCACACCGTCAAGGCGCGCAGCGCCGGGTAGGGTCTGTCAGCGGCCATCAGGCCGCCGCGCAGCGCCGGGTAGGGCCTGTCAGCGGCCTCCAGGCCGCCGCGCAGCGCCGGGTAGGGTCTAAAGGGCTTTGGATAGGTCGGTGTCGGGGTAGGTTACTCGTTTCATGTCGCCGCCCAGGGCGGTGATCTTCTCTACCACGTCCTCGTAGCCCCGTTCGATGTAGATGATATCCTCAATTTCGGTGGTGCCCCGGGCCACCAGCCCGGCGATGATCATGGCGGCGCCTCCCCGCAGGTCGATGGCCTTCACCGGGGCCCCGGTAAGCGCCTCCACCCCTTCAATGACCGCCACCTTGCCATCCACGGTGATCTTGGCCCCCAGGCGGATCAGCTCGTCCACATATTTAAAGCGGTTGTCCCAAACCCCTTCGGTAATAATGCTGGCCCCCTCCGCCAGGGTGAGCATGGCGGCCATCTGGGGCTGCATGTCGGTGGGGAAGCCGGGGTGGGGCATGGTCTTGACATTGATCTTTTGCAGCGGTCCGGTGCGGGAGACCCGGATCCAGTCGTCCCCCTCCTCGATATCCGCCCCGGCGGCCTGGAGCCGGGCGGTGATGGGCTCCATATGCTTGGGGATAACGTTTTCCACCCGGATATCCCCCCCGGTGGCGACAGCGGCGGCCATATAGGTACCGGCCTCGATCTGGTCCGGGATGATGGAATAGGCCGCGCCGTGCATCACATCCACCCCGTGGATCTTGATCACGTCGGTCCCGGCCCCCCGGATATCCGCCCCCATGGAGTTGAGGAAGTTGGCCAGGTCCACAATGTGGGGCTCCTTGGCAACATTTTCCAGGATGGTCAGCCCCTTGGCCCGGGCTGCCGCCAGCATTACGTTCATGGTGGCACCCACCGAGACCACGTCAAAATAGATGTGGGTCCCCCGCAGTTGCTGGGCCTGGGCGTTGATCATGCCCTTGTCGATCTCCACTGTGGCGCCCATGGCCTCAAAGCCCTTGATGTGCTGGTCGATGGGGCGCACCCCAAAGTTGCAGCCGCCAGGCATAAAGACGCTGGCCTCACGGCAGCGGCCCAGGAGGGCCCCCAGGAAGTAATAGCTGGCCCGCATACTCTTTGCCAGGTTGTAGGGGACGGTGTGGGAAACCAGGTGGGTGGTATCGATCTCCACCGTCTTTTTCCCCAGCATCCGCACCGCGGCACCCATCTCTGTCAGGATGCGCAGCAAAAGGGTGACGTCGCTGATGTTGGGAATATTATCGATGACGCACTTCCCCTGGGCCAAAACGGTGGCAGGAATAATGGCTACCGCCGCATTTTTGGCCCCGCCGATCTGTACCGAACCATGGAGGGGATTTCCCCCGGTCACAACAAATTTATTCAATGGCTGCCGCCCCTTTTCTTCTTTATAATCCAATAAGAACTGGATGAAATTCCCGGGTCCCTCTTGCCCTGCAAAGGGGGCAGGAAACACCCGGCACCTGTTCTTCAGAATAACACCATCAGGTATTATACCACATTACCGTAAAAAACTCCACGGAGAAAAGACAAAAGATTCCAGAAATATCCGCAAAAAATCCCACTTTGGGACTGGAACTCTGCAAAAAATGCGCTTGGCCGGTTTATTATAGCACAACGGCAGGGAAAATAAAAGGCTTGCCACCGTATTTTTTTCGGCCGGAGGGTACCTTCCTTTTTCTTCCAAAAGACCTTGCATTTTCTGGGTTTTCGCCGTATAATAACATTGTACAGACACACAAGGTCACAAGGAGGTCTTCCCATGAATATCCAGGTGCTGCATCCCAACCCCGCGCAAACAGCCCCGGAGCGGCTGCGCTCTGTTCCGGAGGTCCCGGAGGAAACCGCCCGGGCCGTCACCGGACCGGACGAGGCCCCCGGCATTACGGCTGCGGAGGCTGCGGCGCAACCCGGGGAAGGCGGGCTCCGGGGGGAGCTGCGGGACCGGTATGCCCCAAAGGAACGGGAGGACAGCGCCGGCCTGTACCGCATGACCAAGGACGAAGAAGGGAACCCGGTCCTTCGCTTTGATGACCCCCAGGCCGCCCAAAAGAAGGAGACCGCCCAGGAAAAGGAGGCAGAAGCCGAGGCCGAGGAAAAGAAAGCCAGGGAAAAGGAAGCCAAAACCGCCACCATCAATACCGACCGGGTAGACCGGGAGATCGAGCGCCTGAAGGAGCAGATAGAGGAACTGGAGCGGCAGCTCAACTACGGCGGCAGCCTGGTAGACACCGAAAAAACAGAGCAGGAGCTCACCCTGGCGAAAATCGCACTGCGCCTAAAGGATAACGATACCTACCGCCGTGCCCACGCCCAAATCACCACCACCTGACCCCCCTCAGCGGCCCAGGGAGCCTCCCCTCCCCCACGGCCGCTTTTTTTCTTGCCCCCGCCTCACATAACCCCACCAAATCCCCCCCGCCGCCCGGCGGCGCTTGTCGCAAAGCGGCTCCGCCGGAGGCACCAAAGCCGCCCCTAACCCCAGCCCGCAGGCCATAGCCCGAAGGGCTCCGCTTTTTTCCGCAGAAAAAAGCACCTAATCCGGCCAACGAGCCTCCGGCCGCGAAAGCCTGGACGCTGGTAAGCGGCAGCACAAATCCAAGTTGCCAGCACACCCCAGCCGCCTGGCGCCATCAGTAGGAACACGCTGGTAATAGATCAAGGTACTGCCTACAACGGACCTCCAAACCGTGGGTGAGATCAGGCGGCCCCGTGGGTCATCCGCCCAAGGCCGGAGCCTTTGGCC
>JAAWEO010000263.1 GCA_022794295.1 Angelakisella sp. | reverse complement strand
GCCTCATGCAAAGGTATTTCGCCCGCTGCGGCGGGCGACCAGGCGCTGTCCGCCCTGGACCCGGACCGGACTGATGTCCGGAGACAGAAAGGCTACCCGCTACTGGGCGTTGGGCTTCGGGCATGGTGCTGCGCTGGCAGAAACCTTGCCCGCCCCAGCCCGTCAAAGGCCGGGGAATCGCTTCGCCCTGCACCCGTCAGGACTCCAGGCACCCACTACCCCTTTCGCACACCGTTAAGCCGCGAAGCGGCGGGTAGGGTCTGTCAGCGGCCATCAGGCCGCCGCGTAGCGGCGGGTAAGGGCTGGATTCGGCCTCCAGGCCGCGCGCTCTATCACGCGGTTTTTAGAGCAACCTTTCCTTCTTCGTCCAGCACTGCCATCATCAGCGCCGGACTCTCCCCAGAGGCCAGCATCACACAAATCGGATCCTCGATCTGCTGGCGAATCAGCTTCCGAATGTCCCGTGCCCCGCTCTTGTGCCCAAAAGCCTCCTTAGCGATCTTCCAAAGCGCCTCCTCCTGGCAGTCAAACCGAATCCCCTTCTCCAGCAGGCTGGGCTTCAGCTCATTTACCATCAGCGCCGCGATCCCCCGGAAGTCCTCCTCCGAAAGAGGACGGAAAACAATCACCTCGTCCACCCGGGCCAGAAACTCCGGCCGCAGGAAGTCGGAAAGCGCCTTCTCCGCCTTGTCCCGGGCCATCTGTGCCCCGGATTTGGTGAACCCCAGGGAGCTCTCCTTCAGCTGGCTCCCCGCGTTGGAGGTCATAATGATAATGGTGTTCTCGAAAGAGACCACCCGCCCCTGGGCATCGGTGATCTTCCCCTCGTCCAGGATCTGAAGAAGGATGTTCATCACATCGGGATGGGCCTTCTCGATCTCGTCCAGCAGCACAATGGAGTAGGGGCGGCGGCGCACCTTCTCGGTGAGCTGCCCGGCCTCGTCGTAGCCCACATATCCCGGAGGGGAACCGATGATACGGCTGACGCTGTGCTTCTCCATAAACTCGGACATGTCCAGCCGGATCAGAGGCTCCACGTTGTCAAACAGCTCCTGGCTGAGAACCTTGACCAGCTCGGTTTTGCCCACGCCGGTGGGGCCCACAAAGATGAAGGAAGCGGGGCGCTTCCGGGGGCTGATGCGTACCCGGCTGCGGCGGACCGCGGCGGCCACCTGGTCGATGGCCTCCTTCTGGCCGATCACCTTCTTCTCCAGGTTCTTTTCCAGCTCCGCCACCCGGCGCATTTCGGTCTCCTGGATCTTGCTGGCAGGGATGCCCGTCCACAGCTCAATAACCCGGGCCAGGTGCTCCTCCCCGATCTCCTGGTCCAGGGCCTCCGGGGCGATCCTTGCGATCTCCTCCTTCATCTGGGCAGCGCGGGATTTCTTCTCGGCCAGCTGCTCATAGTCCACCGACTCTGCCCGGGTAATGTCCTCGATCTCATTTTCCAGGGCCCCGTTTTCCATCATCAGGCGCTCGTATTCCGCCAGCTTGCTGTTTTCCAGGCTGGCACAGGAGCAGGCTTCATCCATCAGATCGATGGCCTTGTCGGGCAAAAAGCGGTCGGTGATATACCGCTCCGCCAGGGTGACGGTGCGGCGGACCATTTCGTCGCTGATCTTCACCCGGTGGAAGGTCTCGTAGTACTTCCGTACCCCTTTCAGCACCTCCACCGTCTCGTCGATGGTGGGCTCCCCCACCTTGACAGGCTGGAAGCGGCGCTCCAGGGCGGCGTCCTTTTCAATATGCTTGCGGTATTCGGTAAAGGTGGTGGCCCCGATCAGCTGGATCTCCCCCCGGGAAAGGGCGGGCTTCAAAATGTTGGCGGCGTTCATGCTCCCCTCGCTGTCCCCCACCCCCACCAGGGTGTGGACCTCGTCAATAAAGAGGATGACATTGCCGTGCTTCTTTACATCAGCCAAAAGCCCCTTGACGCGGCTTTCAAACTGCCCCCGGAACTGGGTCCCGGCCACCAGGCCGGTGAGGTCCAGAAGGTAGATCTCCTTCCGCTGGAGCTTGGCGGGGACCCGCTTGTCAGCAATGCGCTGTGCGATGCCCTCGGCAATAGCAGTCTTTCCCACCCCCGGCTCGCCAATAAGACAGGGGTTGTTTTTGGTCCGGCGGTTCAGGATCTGCATCACCCGGTAGATCTCCTGCTCCCGGCCCACAATGGCGTCCAGCCTGCCTTCCCGGGCCCGCTGGGTCAGGTTTTCGCAGAAGTTGTCCAGGAATTTGTAGACCGGCTTTTTCTCCGGCGCAGAGGACTGCCGCTCCGCCGGGCGGTCTGCCTGGCGGGGAACGGGGGGCTCGCCGGAGGGGCTGGGGTTCGGATTGGGGTTCATAAAATTCTGGATAAAGGGGATGGGCATAGACCCCACCTGCTGGAAGAACTCCCCATCCTCGGCCCCCTCCAGGGTCTCTGTCAGCTGGTCGGTGATGGCGTCGATTTCATCGTCGGTAATCCCCATGCGGCTCATAATGTCGTCCACCGGCTTGAGCCCCAGCTCCTTGGCGCACTTCAGACAAAGTCCCTCGTTAATGGTCTTTCCGTCCTCGATGCGGGTCATGTAAATCACCGCCGGCCGTTTGCCGCAGCGGCTGCACTTGGCGATCCCTTCTATATTCATCTTCTCACACTCCTCCTCAAAAGGGGCATATTCCCAAATTATGATTTTCGGCTGTAAAAGCCATGGACTAAATTATAATACCTGCCTGTGAACAGGTTATGAATGACCTGTGACAGAAAAATATCCGTCATCCAGCCCCCCAGGCCAAAATCCGAAATTTTCCTCCCCCAAATATCACCAACTGTAAAACATTCCCATTTTCGCCCCAGCGTAATCACGCCCACCCCGCACCGCATTTGCCGCAAAGCGGCTCCGCCGGAGGCACCAAAACCGCTCCAACCCGGCCCGCAGGCCATAGCCGCGAAGCGGCTCCGATTTTCGCCGCAGCGAAAATCACCTTATCCGGCCAACGAGCCTCCGGCCGCCAAAGCCCGGACGCTGGTAAGCGGCAGCA
>JAAWEO010000262.1 GCA_022794295.1 Angelakisella sp. | reverse complement strand
CACGGGGCCGCCTGATCTCACCCACGGGGCGGGGTCCATGGTGGGCGGTACCTTGATCTATTACCAGCGTGTTCCTACTGATGGCGCCAGGCGGCTGGGGTGTGCTGGCGGCTTGGATTTGTGCTGCCGCTTACCAGCGTCCGGGCTTTGGCGGCCGGAGGCTCGTTGGCCGGATAAGGTGCTTTTTTCTGCGGAAAAAAGCGGAGCCGCTTCGCGGCTAATGGCCTGCGGGCCGGGGAATGGATTGCGGCCAAAGGCTCCGGCCTTGGGCGGATGACCCACGGGGCCGCCTGATCTCATCCACGGGGTGGGGTCCGTTGTAGGCAGTACCTTGATCTATTACCAGCGTGTTCCTACTGATGGCGCCAGGCGGCTGGGTTGTGCTGGCATCCTGGTTTTGTGCTCCCGCTTACCGCCGTCCGGGCTTTCGCGGCCGGAGGCTCGTTGGCCGGATAGGGTGCTTTTTTCTGCGGAAAAAAGCGGGGCCCTTCGGGCTATGGCCTGCGGGCCAGGGGTGGAACGGCTTAGGTGCCTCCGGCGGGGCCGCTTTGCAGCTAAGGCTTGCGGGCGGGGGGAGTGGGACGGGGTACGGTTGGTGCGGTTGGGGGGCTTGGAAAATTTCTGCGGAAGTGGTTGTTATTTTTTCAGGTTCGTAATATAATAGTAAGAGAAAATAATCATCAGCCCCAAAAAAGGAGGTTTATTTGGAATGCGCAAAAGTACTGTCATTTCCCTGATTGCCCTGCTGGTTTCTTTTGTCGGTCTGCTGATCGCCCTGATCGCTTACTTTAAGCGCCGCAGCTGTGCTCTCTGTGACGATCTGGATGAGGATCTGGTGGAGTACTACGACGAGGATGACGAGGACGGCTTCTGCTGCGGCTGCGACGACTGCTGCGGGGAGGAGCTCGAGGCAGGGGAGGACGAGGAGTCTGACCCGGAGGAATGATTCTTTGCGGTCCGCTGCCCCCGGAAGGTTTTCCGGGGGTTTTTCTGTGCAAAATTTTGTGCCGGATTTCTTTGGGGATGCCCCTTTCTTTTCCCTGGGATCTGTGCTATGATAAATAGATACAAAGCCGCCTTTCAAAAAGGAGATCCCAAGCTATGACAATTACCCGCCTTTCGGAAACGAAAAAGGGCCGCTTTGCCATCTTTGCCGATGGGGAGTTTCTCTTTTCCGTTCATAAAGATATCTTTCTGGGACGCCCGGAGCTGGCCCTGGGAAAGAAGCTCCCGGTGGAGGTGCTGGAGGAGATCCGCCAGGAGGACGAGGCCTGGTCCTGCAAGGAGAAGGCCCTGACCCTTTTGGAGTACGCTTCCCAGAGCTCCGGGAGGCTGGCGGAGAAGCTCCGGCAGCATTATCCGCCGGAGGTGGTGGAGGCTACCGTGGAGCGCCTTGCCGGGCTGGGGCTTCTGGACGACCTGGACTATGGCCGCCGGCTTGCGGCGGACCTGATCCATCTGCGGAAATACAGCCTGGGCCGGGTGCGCCAGGCCCTTTACCAGCGGCGGCTGGACCGGGAGATCATCGACCAGGTCATGGAGGAGCTGGAGGACACCGACCAGGTCGGCCCCATTCTGGACCTGATCCAGAAAAAATACCGTTCGAAGCTTCAGGCCCCCCAGGGCAGGCAGAAGGTCGCCGCCGCCCTCCAGCGGAGGGGCTACGCCTGGGAGGACATCCGGACGGCCCTGGACCGGTTTGCAGAGGATGGGGAGGACGAGTACGACGAAAGGGACGATTGACCCCTCAATGATACAGGACAGCTTTCCCAAGGGCCTGGGGGACGGGGTCCCCATTGGCCTGGGATATTTTTCGGTATCCTTTGCCTTTGGCATTTCCGCCGTTGCGGCGGGGGTGCCGGTATGGGGGGCGGCGCTGATCTCCATGACCAACGTCACCTCCGCCGGGCAGTTTGCGGGGCTGGGGCTTATTGCCGCCGGGGCGCCGCTGGCAGAGCAGGCCCTTACCCAGCTGATCATCAACCTGCGCTACGCCCTGATGTCCCTTTCCCTCAGCCAAAAGCTAGCGCCGGGGATCGGGGTGCTGGAACGGCTGATCATGGCCTTCGTCAACACCGACGAGGTTTTCGCTGTAGCGTCCGCCCAAAAGGGGATGGTGGGGCGGCGGTACTTTTACGGGCTGATGATCGCCCCCTACCTTGGCTGGAGCGGGGGGACCATTTTGGGGGCGGCGGCGGGCGCGGTTCTGCCAGAGGCGGTGCAGTCGGCCCTGGGGATCGCCATTTACGGGATGTTTTTAGCCATTATCATTCCGCCGGCGAAGAAGCTGCCAGCGGTGCGGCGGGTGCTGCTGCTGGCGGCAGGCTTCAGCTGTATCATTGCCTGGACACCCCTTTCCCGATTCATCGGGAGCGGGTTTGCCATAATCCTTTCCACTCTGGCTGCGGCGGGGGTGGGGGCGTGGATGTACCCCAGGGAGGAGGAAGCGGCAGATGCCGGATAGATTTTTTGCCCAGGTAGGGGTAATGGCGGTTGTGACCTATTTGATCCGGGCGGTGCCCTTGGTTGTATTCCGGGGACAGCTGGAGAACCGGTGGCTGAAGGATTTTCTGTTTTACGTACCCTATGCGGTGCTGGGGGCGATGACGTTTCCGGCGGTATTTTCTGCAACGGGGAGTCCGCTCTCGGCGGCTTGCGGGGTTGTGGCGGGGGTAGTGCTGGCATCGATGGAGAAGGGGCTGCTAACGGTAGCAGCGGCAGCCTGCACAGCTGTACTCATCGCAGAACGCTTAATGGCGGCCTGATGGCGGCCTGATGGCGGCCTGATGGCCGCTGACAGACCCTACCCGCCGCTTCGCGGCTTAACGGTGTGCGGGGGCCTAGTGGGTGCCTGGAGTCTGAATGAGTACAGGGCGAGGCGATTCCCCTGCCTTTGACGGACCGGGGCGGGCGAGGTTTCTGCCGGCGCAGAACCATGCCCGAAGCCCAACGCCCAGTACCGGGTAGCCTTTCTGTCACCGGACATCAGTCCGGTCCGGGTCCAGGGCGGACAGCGCCTGGTCGCCCGCCG
>JAAWEO010000261.1 GCA_022794295.1 Angelakisella sp. | reverse complement strand
CTGTCCGCCCTGGACCCGGACCGGACTGATGTCCGGTGACAGAAAGGCTACCCGGTACTGGGCGTTGGGCTTCGGGTATGGTACTGCGCCGGCAGAAGCTTCGCCCGCCCCGCCCGCTTGTAATCCGCTTTGTAATCCGCTATAATGGTGAAGTATCCTCCCAGAATGCTATTTGAAAGGAACCCCTACCCCTATGTCCCCTCCCCTCGACCCCCGCCTGGACCTTATCTTCCAAATGACCCCCTTTTGTGATACCGCCGCCGATATCGGTACCGACCATGGCCGCCTGATCTGTGCCCTGGTGGAATCGGGAAGGATCCGCCGGGGCATCGCCGCCGATCTGAATGAAAAACCCCTGGAAAAAGCCCGCCGGGAGGCACAGCGCCGGGGCCTTTCCCATCGCCTGGAGTTCCTCCAAACCGATGGCCTTACCGGTATTTCCCCGGAAAACCTGGGCGCTGTCATCATCGCCGGAATGGGCGGCGAAACCATCATTCATATTCTGGAAAGCTGGCCTTATTCCCAGGACCAAGGGATCACCTGGCTTTTGCAGCCTATGACCAAGGCGGAACGCCTCCGGGTCTGGCTGTGGGAACATGGCTTCTCCCTTGCTCGGGAAAGCTGCTGTACTGCCTCCGGCCGGGTCTATTCGGTAATAGAGGCCCGCTGCACCGGCCAGGTCCTTCCCCACCGGGACTGGGAGCAGTACCTGGGGGCCATCTGCCCCGGGGAAAACAGCCACACCCTCCGCTATGTCCGGAATAAGGCTGCGGAGCTGGAAAGGATCACCGCCGGGCTGGCCTCTGCCGGAACCCCGGAAGCCCTCCGGGAGGCAGCGGCCCTGCGGGAGGCCGTCAATGCCATTGGGGCGCAAATCGAGAAAGGAGAAACCGGTAATGTTTAAAAATTTCTTCAATAAGAAAAAAGCGGCCAAAGCCCCCCAGGAGGTGATTTTTAAAAACACCTCCTGTGATGTTCCCCGCCGTGTAGCCAGCCAATCGGGGGAACGGGATGTGACCTCCTGGGACGAGGTGGAGGAGGCCATCCGGGATATGCTGGCCGATCCGGAGGAGTTTGTCATCCTCACCGTGGGTGACCCCCGCTTCGGGATCCGGTTCATCCAGTCCACCCAGCTGAAAACAGGGGGCATTACCCTGGAGCTGGCCCTGGAAACGCCCCAGGGGACCCGCTTGGTGGAAAAGGACTGCACCCAGCAGGAATGCCTGGAGATCTTCCGGGAGTTTTATAACACCACCTCTGTACAAGGGGTGGAACAATACACCCCCGTGGAGTTTACTTAAGAGCCTATTCAAAATCTCCCTGCCCTTTCGGCATACTTGGAGATCTTGAATAGGCTCTGAGAGGACGACCCATTCCCGGGGCTGTCCTTTGCCGCCAGGGGAATGGAGCTGAATGTTTATGAAAGCAAAAGGCATTTTCTTTACTGTTCTTTCCGCCCTGCTGTTCGGGGTCTGTCCGGTGCTCTCCAGCAAAACCTACCAGATGGGGAGCAACCCCCTGACCCTCACCTTTTACCGGGAGGCCATGGTGCTTCCCCTTTTGCTGGTGACCCTGCTGGCGCGGCGGATCTCCCTCCGGGTCACCTGGCGGGAGCTTCTTGCCCTATCCCTGGTGGGGGTGCTTTGCCGGGGCGCCACCACCCTGATGCTGAATGTCGCCTACAATTATGTGGGGGTCGGCACCGCCACCACCCTCCATTTTATGTATCCGGTCTTTGTGGCCCTCCTTTGCCGTGGGCTTTTCCGGGAGCGGCTGGGCCGCGCCAAGGTGCTGGCCCTTGTTCTGGCCAGCGCCGGAGTCGTTCTCTTTTTGGAACGGGGCGGCGGCAGCAACGCCCTTTTGGGGATGGCACTGGCCCTCTGCTCCGGGGTCACCTATGCCGCCTTTATGGTGGCGGTGGGAAAAACCAGCCTGTCCCGGATGGACCCTTTTCTGGTAACCTTTTACAGCGCCGCCGCAGTGGCAGCAGGGGTGCTCCTGGCAGACATTCCCCTGGGACAGCTGGTGTTCCGCCTGCCCCCCAAGGCATTCTTCTATACCTTTCTCATTGCGGTGGGCTCCTCCTATGCGGCGGTGATCCTTCTCCAGATCGGGGTGCGGTATCTCAGTGCTACCACGGCGGCGGTGTTCAGCCTGTTTGAGCCGGTAAGCTGCAGCATCGCCGGGGCTGTCTGGCTGGGAGAAACGTTCACCCTTCAAAAGCTTCTGGGAAGTGTCATTATCCTGGGAGCCGCCGGGCTTTTGGCAGCCGCCAAGCCGGAGGTTTCCCCCGATTCCCAGGAGGCCCTCGCCCTCCTCATGTCCCCGGAGGGCTTCCCCCATCCTCCGGAGTCACCGGAGGAGGAGACCGCCGCGGAAAAATAGCAAAAAAATTCTGGAAAACCCTTGCATTTGTCACAGGAACATGGTAAGATTATTTGTACTGTCAAGAACCGGGCCTCCCGCTCCCGGGTAGGCTTTGTGATTTCAGAACCAGACAAACCAACAAAGTGAAGGAGGTGTCATAAATGCCGAATATCAAATCCGCAAAAAAGAGAGTACGGGTCATCGCCACCAAGACCTTGAGGAATAAGTCCCTGAACTCCAACCTCAAGACCACCATCAAGAAGGCGGAGGCCGCTCTGGCGAGCTCCAGCGAGGACCGCACCGCAGCGGTCACCCTGGCCATCAAGAAGATCGACCAGGCGGCTGCCAAGGGTCTCCTTCACAAGAATACCGCGGCCCGCCGTAAGTCCCGTCTGGCCCGCAAGCTGAACGCTGCCGGCTAAGCTGTGACTTCTGAATGCAAAGAGAACACCCGCTCAACCAGCGGGTGTTTTTCTTTTGCCCAAAATGATCCCTATCCAAGACCCCAGGCACCTCCTTTCGCCCTGTACAAGCTCCCGTAGGGTCTAAAGTTTGGGGCCGCCCTTTTTAAAGGGCGGCAGGTCCAGGGCGGCGCCCTGGTCGCCCGTCGCAACGGGCGAAACTCCTTATACGGAGTGAGCATTTTTCTTTGCTCCTTTCTTTTTGCG
>JAAWEO010000260.1 GCA_022794295.1 Angelakisella sp. | reverse complement strand
AGCCGTGAAGGATGGGCGGGTGCTGTTTGTCCGTTACAAGCAGACCGGATACGGAAACCATGTGGCCATCGACCACGGCGGCGGTTTGGTGACCCTGTACGCCCACTGTTCTGAAATTCTGGTGACCGAGGGGCAGACCGTGACCGCTGGGGAAACCATCGCCAAGAGCGGCAGTACCGGCAGAAGCACCGGCCCCCACCTGCATCTGGAGGTGATACAGGGTGGCGTGCCCCAAGATCCAAGAAACTATTTGACAGGCGCTGAAACTCCGAACAGAAATTTTTTATCATGAGAAAGAGGTGTAAAAAATGGAGATCGAAGAGGGAAGAAAGATTCAGAACATGGTCACTTTAGAGGCCATCGTGCAGATGATCATTCAGTGTGAAGAGGGCAATGAAAAAGCCGGCAGCTGGGTGAATGATTATAAGGAGACGGTTATTCTGATCGGGCAGATCTGGGATCTCCCTGCGGAGGAAACCATGAAGAACCTCAACCTCATTCAGCAGGAGCAGGAGGTTCTGGATAAGCTCTATATGGGGGAGGAGACCGCCCACATCCTTCCGGAATCGGAGCTGCCCATGAAAATCACGCCGGAAGAAACGCAGGCCAATTCGCGGTCGATGGCCTTAGCCGCCCTTTATGCAAGAAGAAAAAAGGACAAGGAGCTGCTGCTTGACATGGCTGACAAGCTGGCAAAATGCCGGGACCTGACAGATCCGCTGGAGATGCCCGAGGAGACGCAGCAGGAAGATAACTTACCGGGGATGGAACTGTCGATGTAAAATACCCGGCGCAAGATGCTTTGGGTCCGAAACGGCCCGTTTTTTGACATGGTGAAAGGAGGCAGCAGGTGAAGAAAGTCGAGATCACGATCTCTTTCGAGGAGGAGAAGCTGGAAGCCCTGGAGTTCTCGCTCAGAAAGGAAAAGAGCAGCGTCCAAAAGAAGATCCAAGAGGAACTGGCGGCACTCTATGAAAAGTCGGTGCCGGAGGCGGTGCGGGAATACCTGGAGCGCAAGGCCCCTCCTGTCAGGGAGCGAACCCGGCGACCGGCGAAAGAAAGGACAGGTGATTTGGATGGAAAGGAGATCGGCCAGAAAGCAGACACCGCTCCGAGAATGCAGATGCTGTAAAAAGCCAGCAAAGCACTGTGCAATTTTTGGTTCTATAAAGATCTGCTTGGCCGGTTATCGTTGGTTTTGGTGGATGGACTTTCCGGCCAGGGTGTGGCATTGTGTTATCAGCCGCCAGGCGCGGTAAACAATAAACAAACAGGAGGAACACAAAATGAAAATCGAAGAAGCAAAGAAGGTCCAGGAGAGGATCGCCAAGGAGGCCATCGCCCTGATGGTCATCCAAAGCGAGGGCAGCGAAAAAGCAGACAGCCGGGTGGAACATTATAAAGAGGCGGTCACCCTGGTGGGACGGGCCTGGGGACTCCCCAAAAAGGATACCGAGAAGAGCCTCGGCCTCATCCGCCGGGAGCGGGAAGCCCTCGACAGGCTCACAGCCGGTGAGGATGCCGCCCACATCCTCCCGGAAACGGAGCTGCCCATGAATGCCACCGGAGCGGAAACGCTGGAGAATGTGTGGGCGCTGTTCGAGACCGCCATCCGGCTGGATACTCGGAGGGAGCGGGAGGCGCTGTTCGACCTGGCCGGAGAACTGGCGGAGTGTCAAAACCTGGCGGACTGGCTGAAGGAGACACCTGGGGAGGCACAGCAGCAAGACAGCTGCCCTGAGATGGCAATGGCAATGTAAGGACCGCCTGGCGGGGGCTGCTCCAAAGATGGAGCGGCCCTCGTTTTTTGTCCCCGCTGTCCGCCCCTGTGCGGCCCAGCGTGCCGGGTTTGAGGGCAAGGCGGCAGCAGTACCCGTCCCTCCAAAGCAGGCCCCTGTTGGCGATTTTTGACCGGGGTTTTGGGCGCTGTGGTCATCCGGCCTCAGAGGGCCTTTTTCGGGTCCGGTGTTTTTGCAGGTTAAAGGAGAGGGGTCGCAAGCGCCCTCCTCTCCACCTCACACCGCCCCGCAATGCGGGTCGGGGAGGCGTTTTGCCTGGGGTCAGAATTTGGGGGCTGGGGTCACATTGGGGGTAAGGGACAACAGGAACACCAGGAACAAAGCCAAAGGACAAGGGGATGAGAGATGACCTCACCCCGGAAAGGAGGAAAAATGGCCACAGAGAAAATTAAATTTGCCCTGCGGATCACACCGGAGACACAGAAGCTGGTGAAGGACCTCTGCCCTCGGGACAACTGCCAGAGCCAGAACGAGTTCATCGACAAGGCCATCCGGTTTTACGCCGGGTACCTGTCCGCCAAGGATGCGGTGGAGGTGTTGCCGCCTACGCTGGTTGCAGCCCTCAAAGGGACGGTCCAAGACAGCGAGGGGCGCATTGCCCGGCTGCTTTTCAAGCTGGCGGTGGAGGTCAATATGCTCATGAATATCCTGGCCGCCGAGCTGGATGTGAACGAAAGTACCCTGGAAGGTCTCCGGAAACGGTGCGTCCAGGAGGTGCGGCAGACCGGCGGGAACATCACCTTTCTGGACGCGGTGCGCTACCAAAAGGAAGGGTGATGACCCATGCCTCGACTCATTGTAAAGATACCCTACATCAAGGGGCAGGCCAGAAAGACCTCGGCGCACCTGAAAAACTATGTCCGATACATGGCAACACGGGAGGGAGCGGAAAAAACGCTCCCTCCCAATTTTCAGCAAAAGGAAAACTATACACGATACATCGCCAGCAGACCCAGGGCGGAACGGGTCAGCGACCATGCGCTATTTTCCGGCACAGATGATCCCATCGTTCTGTCCCAGGTGGCGGAAGAGATCGCCAACCACCCCGGTAATGTGTGGCAGCCCATCATCTCTTTGCGGCGGGAGGATGCCCAGCGGCTGGGCTACGACAACGCCCAGGCGTGGAAGGATCTGCTCTCCTCCTTCTCGGTAGAGATGGCCCAGGCCATGAAGATACCCCTGGAGCAGTTCCGGTGGTACGCCGCTTTTCACGATGAAAAACACCACCCCCATGTCCACATGGTCTGT
>JAAWEO010000259.1 GCA_022794295.1 Angelakisella sp. | reverse complement strand
GGTAGCTGGGTGCAGGGCGAGCAGGCTTCTCCTTTCTTTTTTTCTTTCAAAAAGAAAGGAGCAAAGCCTCTCCGCGCTAAGAGCTGCCCCTTCGGGGCAATTGCGCTCCGAGACGCCGCTGCGGCGGCAGAAATGCGCCCTCCGGTAAGGAACGGGGGAGTTTCGCTCCCTGCGGGGAGCGACCAGGGCGCCGCCCTGACCCCGAGCCCTTCGGGCACGTGGGCTACGCCCAGCCCTTTGAAAAGGGCGGCCCTAAACTTTAGACCCTACGGGAGTGTGTGCGGGGCGATAGGTCCTGCCTGGAGCCTTAGATTGGTAGGAGCTGCCCCCATCCAGTCTGTCAAAGGCAGGGGAATCGTTTTGCCTTGTACCCGCTCGGACTCCAGGCACCCACTAAACATTCGCACAGTGTTAAGCCGCGTAGCGGCGAGTAGGGTCTGGATGCGGCCTCCAGGCCGCTGGGGTTATCGGAGGACAAACTGTTTTGTAAGGACTTCGTTTACTATCGTTCTTTCCCCGGAGCTGCCATCAGGGGCCCAGGTGAGGTCGGTGTACCAGGGAACAAAATAGGGGCTGTATGGCTGGCTCTTTAGGTGAAGGATCATCTCGCGGCGAGCCCCCGGCGTATTCCAGAGGATCATCCGTTCCCCCTCCTTGCAGGCCAAAAGGAACCCCTTCTCCTCGTCGGCCAGAAACTCCTCCCAGGAGGAAAAGCAGCGCTGCAGGACCCGCCCGACCCGGCTCAGCTCCTGGTCCAAAGAATTCCGGTCCAGCATTTTCAAAAGGTACAGTTCCTCCAACAGCTGGATGGACAGGGAGAGCTCCCACCCGGCACCGGCGGTCTCCAGGGTCCCGGCCCAGCGGTCTGTGAGCTTGCGGACCTCCCGGATGCACTGGTCGGCGTCAAATAGGCAGCGATCGGCCATATGCTTCCGGCAAAGGGCCTTGATCCTTTGCCGGCGGTGGCCGCCGGTGAGAAGGGGCCAGCCCTCCCAAACCGGGGGAAGGTAATGGTGGGCCGACACAGCGGCGCACCAGCATTCCAAATCATTCCGGGGGAGAAGGGGATCCTGCTTGACAAAAAAGGCAGGCGCAAACCAACCCCGCCGGGTCCCCAAAACACGGTGAAGGAGGATGGTCCCCAAAAACACAAACGGCTCTATGGCTCTCCGCAGGGTGCGGCGGTCCGGGGCAGGGCTGGAGGCTCCCAGCATATCCACATATCCGCTGGTGTTTATGGCATCTGACAGGGCGGCGATGGAGGGCGGAGCCGAGCCCTCCTCCCATTCCCGCCACCGGCCCACCGGCAGCCGGTAGATCCCAATGGTCCCGGTCTCCTGAAGGGACTTGAGGTTGATCAGGGCCACGACCTGCTCCCCGCTGGGGAGGGGGATCCGGTAGTAAACCGCACCGCCGGCCTCTATGGTGTCGTCCTTTAAAACCGTGCCCGTTGTAAAAAGGGTAAAGTCCCCTTGGGTCTTTATTTCATCCAGCGATTCCGCCACAGGGGTTTTCCAGGTGGCCTCGGTCCCGCAGGGATCGTCCGAGGCAGGGCCCCGGTAGGCGCTGAGCTCCACCAAAAGGGAGCAGAGGACCATCACCGCTGCCCCCAGAAGAAGGCTTTGGAAAAAGCAGTCCAAAAAGCCGTAGCTGTTTTTGTTGGAGATTTTGTACCGTGTCATAGCGAAACCTCCTCCAGGGAAAAGGGCAGCTCTCTTACCTGAAAGCGTTTTCCCCGGAGATACTCCAGGTGCTCTGCCGGGGTGGGAAAATCAAAGGTGAGCTGCCAGGAGCAGAGGGCCTGATAATGAAAGGGGAGGCCCTGGTTCTGGCGGTTCTGACCATATTTGGTGTCCCCCACCAGGGGGTGGCCCAAATGGGCCAGGTGGGCCCTGATCTGGTGGGTGCGCCCGGTGTGGAGGACCACCTCCAATAGGCTGACACCGCCCCGGGAGTCCAATACCCGGTATTCGGTGAGAATCGTCCGGCCGCCGGCCATGGGCTTGTCCCGGACCTCCACCTGGTTTTTGGCGGCATCCTTCCGGAGAAAGGCCCGCCGGGTGGCGTGGGAGGGGGAGGGGACACCGAACACCAGACACCGATAAACCTTGGTGATCTCCCGGTCCTTGATCTTCTGGTTCAGCACCCGGAGGGTAGGGGCGTTTTTGGCGCAAAGGACGATGCCGCTGGTGTTGCGGTCAATGCGGTTGCAGAGGGCGGGGGTAAAGGAATTCTCCAGCCGGGGGTCAAACTGCCCGGTTTTGGCTAAATATTTCAGGATGCGGTTTATGAGGGTGTCCACTTGGCCTTCGTTGTCCACATGGACCACCAGCCCGGCAGGCTTGTCCACCAGGAGGAGGTTGTCGTCCTCGTAGAGGATGCTCAGGTCGTCCCGGGCCGAAAGGAAGGCGTCCTCCTGCCCGTCCCGGGCGAAGAATTCGTCGTTGATGTAAAGCTCCACCTGGTCCCCCTCGGCCAGGCGGTAAGAGCCTTCACAGCGTTTGCGGTTTACCTTGATCCGCTTGAGCCGGAGGTATTTTTGAAGGAGATTTGGGGGAAGCAGGGGGACCGCCTTGGATAGGAACCGGTCCAGCCGCTGTCCGCAGTCGTTTTCCCCAATGATAAAGCTGCGCATTCTGTTTCCTCCCTTCTCAAAAAGCTGGTCCCGGCGGCCGTGCCATCGGGCTCTGGGATTTGATACAAAAGCAAGGCCCCCTCAAATGAGGGGGCCGGATAAGGTGGGGCCGCAAGGGCCTCCTCGTTGGAGCGGATGACGGGAATCGAACCCGCGTAACCAGCTTGGGAAGCTGGAATTCTGCCATTGAACTACATCCGCGTGAGACAACGTTAATATTATCCCTCAAAACACCAAAAAAGTCAAGACCTTCCAGGCAATTTTTTGAAAAAAATATTTTTGAATTTTTTCGGGAAAAATGCAAAAAACCTCTTGCATTTTCCAAAAGAGTATGTTATTATAATTAAGCTGTTTCTGGGTGTGGCGCAGTTGGTAGCGCGCTACCTTGGGGTGGTAGAGGCCGGGTGTTCAAGT
>JAAWEO010000258.1 GCA_022794295.1 Angelakisella sp. | reverse complement strand
AGGCGCTGTCCGCCCTGGACCCGGACCGGACTGATGTCCGGAGACAGAAAGGCTACCCGGTACTGGGCGTTGGGCTTCGGGCATGGTGCTGCACTGGCAGAAACCTCGCCCGCCCAGGTAAGGGCTGAAAGCGGCCCCTAGCCCGCAGCGGGTGCTAACCCATAATCTATGAAGGAGGCTCCCTATGAACCCTCATGAAACCTACGGCTGCCGCGTTTTTAGCCAAAAAGTAATGCGCCAGCGCCTCCCCCGGGAGGTTTGGTCCCGCCTGGAAGGCGCTACCCACTCCGGTGGCCGCCTCGACCCGGAGATCGCCCAAGCCGTGGCCGACGCCATGCGTCAGTGGGCCATCGAACAGGGGGCGACCCATTTCACCCACTGGTTCCAGCCTATGACCGGTATCACCGCCGGAAAATTTGATGCCTTCCTTTCCCCCGACGACGAGGGCGGCGCCTTTACCGAGTTTTCCGGTAAGTCCCTTTTTATGGGGGAGCCCGACGCCTCCTCCTTCCCCTCCGGGGGACTGCGGGCTACCTTCGAGGCCCGGGGCTACACCGCCTGGGACCCCACCAGCCCCGCCTTTGTTAAGGATGAAACCCTTTATATCCCCACCGCCTTCTGCGCCTATACCGGACAAGCCCTGGACGCCAAGACCCCTCTCCTTCGCTCGATGGAGGCGGTCAACCGGGAGGCCGTTCGCTTTTGCCGGGCCATCGGCATGGAGGATGTCACCCGGGTGGAGCCTAGTGTGGGCGCCGAGCAGGAATATTTCATCATCGACCGGGCCGCCTATGAGGCCCGCCTGGACCTGAAGATCTGCGGTGTCACCCTCCAGGGGGCGCCGATGGTCAAGGGCCAGGAGCTGGATGACCATTACCTGGGCCGCATCCGCATCCGCATCGGGAAGTACATGAAAGAGGTGGAGCGCCGCCTGTGGGAGCTAGGTGTCCCTGCCAAGACCAAGCACAACGAGGCCGCCCCGGCCCAGCATGAGCTGGCCCTGGTTTACGAGGGGTGCAATGTCGCCTGTGACCACAACCAGCTGGTGATGGAGGTCCTCCGCCAGGTGGCCAAGGAGCAGGGCCTTGCCTGTCTCCTTCACGAAAAACCCTTCGCCCGGGTGAACGGCAGCGGCAAGCATAACAACTACTCCCTTTCCACCAATACCGGGGTGAACCTTCTCTCCCCAGGCAAGGACCCCGCCGGGAACATCCGGTTCCTCCTCACCCTCTGCGCCTTCCTCCGGGGGGTGGATTCCTACCCGGAGCTGATGCGCCTTTCTGCCGCCTCCGCCAGCAATGACCTGCGCCTGGGCGGCAACGAGGCCCCCCCTGCCATCATCTCTGTTTTTCTGGGGGATGCCCTTCTCGGCGCCCTTCACCAGGCAGCCGGGGAGGAGATCGGGGAACAGCCGGGGGGCCGCAGCCTCAGCATTGGTGTTTCCACCAGCCCGGAGCTGATGGCCGACGACAGCGACCGCAACCGCACCAGCCCCCTGGCCTTTACCGGCAACAAGTTCGAGTTCCGGATGGTGGGCTCATCCCAGTCCATTGCCCTGGCGAACACCATCCTGAATACCATTCTGGCAGACAGCTTTAACGCCTTTGCCATCTACTTCGAGGAGGAGGGCTTCACCGAGGCCGCAATCCGCCGTGTTATTGCCGAGACCCTCCGGAGTCATGGGCGGATCGTCTTTAACGGGGACAACTACAGCCAGCAGTGGGTCCAGGAGGCCATGAACCGCGGCCTGCCGGTGATCGGGGATACGGTCCAGGCCATGGAGGCCCTGGAGGACCCCAAAAACTGGAAGCTGCTGGGACGGTTTGGGGTGCTTACCCCTGCCGAATGCGCCTCCCGCCGGGAGATCATGACCGAAAACTACAACAAGGTGGTAAGCATCGAGGCCGCCACCCTGGTGCAGATGGTCCGGCGGCAGATCCTGCCGGTTGTGGCCCGGTACACCGGCGACACCGCCCGGGCTGTCCGGGACTTTAAAGATGCCATGGGCCGCGGCCAGGGCTACCTGGAGGACCACCTGGAGCAGCTTTCCGACCTGACCAACGCCATTGCCAACGGGGTGGACAGCCTGGAATGGGATTTGGACAGCCTGCCGGAGGATCCCCGGGAGCGGGCCGTTCACATGCGGGATGTGGTTCGCCGGGATATGGGGGAGCTTCGCGCCGCCTGCGACCGGGCGGAGGTTCTGATCCCGAAGGACATTTGGCCGCTGCCCACCTACACCGATCTGGTCCATTATGTCTGAACAAAAGCAGCACCGGCCCAGGAAGGAGGAGCCTATGAATCCTGTGATTGCCCGGTACATCCCGGTGGCAGATCTGATCGCCCAGACCTTTGGGCCGGACTGCGAGGTAGTGCTCCATGATCTTTCCGAGCCCCAGCGGTCGGTGGTCTACACAGTAAACAACCATGTTACCGGGCGCCAGGTGGGGCAGAGCTTTGACCACCTGGTGCCCCAGGTAATGCTTTCGCCGGGGCTGGAGGGGGATGTGGTATCCAACTACTACTTTCGGACCAGCCAGGGGAAGCTTGTAAAATCCTCCACGGCGCTGCTGCGGGACACAGGGGGGGAGGTAGTGGGGGCTATCTGCGTCAACCTTGACACCACGCCGTTTACCCGGCAGCTGGAATGGCTGCAGGCGTTTCTTCCGGGGCGGGAGGAGGGGGCGGCGGTTTCTCCGGAGGGGACGGGGGAGATTGCCCACATGGGGGAGGTAGTGACCCAGCTGATTGGACAGATCATTGGGGACAGGGATATTTCCCGGCTTCGCCGGGAGGAAAAGCTGGAGCTGATTCGTTTCATGGATGAAAAGGGGATCTTTCTAATGAAGGGGGCAGTGGATCAGGTGGGGGCTCGGATGGGGGTTTCCCGTGTGACGGTATACAGCTATATTGACGAATGCCGCGGCAAATAGCCTGTGCGGGCGAGGCTTCTGCCGGCGCAGCACCATGCCCGAAGCCCAACGCCCAGTACCGGCTAGCCTTTCTGTCACCGGACATCAGTCCGGTCCGGGTCCAGGGCGGACAGCGCC
>JAAWEO010000257.1 GCA_022794295.1 Angelakisella sp. | reverse complement strand
GCGCGCCTCACGGGGGGACTAGTCCCCCCGTGGGCCCCCTAACCCTCCGGGGGGGATTTTGGTGCCTCCGGCGGAGCCGCTTTGCGGCAAATGCCGCACGGCGGCTGGGGTGTGCTGGCATCTTGGTTTTGTGCTCCCGCTTACCGGCGTCCGGGCTTTAGCGGCCGGAGGCTCGTTGGCCGGATAAGGTGCTTTTTTCTGCGGAAAAAAGCGGAGCCCTTCGGGCTATGGCCTGCGGGCCAGGTTGGGAACGGCTTTGGGGCCTCCGGCGGAGTCCTTCGGGCTAATGCCTGCGGGCGGGGGAGTGGGTGGGGAAAAAGTATGCTATTTTCTTAACAAATTTTATTGATTTTTTGGGGATCCTTGTACTATAATGGTTAGGGTGTAGCCCTAAAGACGGGGTCAAGACTTTTGGGACACACCCTTGGTAAAAACCGGTGGGCCTGGCCGGCCGGGAAGCAGTTTTATTGGGAGGAATGTGTAAATGAATATTTCTGTCTGCATCGGCAGCTCCTGCCACCTGCGGGGATCCTATGATATCATCCAGCGCCTGAAGGAACTCATTGCCCAGGAAAAGCTGGAGGACAAGGTGAACCTGAGCGCCTCCTTCTGCCTGGGCCAGTGCACCCACGGCTGCACCATCCGCATTGACGAGGACATTATCACCGGGGTAAACAAGGATAACATCGAGGGGATCCTCCACAAAGCACTGGCGGAAAGAGGGTGACGGGAATGGAAGTGCTGGGTCTTAAGCGCGCCAACTGCAAAAGCTGCCATAAGTGCATCCGGGTCTGCCCGGTGAAATCCATCGAGTTTTCCGGCCAGCAGGCCAAGATCATCGGCAGCGAGTGTATCCTTTGCGGCCAGTGCGTGGTCACCTGTCCCCAGAATGCCAAGGTGGTCCGCTCCGATGTGGAGCGGGTCAAGGCGGCCATAGCGGAGGGAAGGCGGGTGATCGCCAGTGTGGCTCCCTCCTTTATTGTGGATTTTCCTGTGGAGGGCATTGAGGAGCTGGATGCCATGCTGCGGAAGCTGGGCTTCGCCGGTACCGGCGAGACCGCCCAGGGGGCTTACCTGGTCAAGAGCGAGTACGAGCGCATGGTCCGGGAAAAGCGCCAGGATATTATCATCTCCACCTGCTGCCCCTCTGCGGTGCGGCTGGTGCAGAAGTATTATCCGGAGCTGGTGGACTGCCTGGCCCCGGTGGTCTCCCCCATGGAGGCCCACGCCCGGTACATAAAGGAACAGGACCCTGACGCTTTTGTGGTGTTTGTGGGCCCCTGCATCTCCAAAAAGGCGGAGGCCGAGGACTACCCTGGGGCGGTGGACTGCGTCCTCACCTTTGAGGAGCTTCGGGCCTGGGCCGAGGGGGAGAAGGCGGAGCCGGAGCACCTCCCCTGCGACCTGGAGGGCCGCCGCTCCCGCTTTTTCCCCAAGCCCGGCGGCATTATCCAGAGCATGGACCGGGAGGGCACCGGCTACCGCTACTACGCCGTGGATGGCCCGGAGCGGTGTGTGGCCGCCCTGAAGGACATTCAGAGCGGGCGGCTCCACAACGTCTTTTTGGAGATGAACATCTGCGAGGGCGCCTGCATCAACGGCCCCATGATCCGCTCCCGCCAGGGGGGGATGCTGGAGTGCCAGGACCGGGTCACCGATTACGCCGCCCCCGGCTTCCCAGATATCCGGCCCAAGCGGGATTTCCAGGGGGGCGGGGACATCTCCCTGGCCTGCACCATCACCCCCAAGCCGGTGGTGGAGCGGACCCCCACCCAGGAGGAGCTGGAGGCCATCCTGGCTAAAATGGGCAAGCAAAGCCCCCTGGACGAGCTGAACTGCGGCTCCTGCGGATACCCCACCTGCCGGGAAAAGGCCAAGGCGGTCTTTAACGGCAAGGCGGAGATCACCATGTGCCTGCCCTATATGCGGGAGCGGGCCGAGTCCCTTTCCGACAAGATCATCGGCTCCACCCCCAATGCCATTCTGGTGGTAGGGGAGGACCTGACCATCCAGCAGATGAACAGCGCCGCCTGCCGCCTGCTGGAGGTGGACCACCAGACCGCCCTGGCCCACAGGCCGGTGGAGGAATTCCTGGACCCGGTGGATTTCGTCTTTGTCCTGGAGGACGGGCGGCCCATTAAGGACCGGAAGGTGTGGCTGGAAAGCTGTAAGAAGTTTGTGGAGGAGACCATCGTCTACGACATTGAAAATAAGCTGCTGCTGGCGATCATGAAGGATGTCACCGCCGAGGAGCAAAAGAACCGCCGGGCCCAGGAGCTCCGCCAGCAGACCCTGGAGGTCACCGACCGGATCATCCAGAAGCAGATGCGCACCGTCCAGGAGATCGCCAGCCTTTTGGGGGAGACCACCGCCGAGACCAAGGTGGCCCTGACCAAGCTGCGGGGGGCTGTTGCGGAGGGGGAGAAGCATGAGTAAGCTGTATCTGGAAAACGGCTGGCTCTCCATGAACAAGGCGGGGGAGCTCCTTTGCGGGGACCATGTGGAGACGGTGAACCGGGAGGACAGCGTTATTATGGTGCTGGCCGACGGTTTGGGCAGCGGGGTAAAGGCCAGCATCCTTTCCACCCTTACCTCCAAGATCCTGGCCACCATGCTGGCCGGGGATATGACGGTGGAGGACAGCGTGGAGACCATCGCCCTTACGCTGCCGGTCTGCTCGGTGCGGCAGGTGGCCTACTGCACCTTCACCATCCTACAGGTGAATAAATACACCAGCGAGGTATACCTCATCCAGTTTGACAACCCGGACCTGATTCTGCTGCGCAACGGCAAAATCTACGATTACCCCAAGGAAAAGCGGGAGATTGCCGGCAAGACCATCTTTGAAACCCGGATGGTGGGGCAGATTGGGGACCTGTACATCATGATGAGCGACGGGGCCATCCACGCCGGGGTGGGCACGGTGTTAAACTTTGGCTGGCAGCAGCCGGAGATTGCCGAGTACGCCCAGCGGGTATGGACGCCGGAGCTTTCCGCCAAATCGATGGCGGCCAAGATCAGCGACGCCTGCCGGGAGCTGTACATGGACATCCC
>JAAWEO010000256.1 GCA_022794295.1 Angelakisella sp. | reverse complement strand
CCCGCACACACCCTCGTAGGGTCTAAAGTTTAGGGCCGCCCTTTTCAAAGGGCGGCAGGTCCAGGGCGGCGCCCTGGTCGCCCTCCGCAGAGGGCGAAATACCTTATACGGAGTGAGCATTTTTCTTTGCTCCTTTCTTTTTGCGATAAAAAAAGAAAGGAGAAGCCTGCTCGCCCCCCACCCAGCTACCCTGCAAATACACCCCGGTGGGGTGTTTTGCAACAACCGCCCCCCTCGAATGGACCGGCCATAAGGCCGGTCCATTCGACCTTCTAAAGGCCGCCGCCAGGCGGCCCTAAGCCCCCCTGAAAAACTTACCCCCAATTTTGGGGCCTAAGCATTAAAGACACCCCCCTTGCGGATCTGCCGCAGCAGGGCAGCCTGACTGTTCCGAACAGCTTACCAACAACATCAGCAGAACAAAACAAAAAAGCCTCGCGGATCGATCAAAATCCACGAGGCTTTTTGGTGGGCGGTAAGGGACTTGAACCCCTGACCCCCTGCACGTCAAGCAGGTGCTCTTCCAGCTGAGCTAACCGCCCATATCTTGCCGCCGCAACTGACAGCTTTTACATTATACACGAGAGGAAATAAAAAATCAAGCCCTATTTTGCAGTTTTCCGAATATTTTACCGGGCCGGGAATAAATGTGCGAAAATACTGACAAAAACCATCCCCTGTGCTATAATAAAATGAATTGTGGGCTTCTGCGGGAAGCAGGAAAGGAAGGTGGCCGCTATGCGGGTTTTCGGCATCGACCCCGGGTATGCCATTGTGGGATGCGGGGTGGTGGACTGCGCCCGGGGCAAGTACCGAATGGTGGAATACGGCGCCATTACCACCCCCGCCGGAATGGAGATGGGCCAGCGGCTGGTGACCATCTACGACCAGCTGACCTTCGCCCTGGATAAGTACCGGCCGGAGGCGGTGGCGATTGAACAGCTGTTTGCCATCCACAACCAGACCACCGTTATGGGGGTGGCCCAAGCCCGGGGGGTTATCCTTCTGGCCTGCCAGCAGAGGGGCCTGCCAGTGTTCGAGTACACCCCGATGCAGGTGAAGATGGCAGTGGTGGGCTATGGCAATGCCGAAAAGCACCAGGTGATGGAGATGACCAAAAACCTCCTGGGGCTTAGCGAGCTCCCCAAGCCGGACGACGCCGCCGACGCCCTGGCTATTGCCATCTGCCACGGGAATGTGGGGAGCTCTGTTCTGTTTAAAACCAAGCTGCAAATGAGGTAACAAGTATGATATACAGTGTCACCGGAAAACTGATCGCCGTGGAGCCGGGCTTCGCCGTGGTGGAGGCCGCCGGGGTGGGGTACCGCTGTTCCACCACCACCAGCACCCTGGCGAAGCTCCCCCCCAGGGGGAAGGAGGTCACCCTGCTGACCCACCTGTACCTGCGGGAGGATGTGCTGGAGCTGTTCGGCTTTTACACCGAGGAGGAGCTGCGGTGCTTCCGCCTCCTTATTGGGGTAAGCGGGGTGGGGCCCAAGGCGGCCCTGGCTATCCTTTCCACCCTGACCCCCCAGAAGCTGATGCTGGCCATTGCCGCGGGGGATTCCAAGGCGGTGAAGGCCCCCGGGGTGGGCCCCAAGCTGAGCCAGCGCATTGTGCTGGAGCTGCGGGACAAGTTCTCCACCGAGGACCTGGCAGGGGGATTTTCCGGGGACACAGACGACGGGCTTTCCTTCCTGGCGGGGGAGGGCTCCTCCGCCCAGGGGGAGGCGGTGGCCGCCCTGGTCTCCCTGGGATACGGCCAGACCGAGGCCGCCGCCGCCATTGCCAAGCTGGATTCCGCCCTGGCGGTGGACGAGCTTATTAAGGGGGCCCTGAAGCGGCTCTCCCGGGGGGTGTAACAGATGGGAATGTTTGACAAGGACAGCGACTTTGACTTTGAAAACCGCATTGTCACCCCGGAGCACACCCGGGATGACAGCGACGCGGAAACCTCCCTGCGGCCCAAGTCCCTGGCGGAGTATGTGGGCCAGGAGAAGGCCAAGGAGAACCTGCGGGTCTTTATCGAGGCGGCAAAGCTCCGGGGGGAGCCCCTGGACCATGTGCTCCTTTACGGCCCGCCGGGGCTGGGGAAGACCACCCTCTCCACCATTATTGCCGGGGAGATGGGGGTGAACATCCGCACCACCTCGGGGCCGGCCATTGAAAAGCCGGGGGACCTGGCCGCCCTTCTCACCAACCTGGAGGAAAACGACATCCTTTTCATTGACGAGATCCACCGGCTGAACCGCAGCGTGGAGGAGGTCCTTTACCCCGCCATGGAGGACTTTGCCCTGGATATTATCCTGGGGAAGGGTCCCTCGGCCCGGTCCATCCGCATCGACCTGCCCCGGTTCACCCTGGTGGGGGCTACCACCAGGGCGGGACAGCTGACAGGGCCGCTGCGGGACCGGTTCGGGGTGATTTTCCGTTTAGAGCTGTACACCCCGGAGGAGCTGACCAAGATCATCACCCGGAGCGCGGGGATCCTGGGGATCGCCTGCGACCCCACGGGGGCCCAGGAGCTGGCCCGGCGGAGCCGGGGGACACCGCGAATTGCCAACCGGTTCCTCAAGCGGGTGCGGGACTTTGCCCAGGTGATGGGGAACGGGGACATTACCGCAGAGCTGGCGGCGGCGGCGCTGGACCGGCTGGAGGTGGACTATCTGGGGCTGGACGCCATTGACCGGCGGATCCTCAGCACCATTATCCAATCCTACGCCGGGGGGCCGGTGGGGCTGGATACATTGGCGGCGGCGGTGGGGGAAGAATCGGTGACCATCGAGGATGTTTACGAGCCGTATCTGATGCAGGAGGGTTTTCTGAGCCGTACAGCCCGGGGGCGGTGTGTAACGGAGAAGGCATACCGACATTTGGGGCTGCCGGTACCTGGCGGCACTCCGCTGCAAATGAGCTTATAATGCGGCCTGGAGGCGGGACGATTCCCCGGACTTTGACAGACCTGGGCGGGCGAGGCTTCTGCCGGCGCAGTACCATACCCGAAGCCCAACGCCCAGTACCGGGTAGCCTTTCTGTCACCGGACATCAGTCCGGTCCGGGTCCAGGGCGGACAG
>JAAWEO010000255.1 GCA_022794295.1 Angelakisella sp. | reverse complement strand
GCGTCCGGGCTTTTGCGGCCGGAGGCTCGTTGGCCGGATAAGGTGCTTTTTTCTGCGGAAAAAAGCGGAGCCCTTCGGGCTAAGGCCGCTTCGCGGCTAATGGCCTGCGGGCCGGGGTGGGAATGGCTAAGGTGATTTTCGCTGCGGCGAAAGTCGAGCCGCTTCGCGGCAAGCGCCGCCGGGCGGCGAAGGGATGGTTTTGGAACGGCTTTGGGGCCTCCGGCGGAGCCCTTCGGGCTAGAGCCGCTTTGCGGCTGTGGGGTGGGGGGAAAATGATTTGGGGGGGTGAAAGAAAATGGCTTTTTCGTCGTTATTTCTATCAGACACTGGTAGACAAAAAATTTTTGTGATGCTATGATGGAGGGGAAGGGAGGGGCGGTTTGATGGGCAGGAGGTTGTTTTGTCAGTGCGGTCCTGTTTGCTATGCCATTTCTACTGCCAAGGAGCGCGGGCTTCGCTGGGTTCGGGATCTGGCGGGCGGGGAGGATTTTGCCTGCTGCCAGGAGGCGGAAAGCCTTCCCCACATGGTGATGGCCCACCGCTCCACCCTGCTGAGGCGGCTGGAGGGGGTGGATATGTCCCTTCAGGAAAACAAGGTGACCAACCTGGCCCTGGCGGCCCGGGGACTGGATGGCCTTCTTTTGGAGCCGGGCCAGACCCTTTCCTTTTGGCGGCGGGTGGGGGAGCCCTCCGCCGGGCGGGGATTTCTGCCGGGGCTTACCATCAGCGGCGGAAAGCCCGGCAGCGACGTGGGGGGCGGCCTTTGCCAGATGGCAAATCTCCTTCACTGGCTCACCCTGCATAGCCCCCTGACCGTTACCGAGCTCCACCACCACACCGACGCCCTGTTCCCTGACAGCGGCCGCCGGGTGCCCTTTGGCACCGGGACCTCGGTCTTTTACAACAATGTGGATTACCGGGTGAAGAACGAGACCCCGGACACCTACCAGTATCGGGTCTGGCTGGAGGCGGAGGACCTTTGCGGGGAGCTGCGGTGCAGCCGGCGCCTTCCCACCCGCCTGCGCATCCGGGAGCGGGACCACCACTACCGCCGGGAGGCCGATGGCCTGTGGTACCGGTGCAGCGAGATTTGGCGGGTGGAGCAGGATCGGGTCACCGGGGAGACCCTCCGGGAGGAGCTGGTGTTCAAAAACCACTCCCGGGTGCTGTTCGACCCTGCCCTTATCCCGCCGGAGCAGGTCCGGGAGGAGGTTCGGAGATGAAGGAAATGGTCCTGACCCAAAGGATCCTGGCCCACGCCGCTGCCACCCCGGACAAGGTCGCCCTGCGCATGGGCGGGGAGCAGCTTACCTATGGGGAGCTGGCACAAAAGGGAAAAAAGCAGGTGGAGATCCTGTCGGCCTGGCGGAAGCATCACCCGGCAATGATGCTGTCTATGGGAGAGAAAAAACTGGCCCCCGTTGTGGGGATGCTGGGGTGCCTCCTTTCGAGGCGGCCTTATGTGGTGTTGGACCCCGGGGCCCCCACCCTCCGGCAGGACCAGATCATCCAGGATGTGGAGGATGCAGGGCCTGATCTCCCAGGTCTTGCTTATTTGATGTACACCTCCGGCTCCACCGGACGCCCCAAGGGGGTCCAGATCAGCCGGGACAACCTGGACTTTTTCTTGGGGGCCACCCGGAACCTCCCTCTGGAGCCTCCGGGAGAGGCCGTATGGCTCACCCACGCCCTGTGGAGCTTTGACCTTAGCGTCCTGCCCCTGTGGCAGGGTCTGGCCCGGGGGGACCGGGTGGTTTGGCTGGACACCTCCCGCGGGGTGGATTTCCCCAAGCTGGCAGGGGAGATGGCTGCCAGCGGGGCCACCTGCTGGGTTTCCACCCCCTCCTTTGCCCGGCTGTGGCTCCGGGACCCCGGCTTTGGGGAGGGGATGCTGCCGAGGCTCACCCTCTTTTTCTTCTGCGGGGAGGTGCTGGAGCCCGGCCTGGCTCTGGCCCTGATGGAGCGATTCCCCCGGGCCAGGGTCATCAACGCCTACGGCCCTACCGAGGCCACTGTGGCGGCTACCCTGATGCGGATCCCCTGGGAGCTGGCGGAACGGAGGGAGCCCCTTCCCGTCGGGCGGCCCCTGGCAGGGGTTTCTCTGGCTATTGCCGGGCAGAACGGGGAACTCCTTCCCTATGGTCAGGAGGGGGAGATCCTCATTGGCGGCCCCGGGGTGGGGGAGGGATACCGGGGGCTTCCGGACCTGACCCGGGAGCGTTTTTTCACCAGGGATGGTATCCCCTGGTACCGGACCGGGGATCTGGGCCGCCTGGAGAACGGGCTTCTTTGGTTCCACGGGCGGCGGGATCTCCAGGTAAAATACCGGGGCTGCCGCATCGAGCTGGGGGACCTGGAGGAGAACCTGCTGGCCCTTCCCCAGGTGACCGGGGCAGTGGCAGCCCTGGCAGAGGGTCGTTTGGCCGCTCTGGTGACGACGGTTCCGGGGGCCGGGATGGACTCCCGGGAGCTGCTTCGGGCATTGGGGGAGCGGCTGACGCCTTCGCTGCTGCCCCAGCGGGTGTTTTTCACCGATGCCCTGCCCATGACACCCCAGGGAAAGATAGACCGGAGGGCGGCGGGGGCTCTTTTGGAACAGCGTATGAAGGGAAGGTGAGCTTTGATGGAAGGGCTGGAGGGACAGGTGCTGGCGCTTTTGGCGGAGGTTTGCGGGGAGCCCCGGGTGGCGGGGGAGCTGGAGCTGGATCTTTACGGGGAGAACCTGATGGATTCTTTTGCGCTGGTGCAGTTACTGGAGGGATTGGAGGAGCGGTTCGGGGTAGAGATATGGCCTACACAGGTGGGGCGGGAGGAATTTGCTACTCCGAGAAAGATCGTGGAGCTGGTACAGCGGGCCGCAGACCCTACCCGGCGCCTTGCGCCTTGACGGTGTGCGGGGTGGGTAGTGGGTGCCTGGAGTCCGAATGAGCACAGGGCGAGACGATTCCCCGGCCTTTGACGGACCGGGGCGGGCGAGGCTTCTGCCGGCGCAGCACCATACCCGAAGCCCAACGCCCAGTACCGGGTAGCCTTTCTGTCACCGGACACCAGTCCGGTCCGGGTCCAGGGCGGACAGCG
>JAAWEO010000254.1 GCA_022794295.1 Angelakisella sp. | reverse complement strand
AAGCCCTGACCATAATCATTATAAACCTTGCCTTTTTCCGTAACTGCAATAACAGAGCTTGAAGAGACAAAGATATCCCTTACCCGTTCCGAAAGCTTATCGATCCACACAGGCTGTTCGTATATGGGATAGTATTCGGCTGAGTCGTCGCCATGGATGCCAAATCTGTCTTCCCCCAGGAAGTAAATTTTCCCGGTCTCGGATAGCGCAATCATCCCTTGGTACATGGAACCGACCTTCACTATTTTTTCGGGGAAAGGAATGCAGGTAATTTCCTGGTAATTTACCCGGTATTCGACAAGGGCGCCTTGAATGAAAACCTTTCCGTCGTTACTTAAAAAGCTTCGGAATAACGTTGCGCTTTCAAACTGCTTTAGGCCGCTTTCGTCCTGGAAGGCTATTTCGTAAGGGGAATGCTCTGACGCCGACAAGGACTCCGAGGCTTCCAGGAATACGGAAGAGCCCTCCTGATTCCATCCGTAGCCGTAGATTCTGCCGCTGTCATCGGTGAAGGTGCCAAGAAGAGGGGAAAAGCTTATTTCGGAAACCGGGACATCAAACTCCAACAATACCGGGGATGAAAAGAAGGCGGTATCCGTACTGGAAAGCAGGTGGCTTCTGTTGGAGCCCCAGCCGTAGATCTTTCCGCTATCCGCGATGGCAATCACCATGTTTGCCGACGAGGAGGTAACGATTTTCCTGATGGGCTCCCCGATTTCCACCTGGACGGGTTCATCGACTTTTTTTGCGTGTCATCGCCCAAGCCAAGTACACCGCTTTGGTTATCTCCCCATGAAAAAACGCAGCCATCTGACAAAAGCGCTATGTTTGCCGAAAATGTTGTCGCCAATTGCTTTACAGAAACGGTGTCCTCCGCCTGGGGGGAGCCAGCGCTGCTACACCCCAAAAGGGAGGCTGCAATCAACAAAGCGGATAGCAAGGCTAATTTTTTCACTTTGAAACCCCCTTCTACTTTGCCCGGTTTTAACGTAGAACCTGTGTTCACAATGGCTGGTTGGCTGCACTCCTTGGAGCCTGTTCAAGATTGTCCCGCACGCCGCCTTGGTGGGGCTTTTCGCCGCTTTGCGCCTTGCCAGCTCCGCCTGGACCGCGTCGAAGGTCCTGCGCTCCACAATGGCGGGATGGTGGTCCTGGATGAGATACTTGGGCAGCTGGCCTGTATTCTTTACCGCCTTTTTGCTGATGCAGTCGCTGATGAAGGTCTTTTGCAGCAGCACATCACCGCAGTATTTTTCGCTGGTGAGGATACTGCGGATGGCGGAGATGGTCCACTCATTTTTCCCCGCTACATTGGGGATACCCTCCGATTCCAACCACTCTTTGATCTGCCGCAGGCTGGCCCCGGCCAGGAAGCGGTCATAGATATCCTTTACCACCCCCGCCTGGTCCGGGATGATACGGGGCCTGCCATCCTCTCCCTTTTCGTAGGCGTACAGGTATTTGTAGTTGATGTTGGCCTTTCCTTCCCGCATGGCCTGGCGAATGCCCCAGCGGACATTGGCAGAGATGGATTCGCTCTCCGCCTGGGCAAAGGCCCCCAGCAGGGTGATGAGCATTTCACTGTCCGTTTCCAGGGTGTTGATGTTCTCCTTCTCGAAGATGACCGCGATGCCCAGTTCCCGAAGGGCCCGGATGTATCCCAAGCAGTCCACGGTATTCCGGGCGAACCGGGAGATGGATTTGGTAAGGATAAGGTCGATTTTCTTTTGCCTGCACTGGCGGATCATCCGCAGGAACTCCGGACGCTTCCGGGCGGAGGTCCCAGTGATGCCCTCGTCAGCAAAGATGCCCGCCATGGTCCAGTCTGGGTTCTCCATGATCTTATCAGTGTAGAAGGTCTGCTGGGCTTCGTAACTGGTGAGCTGCTCCTCGTCGTCGGTGGATACCCGGCAGTAGGCGGCCACCCGAAGCTGCCGCTTGACCTGCTGGGCCATTTGAGCTTTTGCAGGGATGACGATGACATTGGTTCCGGTCATGGGCCTGGTCTCCTTTCTATGATTTGTCCGTTTTTTAGCTGGATGCTGGTGATCCCGCCATAGGTCAACTGGATATGGGATAGGGTGCTTTTCAGCATGGCGGCGTCCAGTTCCGCCAGGGGTCCTGCCTGGGAGAAAACGCGCCGGAGCCGCAGGGTCTCATATTCTTCATTGGGGATGGCGGCATATTGCGTGGCGGAGATCTGCCGGACGAGATCCCGGGCCGCCTCCTCGTCTATGGGCTGGTTTTCCAGCAGGGTCTCCAGCTCCCTTTCTAACCCTGCAGCCACCCCTTGGGGACCAGCTGTTTCCAATGGCTGCTGGATAAGGTCCGGGCTTTGGATCAAGGTGTTCAGCAGGACCAGCACTTGATTTTCCACGGTTTTGCACACCCGCTGCCTGCACAGCTGACGGAGAACCTTTTGGGCTTCTGTCTGCTGGATGGGTTTCTGTTTGGCAGTGCGTTTCCGGGCAGCCTGCTGGTAGGTTTCTTCGTCCAGGATGGTAGGAAACTCTTCTATCCCTGTGTACCGCTGGTCCACCAGAATACGGGCCACCATGCTCTTACTCCACAGCCGCCCGGTATCATAGGGCACCGGCTGATCTTTGAGAAGGGCCACAATATCCAGGTAGCTGGCCCCTGTGGCGTACTGCCGGAAGATGGCGGTCACGACCTCTGCTTCCTGGGGGTGGATAACTATTTGACCCTGTTTCATCCGGTAGCCGAAGGGGAGCTTTCGGTTGCCCACTTATCTCACCGTCCTTTCAATGCTCTCTGCCAGCTCCAGACCGTTTTTCAGCCGGAATCGGACCCTTTCACTGCTTTCCACGATGACCCGCTCCACCAATTCTCCGAACAAATCCCGGTCGAAGGCGTCCAGGAAGTCCGGGCCGGATTCCAGGATGTCCAGAAGGTCTTGGGTATCCCGAAGGGCAGTATCCTCCGACCGATCCAGGAGCCTTGCCTTTTCCTGCTTGGCGGCCCGGATCTGCTCCGACAGGCGGCTTTGCTGGGAGATGAAAATGTCAGGATCGATGAGCCCCTGCTGTTTCAGCTGGGCCAGCATCTGATCCTGACTGGACAGGT
>JAAWEO010000253.1 GCA_022794295.1 Angelakisella sp. | reverse complement strand
CCCCGTGGGTGAGATCAGGCGGCCCCGTGGGTCATCCGCCCAAGGCCGGAGCCTTTGGCCGGTCCCCCGGGTCCAGGGAGAATCCCTGGGCGCTCTTTGCCTTCTTTCTGTCGCTACAGAAAGAAGGTCCGCCGGAAGGGCAAACGAGACAATAGGCCTTTAGAACGAGACAGGACTGCGAAGGGCCAGACCATCGCGTGGCAGTCAAAGAAAACGAGACTACAAGACCAAACCGACAATACCCAGAAAGAAGCCCAAGCCCACCAAAACCTCCTTCCTAGGGGTTGGGGCATGCGCTGCACCCCCCTTCACCCTACCGGCGGGAGAGGGATAAATTGTGCTGTTTTTTTGCACAATCACACAAATGTTCACAGAAAGTTTACAGCGTCTTGGAAAAAACGCTTACAGGGACAGCGGAGCTTTTGGGCAGTAGGACGCAGGCGGTTTTCGTTTTTTTCGGGCTTCGCTATATAGGGCTTCGCCCTATTATTTATATATAAATAATTATTATATATATTTATATTATAATATAGGCCCGAAGGGCCTTATAACAGGCTTCGCCTTTTCACAATAGGCCCGAAGGGCCTTATAACAGGCTTCGCCTTTTCACAAGAATTTTATTTGCAAGCAGCGAGAGAGCTTTTTCGGGGCGGAAATGAAGGGCCGGAAGAACAAATGCTTGATACGGAGGGCGGTTTTTGGTACAATAGAAAATAGAGGGGGGGTTCTATGCTGGGGGATGGATGGATCGCTGCCCGGAAGGCAGCCTTGCGCCGGGAGGCTCGGGAACGGGGAGCGGGGGGCTCCCGGGAGTACCGGGCCCGGGCTTCTGCCGGGATCTGCCAGGGGCTTTGGGCGCTGCCGGAGCTGGAGGCGGCGCCGGTGGTGCTGGGGTTTTATCCTACCCCGGCGGAGCCGGATATCACCCCGGTGCTGGAGGGGCTGCTGGCCGGGGGGAGGGTGCTGGCCTTGCCCCGGTGCATTTCCCCGGGGATGATGGAGGCGCGGCAGGTGCGGTCCCTGGATGACCTTTCCCCGGGGGCCTACGGCCTTTTGGAGCCGGGGGAGGGTGCCCCGTTGATCCCCTGGGGGGAGCTTTCCTTTGCCATCGTTCCCTGTATCGCCGCCGACCGCCGGGGCGGGAGGCTGGGGCACGGGGGCGGGTACTACGACCGTTTTCTCGCCTGGGCTCCGGGGGATATGGCCGCCGCCATGGTTTGCTTTTCGGACCGGCTGGTGGATGCGGTGCCCATGGGGGAGCTGGACATTCCGGTCCCCCTGGTGGTCACCGAGGAAGGGACCTGGCGGGAGGGGGCGCTTTGGTCATGAGGGAGGACCGGATGACCCCGGAGGAGCGCCGGGCCCTGGGGCGAAGGAAAAATCCCATGCTCCACCAGCTGGAGGAGCAGCTCCGGGGGAGCCTGGGGCTTTCGGCGGAGGCATTTCACCGGGTGCGCTTTGACCGGTGGGAGGCCATTTACGAGCAGATCGCGGACCGCTTTGCCGACCGGACCCGCAGCCGGAGGAACGGCCTTCATTGGGCCAACACCAACGGCTACAGCCCCTGGGCCATGGCGCGGCTGGCGGGCTGCTGGCACACTGACAGTCAGAGCTGGTTCCTCTGCCTGCCGCAGCTTTTGCCGGGGGAGGGTGCGGTTTACCTGGTGCTGGAGCTGGGGCCGGACCGGTTCTGGCTTTTCGAGGGGGAGGTGGGGGCGATGGTATCCGTGCTGACCCTGCTGAGCGGCACGGCGTTTTTGGGGCTGGGGCATTTGGACTACTACCTGGTTTCCCGGAAATTCCGGTGGATCATGGGATACAACCACCACGACATGGTCAGCCTGGCAGGGGAGGGCTTTGCCCTGGAGGATTTTTCCGGTTTTCCGCCGCCTTAGTCCCCCGCTATACCTTTCGGATTCTCTTGTTCACCCAGGCTTGCGGCAAACATTGGGCGGTGTTTGGCGAAAAGGACTTTGTCAGACGGTGCACGGCGAACTGTCAAAAAAGGTTTGAAAACTTTCCCGGCGCTGTGAATATTTTTCCTCTGCTTTGTCAAACCTTTCCGCAAAGACCAAAACGACAGATCAGGAGGCTGAACCTACTATGAACATCACCGATATCCGCATTCGAAAGACCTATCACGACGCACGGCTGAAGGCCTTGGTTTCTGTGACCATTGACGGGGACCTGGCGGTACACGACATCAAGATCATACAGGGGCCGGAGCGTTTGTTTGTGGCCATGCCCAGCCGGAGGGATGAAAACGGCACATTCCGGGACATTGCGCATCCCATTACGTCTGCGGCGCGGCAGGAGCTGGAGGAGGCGATTCTGCGGCAGTACGACCAATACCTTGCAGGTCTGGCGGCGCAGGCGCAGACCCAGACCCAGACCCTACCCGGCCCTTTGGGCCTTGACAGTGTGCAAGGGGAATAGTGTCTGCCTGGAGTCCGAACGGGTGCAGGGCGAGACGATTCCCCGGCCTTTGACGGACTAGGGCGGGCGAGATTTCTGCCTACGCAGCACCATGCCCGAAGCCCAACGCCCAGTACCGGGCAGCCTTTCTGTCACCGGACATCAGTCCGGTCCGGGTCCAGGGCGGACAGCGCCTGGTCGCCCGCCGCGGCGGGCGAAATACTCCGGCTAGAGGCAGTATCTTTCCATAACCGGACGCGGTAAAAAATATGGCACTGAGAAAGGATGGTAGAGCTGTCCTTTCTTTTTGCGTTTGTACGAAGTGACAAGCCGCGGCCGGTAACGAGACTGACCGTTACCCAGCCGCGGGGAGCGCCAAAAGCCTAACGCCCTGCACTATCTACCCTTCAAGACAGGCCCGCAGGGCCGCTTCTTGAATGTGATGCCTGGGGAAACTAGTTTCTCTGGGGGGCTTGGACTTCTTTCTGGGCTTTGTCGGTTTGGTTTTGTAGTCTCGTTTTCTTTTGACTGCCACGCGCTAGTCTGCCCCTCCGCATTCCTGTCTCGTTTTAAAGACCCTTTGCCTCGTTTCGCCTCCCCGGCGAGGGGTCACTTTCTGTTGCGACAGAAAGTAACCAAAGAGCGCCCAGGGATTCTCCCTGGACCCGGGGGACCGGC
>JAAWEO010000252.1 GCA_022794295.1 Angelakisella sp. | reverse complement strand
GGGTGGCAGGTCCAGGGCGGCGCCCTGGTCGCTCCCCGCAGGGAGCGAAATTCCTTATACGGAGTGAGCATTTTTCTTTGCTCCTTTCTTTTTGCGATAGAAAAAGAAAGGAGAGGCCTGCTCGCCCCGCACCCAGCTAACCTGCAAATACACCCCGGTGGGGTGTTTTGCAACAACAGCCCCCCTCGAATGGACCGGCCCATAAGGCCGGTCCATTCGACCCTCTACAGGCCGCCCCCAGGCGGCCCAAAAGAGAGGCCCCAGCAGAGCCACTTCCCACCGTATACCCCCTGCATATGGATTCTTCAATACAAACCCTGAAACCCATCCAGCCATATCCCAACTGCTCTCGAGCTCAAAAGGGACGGTAAAACAGAAAAGCCCCCGGACAGAGGCTTTCTGTCCGGGAGCCGGAGGAGCTTTCGGGGGAATTACTTGTCGAAATCGTCCATTTCCAGCACGGCGGCGGCAAAGAGCTTGCTCCGCTCGAACATGGATTCCACAATGGCGTACTCCTTTTCGGTGTGGTTCCACTCCCCGCGGACACCGCAGCTATCCAGGGTGGGGCTGCCCACAGAGGCAAACTGGCCGGCATCGGAGCCGCCGCCCAGGAAAACACCCTCCATGGGGGGATAGCCGTACTTTTCCGCCACCCGGTTCATAAAGGCCAGCAGCGCCTTGTTGTGGTCGTTGGGCTCGAAGATATCAAAGGTCACACCGGGGGTGTAAACGGTGGTGGTGCCCTCCACGGTGGTGTGGGCCATAATGGCGGCCAGCTTCTCCTTGTACTCCCGGGTGCCCTTCTGGGTAGCCAGGCGGACGCAGATCTCCACCTTGCAGTAGTCGGGGATCTGGTTGCTCATGACACCGCCATGGACGATGGCAACGTTCATGTTGGTGCCCTCCTCCATGTCGGTAAGCTCATGGAGGGCCACCATTTTATAGGCGGCCTCGGCAACGGCGTTGCGGCCCTTCTCAAAGGCGTTGCCGGAGTGGGCTGCCACCCCGTGGACCTCGAAGGACCCCAGCATGGCCCCCTTGCGCCCTACACAAAGGGCGTTGTTCACCGGGCCGGTCTCCATGTTAAAGCTGGCGGCTGTCCCCTCGGCAGCCTTGCGGAGGAAAACAGCGGAGGCGTCGTGGCAGAGATAGCCCTCCTCGTCGCCGCAGTAGGTGATGCGAATGGGGCGGTCCTTGTAGCCAACGGCCTCCAGGGCCTTGCCCACCCAAAGGGAGATGATAATGCCGCCCTTCATATCCAGGCAGCCGGGTCCGTGGGCCTTCCCCTCCTCGTCAATGCGAAAGGGATTTTCCCCGTAGGTGCCCCGGGTGAACACGGTGTCATAATGGCCGCCAAAGAGCACCGGCTTGCCGGGACGGTCCGCCCCCAGCACACCGGTGATCACCAGGGGGGCGCCCTCGGGACGGTCCAGGGTGCAGGCAAAGCCCGCGGCGGTAAAGAGGTCGTACAGGTGGTGGGCCACCTCGTCCATGCACTCCGGCTGGCTGCCCCGGCCCTCCAGGTTCACCAGGTTCTTCCAATCCTCGATGATCTCCTCCCGGTGGGCGTCGATGTAGGCTTCCACTTGTTTCTGCAAACTCATACTGTCTCTCTCCTTTTTATGTTTCTCTCCCTTTGGGAAAGGCGTTCCCCTTCCGGAACACCTGGGGGTCCTTTTTGGGTTTCATTCCCTTGGCCGCTGGTTTCCATCCCCGATTATACAATATCTGCCCCCCTCTTGCAAGACAAGGGAGCGGTTTTTCGGGACGCTATGGATTCACCGCCATACGGGGAAAGGGGAATGCCCGCAATGGCGCAGGCATTCCCCCGTGGGGTCAGGTTTTTTACAGCATACCGATCACAACACTGGCCAGGGCCACCGAAAGGATGGTGACCACGGTGATACCGCCCAGGACGTAGGGGATGGTGAGGGTCTCCTCGATGTAGGTCTTTTCGTCGTCGGTCTCGCCGATGGCCTCGCTGACCTCGCGGCAGATGACCACATTGGAGGGGAAGCCCAGGAACTGCTCCACGCCGATGCCCATGGCAAGGTCGCGGTCACCTACCAGCTTCCAGCCGGGGACGATGTAGCTGATAACAAAGATACCGGCCACAGCGGCGATGAACAGCACAACGGTCTGGAAGGCCATGGTGCCCAGGTCGCTGAGGGAGACCTTGGCAAGGGAGGGGATGATGGAGCCGAACACAGCGATCATCATCAGGCCGTAGGCGCTGCCCCTCTGGAGGGGTCTGGGGGGGATATACCCGCCGATGCCGGAAACGGAGCCCAGCAGCAGGCACCAGATGCTGTAGTTAATGGGGGTGAGGGTCCCCAGGCAGCGGCCCAGCCAGGCGCCGATGCAGACAATGGCAATAAGGATGTTAGCGGTGTAAAGCTCCTTGTGGCTTTCGTAGAACATCTTCTTGCTGGTGTCCGTGGTGCCCTTCTGCTTGGCAGCCAGGGCGGCCATATGGGCGGCAGGATCCTTGCGGAACTCCACCATCAGGGTCTTGGCGTAGCGCATCCCCATGGCGGAGGCGATGGGAGCGCCGACAAACTTCTGCACCGAGTAGATCACGGCGCAAAGGGCGGCGGCGGTGGTAAGGCCCCGCTCGGCAGCGGCGGTGGTCATCAGGGAGGTAGCCATGGCGGCGCCGTTGATAACGGGCATACCAACCAGGACGGTGTCCATCCCGATAATGGGGGCCACAAAGAGCATGAACACGCAGGAGACGATCATGCAGAGGGCAGCCATAGCTACCACTCTCCACTCCCGCACCATCTGCTTGATGTTGATGGTGGTGCCCATGTTAAAGAGCACCATGCCGGTGGCGGCGCTGGCCAGCTGGGTAAGACCCGCCTGGTCGATGATATCCCCGGGGATGACCTTGGCAAGGAATGCCACCAGGAAGATCAGCATGACCATCATCATGCCGGAAAGCTTCCCCTTGGTAAAGTGGCCGATGAGATCGCCCAGGGCGAATATCGCAACCACTACCATCAGGTAGAAATACAAGCTGCTGAACATTTGAAAACCAACCTCCTCAAAATATGGGTTCTCTATTCCAGGGCGTCCGCCCGGTCTAGACGATGGCGTCATGGGATACCAGAGTATCCCATGGGAAAAGGGCCGGCCCTTTT
>JAAWEO010000251.1 GCA_022794295.1 Angelakisella sp. | reverse complement strand
TGGGTGAAGGAGGTGGGCATCGACCCCAGCCACATGGTCCGGTTCGGCCGGGAGGACAATTTCTGGGAGATCGGCTCCGGTCCCTGCGGCCCCTGCTCCGAGATCTACTTTGACCGGGGCCCCGACAAGGGCTGCGGCAAGCCCGATTGCCATGTGGGCTGCGACTGTGACCGGTTTATGGAGGTCTGGAACCTGGTATTCAGCCAGTTCGATTCCGACGGAAACGGCACCTACACCCCCATGGCCCACCCCAACATCGATACCGGTATGGGCCTGGAGCGACTGGCCTGTGTCATGCAGGGGGTGGATAACCTCTTTGAGGTGGATACCGTCCAGAACATTATGAAGCATATCAGCCAGATCGCCGGGGTCACCTACCACGACGATCTCCAGAAGGATATCTCCCTGCGGGTCATCACCGACCACGTCCGCAGCACCACCATGATGATCGGGGACGGGGTGGTCCCCCAGAACGAGGGCCGGGGCTATGTCCTGCGCCGCCTTCTCCGCCGGGCTGCCCGCCACGGAAGGCTGCTGGGCATTAAGGAGCCCTTCCTCTACCAGGTGGCGGATACCGTCATTGGGGAGAACAAAAACGCCTACCCGGAGCTGGTCCAGAACCGGGACTACATCGTCAAGGTCATCCGTATGGAGGAAGAACGGTTTGCCAAGACCATCGACGCCGGTCTGGACCAGGTGGGGGAGATCATCGACGCCCTGACCAAGAAGGGGGAGACGGTATTCCCTGGGGCGGATGCTTTTCGCCTTTACGACACCTGCGGCTTCCCTATCGACCTCACCAAGGAGATCTGCGCCGAGCGGGGCCTTACGGTGGACGAGGAAGGCTACAGGGCCAACATGGAGGAGCAGCGCACCCGGGCCCGGGAGGCCCGCAAGGCCCTGGGGGACCTGGGCTGGACCGAGGACGCCCTGAAGGACCAGGACTTCACCACCAGCTTTGTGGGCTATGACCGGATGGAGGAGGAAGCCGCCATTCTTGCCATTGTGGCCGGCGGGGAGCTGGCCGACACCATCGGGGACGGGGAGGAGGCCACCATCGTTCTGGACCGGACCCCCTTCTATGCCGAAATGGGCGGCCAGGTGGGGGACACCGGTGTCATCACCACCGCAGCCTCCGTCTTTGAGGTCACCGACTGCCGCAAGAGCCCTACCGGCCACTTTATCCACACCGGCCGGATGAAGCAGGGTGTTCTGGCCCGGGGGGACAAGGTCAACGCCGCAGTGGACAGGGAGCGGCGGCTCTCCATTATGCGCAACCACTCCTCCTGCCATCTTTTGCAGGCGGCCCTCCAGAGGGTGCTGGGCAGCCATGTCCACCAGGCGGGCTCCTACGTGGACGACAAGATCTGCCGCTTCGACTTCTCCCACTTCTCCGCCATGACCGAGGAGGAAATCCAAAAGACCCAGCGGCTGGTAAACGAGATGATCCTGGAGGCCAACCCGGTGACTGCCACCGAAATGCCCCTGGAGGAGGCCCAGAAGCTGGGGGCCATGGCCCTGTTCGGTGAGAAGTACGGTGACACCGTGCGGGTGGTGGATATGAACAAGCGGTCTGTGGAGTTCTGCGGCGGCACCCATGTGGACAACACCGCCAAGCTGGGGCTGTTCCGCATTCTCAAGGAGTCCTCGGTGGCCGCCGGTATCCGCCGCATCGAGGCCACCACCGGCTGGGGGGTACTGGACTACATGGACGAAACGGCGGGGATCCTTTCCACCGCCGCCCAGACCCTGAAGCTGGGGAGCCCCGCCGAGCTGGTGGAAAAGACCACCCAGCTTACCGCCGAGCTGAAGGCCAAGGACCGGCAGCTGGCGGAAGGGGAGCAGAAGCTGGCCGCCCTGGAGGTGGACGGTCTGCTGGCCGGGGCCAGGGAGGTAGGCTGCGTGAAGCTGCTGCGGGCCTCCTTCCGGGATAAAAAGCCGGAGGCCCTGCGGACCATCTGCGACGCGGTGCGGGCCAAGGATGCCGCAGCTGTGGCGGTGCTCAGCTCGGTGACCGGCGGTAAGGGCACCATCTGTGTGGCCTGTGGTCCCGACGCTGTGGCTGCCGGTGCGGTAGCCGGAAAGATCGTCAAAGCCCTCTGCGCCTTCACCGGAGGCAGCGGCGGCGGCCGCCCCGACAGCGCCATGGGCAGCGCCAAGGATGTGGAGAAACTGGGGGAGGCCATGGACCAGGCGGAGGCAGTGATCCTGCCCCTGTTGGGAAAGGAAGGCTGAACGAAATAGCCAGCTATGCAGAGTTTCTGAAAAAAGAGGAGAACTATCATTTTACCATCCCGTTTCGCGGCATCAAAACCAACCGGGAAGACAGAAACCACGAGCTGGCGGAAACCAATATGGAGATCGATGTGGATTGGAACGAGGGCTGCGGCGGGTATCTGATCAGCTACAGCATCCCCGAGATGCACCTGATCGACTCCCGCCAGGCCATCCGGACCGAGTTTGACTTCTACCAGTCCGCCGCCGGAACCACCGTCATACTGGAGCTTTCCAAGCTGGGGATCACCCGGGAAGCCCTAGTCAACGGCACCGGCATCGAGTAAAAAAAGCCCTGCCCTCTCCCGGCAGCGGGAGGGGGCGGAGTGTTTGTTTTAGTAAGGAGGTTATTTTAATGGCTGACTGCATTTTCTGCAAGATCATCGCCGGGGAGATCCCCTCGGCCAAGGCTTACGAGGACGAGCTCTGCCTGGCCTTCAAGGACCTGGACCCCAAGGCCCCCGTACACCTGCTGGTCATCCCCAAGACCCACATCCAAAGCGTGGATGCCGTGACCCCGGAGAACAGCGGACTGGTGGCCCATATCTTCGAGACCATCCCCAAAATCATGAAGGACCAGGGGATCACCAGCGGCTACCGGGTCATTACCAACATCGGCCCCGACGCAGGCCAAACCGTGCCCCACCTCCACTTCCATGTCCTGGCCGGGAAAGAGATGGGCTGGGAACCAGCGTAAAACAAGGAACCCGCGCTGGTTTACGAATCCAATCCTCTGGCCCGCAGGCCATAGCCGCGAAGCGGCTTTCGCCCGAAGGGCACCGCTTTTTTCCGCAGAAAAAAGCACCTTATCCGGCCAACGAGCCTCCGGCCGCAAAAGCCCGGACGCTGGTAAGCGGGAGCACAAAACCAAGATGCCA
>JAAWEO010000250.1 GCA_022794295.1 Angelakisella sp. | reverse complement strand
TGGCCTTTAGAACGAGACAGGAATGCGAAGGGGCAGACCAGCGCGTGGCAGTCAAAGGAAACGAGACTGTTAATAACCAAAGCCCATACCCAGGCTCGAAAGACAGACACGTTCAAGAAGCGGCCCTGCGGGCCTGTCTTGAAGGGTAAACAGCAAAACCCGCCAGCGCCTGGCGCTCCCCGCAAGTAGGTAACGGCCAGTCTCGTTACCGGCCGCGGCTTGTCACTTCGAAAATACAAAGATGGGGTGGGTGACGGTTCGTGCCTTTCACAGCGCCATATTTTTAGCCGCGGCCTTAGTCGAAGGATACTGCCTCTATCCGGGGCGTTTCGCCCGCCGCGGCGGGCGACCAGGCGCTGTCCGCCCTGGACCCGGACCGGACTGGTGTCCGGTGACAGAAAGGCTACCCGGTACTGGGCGTTAGGCTTCGGGCGTGGTGCTGCGCTGGCAGAAACCTCGCCCGCCCCAGTTCATCAAAGGCCGGGGAATCGTTCCGCCCTGTACTCGCTGGGACTCCAGGCACCCAACTATCCCCTTTGCACACCGTCAAGGCCCGCAGGGCCGGGTAGGGACTGGATACGGCCTCCAGGCCGGGCACGTATTGACTTTTCTATTGGATTCCTTTACAATATGGTTTGTCCCATTTGAGACAGAAAGGAGCCTCCACTCTATGGCTCTTACCTCCGCCCAGCTGGACCTCCTCTCCCAGTGCTTCCTTTTCGAAGCCCTCCCCCCGGAAGCCCTCCCTCCCCTGACCGCAAGCCTGTCCGCAGAGCACTGCCCCGCCGGAACCGTCATCTACTCCCGCACCCGCTTTCGCCAGGCCGTGGGCGTCGTCCTCAAGGGCCGCCTTTCGGTGCTGAAGGGCCAGGAGCTTCTTTTAAAGACCCTGGGCCCCGGCCAGTGCTTTGGCGCTGCCGCTCTTTTCTGCCCCGCAAAGGATTATGTCACCACCGTCCAGGCCAAGTCCCCCGCGGAACTGGTCTTCCTCCCCCACTCCTGGCTGATCCGGCTTTTTGAGGAATACCCCCAAACCGCTGTGTCCTATATTGCCTTCCTCTCCCAGCGGATCCGCTTCCTGAACCGGAAGATCGACAGCTTTACCGCCCCCTCCGCCCGGGAGGCGCTGCTCCGGCATCTGCTGGAGATCCACCGGGATGGGGCGGCAGAGATCACCGGCGGTTACAGCCAGCTGGCCAGAACCCTGAACATCGGCCGGGCTTCCCTGTACCGGGCTCTGGATGCCCTGGAGGCAGAGGGCTGCATCCGCCGGGATGGCAAATGTATTACAATTTTGGAGGATCCCTCCAAAGAAGGAGCTTGATTTTTATGAAACGGTTTTGTTCCCTTCTTCTCGCCCTTACCCTGATCCTCTCCCTGGGAGCCTGCGGCGGAAGCCCAGCCACCCCGGAGACCACCCAATCCTCTGCCCCGGAGTCTGTCTCTGCCCCGGAACCCTCCTCGCCTCCGGCGGAAAATGCTTCCTCTGAGGCGGCTTTGGAAAAGACAGGAAAGACCCTCCGGGTGGCAGCCCTGAAGGGTCCCACCGCCATGGGCATGGTAAAGCTTATGGAGGACGCCGCAAGGGGGGAGACTGCCAACGGCTACCAATTTACCCTGGCCGGTTCCCCCGATGAAATTGTCGGCAGCATTGTCAAAGGGGAGTTTGATATTGCCGCTGTTCCCACCAACCTGGCCGCAACTCTCTATCACAAAACCCAGGGCAAGGTCCAGCTTGTGGCCCTGAATACCCTGGGGGTCCTCTATGTGGTGGAGGCAGGGGACACCATCCAGTCAGTCAGCGACCTGGCAGGGAAAACCATCTACTCCACCGGCAAGGGCTCCACCCCGGAATTCGCCCTGAACTACATCCTGGAAAAGAACGGCCTGGCAGATTCCGTCTCGGTAGAGTACAAAACAGAGCACGCGGAGCTGGCGGCCCTTCTTTCCCAGGGACAGGCGGAGCTGGCCCTGCTGCCCCAGCCCTTCGTCACCACCGCCCTGGCCCAAAACGACAAGCTCCGGGTGGCCCTGGACCTTACCCAGGAATGGGATAAGGCCGCCCAGGGGGCAAGCCAGCTCACCATGGGGTGCATCGTCGCCCAGACCTCTTTCCTGGAAGAAAATCCCGCTGCCGCTGCCGCCTTTCTGGCGGAATATGAGGCCTCGGTGGCCTTTGTCACCGACCCGGCAAACCTGGACGCCGCCGCCGCGCTGGTGGTCCAGGCCGGCATTCTCCCCAAGGAGCCGGTGGCTAAAGCCGCCCTTCCCCACTGCGCCATCACCTTTGTCGCCGGGGAGGAAATGAAAAAGACCGCCTCCGGCTTCCTGGAGGTCCTGTACAATGCCGATCCCAAGGCCGTGGGCGGGGCCCTTCCCGACGATGGCCTCTACTATACTGGCTGATCCTCCTCCACCGTAAAGACCTCCTCGATCCTGACCTGGAACACCTTGGCAATGTTCCAGGCCAGCACCAGGGAGGGATTGTACCGCCCCTTTTCCAAATTGCCAATGGTCTCCCGCCGGACCCCCACCAGCCTGGCCAGGTCCTCCTGCTTCAGGCCATCTCTGGCCCGCAGCTCCCGAATCCGGTTCCGGATCATTCCGCCGCCCCCCTCTGCTCCCGCCATTCCAAAACAAGGAGCGCGCCGCTGAACGCGAAGACCGCAACGGCAAAGCAAAGCCCAAACGCCGCTGCCAGCCCCTTCCCTCTATAAAGGAAGGTGCAGAGGAACACCAGGGGCACCAGGGAGATCATCTCTGCAAAGAAAGCGAAGGTAGCCGCCCTCTGAAGGTTCATCCGGAACAGCTCGTCAGGCTGAACCGCAAAATAGCGAAGATAGTACGCAAACCCCAAAAAACCATAAAACCCCGGCTCCTCCAAAACCCACCCCAAAAGCGCAACCAGAGAAAGCAAAGACAGCAGCCCCAGATAATTAAATGTTCGTTTCACAGCAATTTCCTCCTTTGTGATTGTGGTATATTTCGCTCTTTATATTGTAAATATACCACATCCCAAAAGAGAAATCAACCCCTGCCAGCACCCCCCCCCAGCCCGCAGGCCATTAGCCGCGAAGCGGCCATAGCCCGAAGGGCTCCGCTTTTTTCCGCAGAAAAAAGCACCTTATCCGGCCAACGAGCCTCCGGCCGCGAAAGCCCGGACGCTGGTAAGCGGCA
>JAAWEO010000249.1 GCA_022794295.1 Angelakisella sp. | reverse complement strand
CCGTATAAGGAATTTCGCTCCCTGCGGGGAGCGACCAGGGCGCCGCCCTGACCCCGAGCCCTTCGGGCACGTGGGCTACGCCCAGCCCTTTGAAAAGGGTGGACCTAAACTTTAGACCCTACGGGAGTGTGTGCGGAGCGAAAGGTGGTGCCTGGGGTCTTGGATTGGTAGGAGTTACCTTCTTCCAGTCTGTCAAAGGCTGGGGAATCGTCCCGCCTTGTGCCCGTTAAGACTCCAGGCACCCACCATCCCTTTCGCACACCGTTAAGCCGCGAAAGCGGCGGGTAGGGTCCGTCAGCGGCCATCAGGCCGCCGCAGCTCCACCCGGCGGATCTTGCCGCTGATGGTCTTGGGAAGCTCCGCCACATATTCTACAATGCGGGGGTACTTATAGGGGGCGGTCTGGTGCTTTACATAGTCCTGGAGCTCCTTCGTAAGCTCCGGGGTGGGGGCGTAGCCCTTCATAAGGACAATGGTGGCCTTTACCACCGTCCCCCGAACCGGGTCGGGGGCGCCGGTGACTGCACACTCCAGCACCGCCGGGTGCTCCATAAGAACGCTTTCGATCTCAAAGGGTCCAATGCGGTAGCCCGAGGATTTGATGACATCGTCGGTGCGGCCGACATACCAGAAGTATCCATCCTCGTCCTGCCAGACGGTGTCCCCGGTGTGGTACCAGCCATCGTGCCAGGCCTCCCGGGTCTTTTCCGGGTCCTGGTAGTATTCCATCATCAGGCCCACTGTGGGACCGTCTGCCCGGATGACGATCTCCCCCACGTCGCCGGTGGAGACGGGCACTCCGTCGCTGTCCACCACGGCGATCTGGTAAAGGGGGCTGGGCTTGCCCATAGAGCCGGGCTTGGGGGTGGAGCCCACCAGGTTGGCCAGGGAAAGCACTGTCTCGGTCTGGCCGAAGCCCTCCATCAGCCGGAGACCGGTGTACTCCAGGAAGCGGTTGTACACCTCCGGGTTCAGGGCCTCCCCGGCGGTGGTGGCGTAGCGGAGGCTGGAAAGGTCGTACCCCTCCATTCCCTCCTTGATGAAAAAGCGGTAGATGGTGGGCGGGGCGCAGAAGGTGGTGATCCGGTACTGCTGGATCTTTTGGAGAAGGTCCTTGGGGGCAAATTTGTCAAAGTCGTAGACAAACACCCCTGCCCCGCAGAGCCACTGGCCGTAAAGCTTTCCCCATACCGCCTTGCCCCAGCCGGTGTCAGCCACCGTCAGGTGGAGCCCGTCGGGGACCACGTTGTGCCAGTGGCGGGCGGTGATGATGTGGGCGATGGCATAGGTGTGGTCATGAAGGACCATTTTGGGGTATCCGGTGGTGCCGGAACTGAAGTAAAGGAGCATGGGGTCGGAGGCCTTGCCGGGAACACGGGGGAACTCTGGGGAACAGTCCTCCAGCTCCCGGTCAAAGTCATGCCAGCCCTCCCGGCTGCCGTGGACCAGGTATTTTTCCACCGAGGCGGCAAACTCCGGCTCCGCCGCCTCCACCGCCTGGGAGACCTCTCCGTCGGCGGTGCAGACAACGGCGGAGATCCCGGCGGCATTTGCCCGGTAGACAATATCCTTTTTGGTCAGGAGATTGGTAGCAGGGATGATCACCGCCCCCAGCTTGTGAAGGGCCAGAATGGTGAACCAGAACTGGTAGTGGCGCTTGAGGATCACCAGCACCCGGTCCCCCCGCTTCACCCCGCCCGCGGCAAGAAGGTTTGCCGTTTGGCTGCTGTACCGGCTCATATCCCGGAAGGTGAAGGTCCGCTGGCGGCCCTTGTCATCGCACCAGACCATGGCGCGCCGGTCCGGCTCGTGGTCCGCAATGTAATCCACACAGTCATAGGCGAAGTTAAAGTCCTCCGGCACCACGGGGCAAAAGCCGCACAGGACACCGTTTTTGTCAAACTCCTCCCGGCAGAATTTCTGATACAAAAGGTCCATTCGTTCCACGGCTCACTTCCCCTCCTTCCGGTCCTTCAGGACAATGGCCAAAAACTGGCAGTCCTCGCCCCCTACGGCGATCATCCCGTGGCCGTGGCCGGAATCGTAATAGACGCAGTCCCCGGCATGGAGGATGTGGCTGCCGCCCCCTTCGAACTCCACCTTCAGGGAGCCCCGGAGGATGTAGTCGAACTCCTGGCCGGAGTGGTGGGACAGGTGGATGGGGGCGTCCTGCTCCTCTGCCGAGTAGGGGGCCACCACCAGCATGGGCTCGCACTCCCTGCCGCGAAAGAGGTAGCCCATATGGTCATAGGTGAAGCCCTTCCGGCGCTTAATGGGCAGGCCCCGGCCCTGGCGGATGATGCTGTAAAAGGAGAGCTTTGGGGTCTCCCCGGTGATCAGCTCCACTGTATCCACCCCCAGGGTTTCGGCGCACTTTACCAAAAAGGAGTAGGAGAAGTCGTCGTTCCCTTCCTCCAGGCGGGCATATTCCTCCGGGGAAATGAGGCAGGCGGCGGCCATCTCCTCCACGGTAATGCCCAGGATCTCCCGCAAACAGCGGATACGCTCTGCAATTTCGAACAGCTTTACTTCCATTTTCCGATTACCTCCCGACAAATTTTTTAGAGCAGCAAAAAGCCCGCCCCATCTGAACCAATGGGACGGGCTGTAAAAGCTCGCGGTACCACCCAAATTGCACAGGCTGCGCTGTGCCGCTTACAGGAATCCAACAATTCCCGGCCGGTAACGGGGCCAGACGGGGATACCATACTTGCCGTTTTTCCCGGGGAGGGGAAAGGCGGGGTTCCGGTCCCAGCTCCAAGGTGATTAGGCAGGCCCCGGGCCGTATGCTTACACCAACCGCATACTCTCTGCAAGACCGTTTGGGATCTGCCCCGTCCTTTTCAACGCTTTTCAGTGGGGATATGAATTTTTTCTTATGATATACGATAGCGGCGGGTTTGTCAAGGGGGAAGAGGGGGTTTTTTGGCTGGGGGTATGGGGGGAGCAGGGGGGGGCTGTGTATTTTCATGCCCTTCGGGGGGGAGGCTTGGGCTTCTTTCTAGGTTTTGTCTTGTTTATGGGGTGGGCTCGTTTTCTTTGACTGCCACGCGATGGTCAGGCCCTTCGCAATCCTGTCCCGTTCTAAAGGCCATTTGTCTCGTTTCGCCTCCCCGGCGAGGGGTCAGGCGCGCGGACCTTCTGCGGAAGGTCCAAAAGGCCCCTTCGGGGCGGCGCGC
>JAAWEO010000307.1 GCA_022794295.1 Angelakisella sp. | reverse complement strand
TGTGCTCCCGCTTACCAGCGTCCGGGCTTTTGCGGCCGGAGGCTCGTTGGCCGGATAAGGTGCTTTTTTCTGCGGAAAAAAGCGGAGCCGCTTCGCGGCTAATGGCCTGCGGGCCAGGTTGGAACGGCTAAGGATTGGGGGGCAGGGTGGGGATGGCTTTGGTGCTCTGGGTGGTTGGGCTTCATGGCTGGCAAAAAACGAGGCCCTCTGCGTTGGCGGAGGGCCTCGTTTTATTTAGCTTCGACTGGGGTTAGACCAGTTCGATAATCGCCATCTCTGCGGCGTCGCCGCGGCGGGGGCCGGTCTTGATGATCCGGGTGTAGCCGCCGTTGGTCTCCTTGTATTTGGGACCCAGCTCGTCAATGACCTTCTTTGCCACGGTTTCCTTGGTGATGTAGGAAAACACCTGGCGCTTGGAGTGCAGGTCATCGTTCTTCGCAATGGTGATCATCTTCTCGGCCATGGAACGCACTTCCTTGGCACGGGTCACGGTGGTTTCGATCTTGCCGTTCTCCATCAGGAAGGTCACCATGGCTCTCAGCATTGCCTTTCTGTGGTCAGAGGTTCTTCCCAGCTTTCTGGCTCCTGGCACTGTAATCACTCCTTTTATCCTGTTTTCGGTTTCTGTAATGGGGTGAGGGGGCCTGTTCCCCCTGCCCGAACAACGGCAGTTTTCTTAGAACAGGCTCCCGGAAGCTGCCGCTGCTAGGGGCGCGGGGCTTCTTACTCCTCGTCGCTGTTCAGGTTGAAGCCCAGGGCCTCCAGCTTGCTGATGACCTCCTCCAGGGATTTCTTCCCCAGGTTGCGGACCTTCATCATCTCGTCCGGAGACTTGTTGATCAGGTCGCCCACAGAGTTTACACCAGCCCGCTTGAGGCAGTTGAAGGCACGAACAGACAGGTCAAGCTCTTCAATGGTCATCTCAAGGACCTTGTCCCTACCGGTATCCTCTTTCTTTTCCATGATCTCGGTAGATCCCACCTCGTCAGAAAGCTCTACGAAGTGGTTGAGCTGTCTATTGAGGATCTTGGCAGCAAGACTGACCGCTTCCTTGGCGGAGATGGTCCCGTCGGTCCACACCTCCAGGGTCAGCTTGTCGTAGTCGGTAATCTGTTCCACCCGGGTGTTTTCCACGCTGTAGTTCACCTTCAGCACCGGGGTATAGATGCTGTCCACGAAGATGGTGCCTACCGGCGCCTTCTCCCCGTCCATCTGCTTGTTGCGGTCAGCGGAGACATACCCCTGGCCCTTCTGGAGCACCAGCTCCATCGAGAGCTTGGCCCCCTCGGCCAGGGTGGCAATGTGCATCCCGGGGTCCAGCACCTCCACCTCGGAGGAGCCGGTAATGGACCCGGCGGTGACCTCGCCCTCGCCCTCTGCCGCGATCTTCACCCGAATAGGCTCGTCGCAGTACAGCTTGGCAGTAAGACCCTTGATGTTCAGTATGATCTCGGTAACGTCCTCCTTCACCCCGGGGATGGTGGAGAACTCATGCTGGATGCCATCGATCTTCACAGAAGATACGGCTACGCCAGGAAGCGAGGAGAGCAGCACCCTTCTCAGGCTGTTGCCCAAGGTGATGCCAAAGCCTCGGTCCAGGGGCTCTGCCACGAATTTGCCATAGGTGCCATCGGGCCTGAGCTCAACTGTTTCAATCCTTGGCTCAATAATTTTGACCATGTAGAATAACCCTCCTTGTCAGACAGTCGTCTTATCTTCCCATAGTGATTTTTCCACGATGTATGCTCCAGCGGATTACTTGCTGTACAGCTCGACGATAAGATGCTCGGCCACGTCAAAGTCGATGTCCTCCCGGTTGGGGAGCTCCAGCACACGGGCTTCCATCTTGGCGGCGTCGACATCCAGCCACTTGGGGGTGGGACGGGAGGAGTTGGACTCCACAACAGCCTTCAGCTTATCGGAGGAACGGCTGCCCTCTGCCACGGTGATCACGTCCCCGGCACGGAGCTGGATGGAGGGGATGTTGGCCTTGTGGCCGTTAAGGCGGAAGTGGTTGTGCCGCACCAGCTGGCGGGCTTCCTTCCGGGAGGAGGCAAAGCCACAGCGGTAAACGATGTTGTCCAGGCGGCTCTCCAGGATGCGCATCAGGTTCTCACCGGCCATACCGGGCTTTCTGGAGGCCTCCTCGAAATATTCGCGGAACTGGCCTTCCAGCACACCGTAGTACCGGCGGGTGGACTGCTTGGCCCGCAGCTGAATGCCGTACTCGGACTGCTTGCGCATCCGGGCCTTGCCGTGCTGGCCGGGAACGGCCTCGCGGCGGGTGACGGCGCACTTATCGGAATAGCACCTCTCCCCCTTGAGGAACAGCTTTTTGCCCTCGCGGCGGCAGAGTCTGCAACTTGGTCCAGTGTATCTTGCCATTATCTTCGCACCTCCTGTTTATACTCTGCGTCTCTTGGGGGGACGGCACCCGTTGTGGGGGATGGGGGTCACGTCCTTGATCATGGTGACCTCCAGACCGGCCCCCTGAAGGGCACGGATGGCAGCCTCACGGCCGGCGCCGGGGCCCTTGACATACACCTCCACCGTCTTCAGCCCGTGCTCCATGGCGGCCTTGGCGGCTACCTCGGCAGCAGTCTGGGCGGCATAGGGGGTGGATTTCCGGGAACCCCGGAAGCCCAGACCACCGGAGCTGGCCCAGGAAAGGGCATTGCCCTGGGTGTCGGTGATGGTGACGATGGTGTTGTTGAACGTGGACTGGATGTGAGCGGCACCTCTTTCGATGTTCTTGCGCTCGCGTCTCTTGCGGATGACGGTTTTCTTTGCGGCAGGCTTCGCCATACTCCTGTCCCTCCTTTACTTCTTCTTGTTGGCAATGGTCTTGGCGGGACCTTTGCGGGTACGGGCGTTGGTCTTGGTGCGCTGTCCCCGGACCGGCAGGCCCTTGCGGTGGCGGACACCGCGGTAGCAGCCGATCTCCACCAGGCGCTTGATGTTCAGCGCCACATTGCGCTTCAGATCACCCTCTACAGTGAGATGGTGGTCGATATACTCACGGATCTTCGCCTCGTCCTCCTCGGTAAGGTCCTTCACCCGGGTATCCGGGTTGACGCCGGTGGCAGCCAGGATCTCCCCGGCGGTGCGGCGGCCGATGCCGAAGATATAGGTCAGGCCGATCTCTACCCGCTTCTCTCTGGGCAGGTCGATACCAGCAATACGAGCCATAAATGTGCACCTCCTACTT
>JAAWEO010000305.1 GCA_022794295.1 Angelakisella sp. | reverse complement strand
GCGGCCATCAGGCCGCCCGCCCTGGACCCGGACCGGACTGATGTCCGGTGACAGAAAGGCTACCCGGTACTGGGCGTTGGGCTTCGGGCATGGTGCTGCATCGCAAAAGCATCGCCCGCCCCGGTCTGCCAGCGGGTGCTAACCCGCGTGTTATAGCTTGATGTCCTCCGATTTGCTTACCCACAGGTATACCAGCAGCGAAATCGCCGTCAGCACCGTCAGAATCGCCGAGAAAGCACACGCTAACCCGTAGTTCCCCCGGGAAATCGCAACATATGCCGACATGGTCAGTGTGATGTTCTTGTTGTTGTACAATATAATGGAGCTGGACAGCTCGGTCACAATGGATACCCAGCTGAGAATAGCCCCCGAAATGATCCCGTTGGACATCATGGGTACCGTGATCTTGGCAAAGGTCTTTAGCTTGCTGGCCCCTAAACTGATGGACGCCTCCTCAATGCTCATGGGAATCTGCATCAGCGTCGCTGTGGCAGAACGTATGGTGTAGGGCATCCGGCGAACCACAAAGGAGATCAGCATGATCAGGGCCGTGCCGGTCAGGGCCAGCGGCGGCTTGCCAAAGGCAATGACCATGGCAATACCGATAACCGAGCCGGGCATGATGTAGGGCATCATGGACAGGGTGTCAATGGCGTTGTTAAGGACGCTGCTCCGGCGTACCACCAGGTAGGCGATCAGTATGGCAAAGAGAATGATCACCGCCAGGCTGCCCACACCCAGGAACATGGTGTTTTTAATGGAGCGTACCAGCAGCTTCTTCATGGCCAGCTGGTAGTTGGCCATGGAGTATCCGGGCTTAAAGACCGCTTGGTCACAGTTGCGGAAGGACAGGTAGATGATGTAGACCTGGGGCATAAAGGAGACCAGCACCAGCCCGTAGGTGTACAGATACATCAGGGCGCCCTTGATGCCGGTGGGCTTCTTCTTTTCAATGGGGTGCAGGGCGTTGATGGAGAACTTGTACCGGCTGGTGGCCCACTTCTGGATGAAAAACACCAGGGCGGTAACCACAATGGCGATGACGCTGATGGCGGCGGCGAAATTGTGGTCGGTGCCATTCTCTCCCAGGTACTGGTTGTAGATCTCCACTGGGAAGGTGCGGTAGCCCTCACCAATCAGGAGGGGGGTGCCAAAGTCTGCAAACGCCCGCATAAAGACCAGCAGGGCGGCAGCCAGAATGGTGGGCATGGAAAGGTTCATCACCACCTGGAAGAACCGCTTTACCCCGACACAGCCCATGTTGGCAGAAGCCTCCATCAGGGTGTTGTCAATGTTTTTAAAGGCGCCGTTCATGTAGATAAAGACCAGGGGGAACAGCTTCATGGCCTGGACAAAAAGAATGCCGCCAAAGCCGTAAATGCTCCCCAGCTGAATGCCCAGAACGTTCTTGAGAAACACGGTGATAACACCGCTGCGCCCCAGAAGAAGGATCCAGGAATAGGCCCCGATGAAGGGGGCGGACATGCAGCAGAGGATACCCACCACGAACAGGAACTTGGAGCCCTTCAGGTGGTAAAAGGAATAGAAGTAGGAAAAGGGGATGCCCAGGATCAGGGTCACCGCTGTAATGGCGATGCTGACCTTGAAGCTGTTAAAGATGGTCTTGCTGTAGTAGGCCTGGGAAAAGAACTTGGAAAACTCCTGGAGGGTAAAGGTGCCTTCCTTGGAGATCACCGACTGCTGGAGAATGCCCAGCAGGGGGTAGATAAGGAACAGAGCAAAGAGCACCAGAAACACGACGGTGACCCCGCTCCACATATCAAGCTTTTTCTTTTTCACGGCGTCGTCTCCTCCTTTCCTTCTCAGCCTTCACAGTCGTTGCAGACGCCTTCCAGAATGTTCCGGGAGCCGTCCTCGGTGAAAAGATTCACCTTTTCGGTGTTAATGGTCAGGCTGATCTCGGTCCCCGGGGCAATGACGCTGTCAATGGTGGATTCCTGGATGGACTCCACCTGGGTCCCGTCGGAAAGGTGCATAAAGTAGTGGGTGTTGAGCCCCAGGAAAACGCAGTCATCCACAATGGCCTTCAGGCCTTTTCCCGGCTGGCGGTCCATGAGGAACTCCTCCGGGCGGATCGAGATGGTGATCTTTTGCTCCTTCCGGTACTCCGGCAGGACATGGGGGATGGGGGCAAGGTAGTTTTCCAGCTTCAGGTGGGGGACACCATCCCGCATCAGCAGCAGGCCGTTGTGGACATTGGAGCGGCCGATAAAGGTAGAGACGAAGATATTGGCAGGGCGCTGGTAGATGTTCTTGGGGGTGCCGATATGCTGGATGACACCGGCGTTCATCACAGCCACCCGGTCGGAGACAGCCATGGCCTCCTCCTGGTCGTGGGTGACATAAACGGTGGTGATGCCCACGCTGTGCTGGATCTGCTTGATGACGGTGCGCATTTCTACCCGGAGCTTGGCATCCAGGTTGGAAAGGGGTTCATCCATCAGCAGCACATCGGGCTGGATGCAGAGGGCGCGGGCCAGGGCGACACGCTGCTGCTGGCCGCCGGAAAGGCGGTCTGGCATCCGGTCGGCCAGCTGGTCGATCTGCATCAGCTTCAGGAACTTATCCGCCTGGGGACCGATCTGCTCCTTGGGAAAGTGCTTGTTTTTCAGGCCGAACTCCACATTTTTCCGGACGGTCAGGTGGGGGAAGATGGCATAATTCTGAAAGACCATACCGATATTCCGCTTAGCGGGGTCCAGGTCATTGATGCGGCGGTCATTAAAGAAGAAGTCACCGCCCTCAATGCTGTTAAAGCCGGCGATCATTCGCAGGAGGGTCGTTTTGCCGCAGCCGGAGGGGCCCAGAAGGGTAAAGAACTCGCCCTCCTTGATTTTGACATTCAGGTCGGGGATGATGGTGGCGTCTCCGAACTTTTTCAGGGCATGGGTTACAGTAATGGTCACACTCACGGTTGATATCTCCTCTCATTCTCACTGGTAAGTCGCGGGCCAGGGCCCGCTGCCGGACCCGCAGCCCCTACCCGGTGTCTTGCGCCTTGACGGTGTGCGGGGTGGATAGTGGGTGCCTGGAGTCCAAAAGAGTACAGGGCAGGGCGATTCCCCGGTCTTTGACGGACTGGGGCGGGCGAGGTTTTTGCCAGTGCAGCACCATGCCCGAAGCCCAACGCCCAGTACCGGGTAGCCTTTCTGTCTCCGGACATCAGTCCGGTCCGGGTCCAGGGCGGACAGCGCCT
>JAAWEO010000248.1 GCA_022794295.1 Angelakisella sp. | reverse complement strand
GTGTCCCTAAAGTCGGGGTGCCTGGATTTTTCGCAAGGAGGGAGTGATTGCAAGGAGAAAAGCGCAGGGAATACTGTATGTATTCCGAGCATTTTTGACGCAGCAAGCACTCTCTCCTTGTAGAAAAAGACAAGTGCCAAGACTTTTGGGACACGCCCTAGGAAAATTTTGGGGTACCCGGTGACCGGCTGCGGTCAGGAGCCCTCCTCCAAAAACCTCCGGATCACCTCCAGGAACTCCTTGCCGTACCGCTCCGCCTTTACCTGGCCCACACCGGCGACCTGCAAAAGCTCGTACTGGCTCCGGGGGAGGCGCTTTGCCATGTCCACAAGGGTAGCATTGGCGAAGATGATATAGGCAGGGACCCGGGCCTCCTGGGCAAGGCGGGTGCGCTTTTCCCGCAAACGCTCCAGGAGGATGGGGTCCGGCTCCCCGGGACCGGCGGAGGGGACCGGGCTGGCGGGGACAGGCTCCTCCCCGGGGTCGGGCCGGGAAGGGGCCCGGGCCAGGGACCGGGGTGCTTTTCGGGGGGCAGCTTCCGTCCGGCGGACGAGGGCTCCCTCCCGGGGCAGCTGTTCCTCCCGGCCCTTCCCGGACCGGCGGCGGGGAGACGCCTCCCCGGGCAGGGGGCCGTGGACCGCCATGGTCACCCTTTCCCCGTGGAACAGCACCCGGTCCGCCATGGGGGTGGGCCGCAGGGTCTCGTGGGCAGCTTCAATATAGGTGTAGCCCTTGGCCTCCAGGCAATCAATATATTCCCGGATGGTCCGGGTATTCTGGCCGGCCATCAGGCCGTAGGTGGAAAGAGAATCCAGCCCCAGCTCCTTTACCCGGTGGCCCCGGCCTCCCCGCAGGGTCTGGATGATCAGCGACTGCCCCACATAGTACCCCAGCTTTTTCTCCACCCGCTTGATGCAGGAGAGGATCATCTGCGCCGGAATGGTGATATCTGCCGTTGTCCGTTCCCCCTGGCAGGCACCGCAGCGGCCGCACTGCTCCGGATGGGGCTGGCCGAAGTAATCCAGCAGGTACCCCCGGTAGCAGCCCTGGGTCTTGCAGTAGCCGGTCATTACAGACAGGCGCTCCAGGTCCTGCTTCTGCCGCTCCGCCGCGGCCGCGGGGTCCTCCTCCTCGCCGCCGTGGCCAATCAGGAACTTGGCGGTGACAATATCCCCCGGGGCAAACAGCAGGATACAGTCGGCAGGCTCCCCGTCCCGTCCGGCCCGGCCCGCCTCCTGGTAGTAGGATTCCAGGTCCTTAGGCATATTGTAGTGGATGACATAGCTGACGCTGGATTTATCGATGCCCATGCCAAAGGCATTGGTGGCGGCCATCACCGGGCGGCGGTCAAACTGGAAGTCCTCCTGATTCCGGCAGCGCTCCTCGTCGGAAAGGCCGGCGTGGTACCGGGTGGCGGGAATGCCCCGGCTGCAAAGGGCGCCGCAGACCTGCTCCACCCCGGAGCGGGTGGCGCAGTAGATGATGCCGCTTTTGCCCTGGCGTTCCTCCACCAGGGCGATAAGGGCGGCCAGCTTGTCCCGGGGGCGCAGAACATCAAAGTACAGGTTGGGCCGGTCAAAGCCGGTGATGATCTTCACCGGGTCCCGCAGCCCCAGCTGGGCGGCGATGTCCTCCCGGACCCGGCTGGTGGCGGTGGCGGTAAAGGCAGCCACCACCGGCCGGGTGGGAAGGGCCTCCACAAAGCCGGCGATCCTGCGGTAGCTGGGGCGAAAATCCTGGCCCCACTGGGAGATGCAGTGGGCCTCGTCCACCGCCACCAGGGAGATCTCCCGCTGGGTGATGGAGGCCAGAAAGCCCTCGTTGTCCAGGCGCTCCGGGGCGATATAGACCAGGCGGCACTCCCCGGACCGGATGCGCCCCCAGGCAGCCCGGTACTCCTCCCCGGTCATGGCGCTGTTCAGACAGACCGCGGGGATACCGGTGAGCTCCAGGGCGGCCACCTGGTCCTTCATCAGGGAGATCAAGGGAGAGATCACCAGGGAAAGCCCCGGCAGAAGCAGGGCGGGGATCTGGTAGCAAAGGGACTTCCCGCCGCCGGTGGGCATCACCCCCAGAACATCCCGGCCGGCCAGAATCCCGTCGATCAGGGGCTCCTGGCCCCCCCGGAAGGCGCTGTGGCCGAAGTACTGGCGGAGCGCGGAATATTGATCCATAAACTGCCCTCTCCTTTCCCCGGGATAACCGTTTAGTCCTTCAGCAGAAGCCCCACCGGGCAGTGGTCGCTGCCGGTGACCTGGCTGTAGATCAGGCTGTCCTCCAAGCGGGGGACCAGGCGGCGGCTGGCAAGAAAGTAGTCGATGCGCCACCCTGCATTTTTCTCCCGGGCCCGGAAGCGATAGCTCCACCAGCTATAAGCCCCGGTCCTTTCCGGGTAAAAGTGGCGGAAGGTGTCCACAAATCCCGCCTCCAGCAGGGCGGTAAACTTGTCCCGCTCCTCCTGGGTAAAGCCCGGATTTTTCCGGTTGGGGCCGGGGTTTTTCAGGTCGATCTCCTGGTGGGCCACATTCATGTCCCCGCAGAGGATCACCGGCTTTGTCTGATCCAGCCCCAAAAGGTAGGCCCGGAAGTCCTCCTCCCACTCCATGCGGTAATCCAGCCGGGCAAGCTCCTGCTGGGCGTTGGGGGTGTAGACGGTCACAAACCAGTAGTCCGGATACTCCAGGGTCAGCAGACGGCCCTCCCGGTCATGGCGCTGGAGCCCCATGCCCCTGGTCACAGAAAGGGGCTCCCGGCGGGCAAACACCGCCGTGCCGGAATAGCCCCTCTTCTCGGCACTGTTCCAGTACTGGTAATACCCCGGCGGCAGAGGGATCTCCGCCTGGCCCTCCTCCATCTTTACCTCCTGAAGCGCCAAAAGGTCGGGGAGCTCCCCTTGAACAAACTGGGAAAAACCTTTCCCCAGACAGGCCCGAAGGCCGTTAACATTCCAGGAAATCAGCTTCATCTGTCCTACTCCTTCCGGGGACAACCCCGCCCCCTTCTTCTCCTGCCCATTTTACCACAGCTCCCCCTCCGGTTCAACCCCACAAAACCACCCCCATCCCCACCACCCCGCCACAGACCCATAGCCCGAAGGGCTCCGCCGGAGGCACCAAAGCCGTACCAAACTGCCGCCGTGCGGCATTTGCCGCGAAGCGGCTCCGATTTTCGCCGCAGCGAAAATCACCTTATCCGGCCAACGAGCCTCCGGCCGCGAAAGCCCGGAC
>JAAWEO010000247.1 GCA_022794295.1 Angelakisella sp. | reverse complement strand
CGGCCTTGGGCGGTTGACCCACAGGGCCGCCTGATCTCACCCACGGGGCGGGGTCCATGGTGGGCAGTACCTTGATCTATTACCAGCGTGTTCCTACTGATGGCACCAGGCGGCTGGAGGGTGCTGGCATCTTGGTTTTGTGCTGCCGCTTACCAGCGTCCGGGCGTTAGCGGCCGGAGACTCGTTGGCCGGATAAGGTGATTTTCGCTGCGGCGAAAATCGGAGCCCTTCGGGCTAATGGCCTGCGGGCCAGGTCGGAGTGGCTTTGGCCTGCGGGCGGGGGGCTTGGGGGGGTTAGGGGTAGATGTCGTGTCTGCGGCCGTGGTGGAGGGGCATTTCTTTTCGGGTTTTTTCTACCAGCTCCAGGTCTAGATCTGTTAGCAGAAGGTTTTCTTTTTCGTCCAGGCGGGCCAGGACGGTGCCCCAGGGGGAGACGACGATGGAGTTGCCGTAGGAGGTGTAGCTGCTGGAGGGGTCCCGGGCGGGGGCGGCTCCCAGGGTGAAAAGCTGGTTATCCATGGCGCGGGTCCGGAACAGGATCTCCCAGTGGGCGGGGCCGGTGGTCATATTAAAGGCGGCGGGAACCAGGATGACCTGGGCTCCCTGGTCGGCCATGAGACGGACCAGCTCCGGAAAGCGGAAGTCGAAGCAGATACAGAGGCCCATTTTCCCCCAGGGGGTATCAAAGGTGGTGGCGGAGCTCCCCGGGGTGAGGGTATCCGATTCCCGGAAGGAGATCCCGCCCTCCACCTCCACATCAAAAAGGTGGAGCTTCCGGTGCTTGGCGATCTGCCGGCCCTCCCGGTCAAAGACGTAGGCGGTATTATAGACCCGGTTCTCCCCATCCACCTCGGGCACCGACCCGGCGGCCAAAAGGAGGTCATACTTTTTTGCCATCCCGGAAAGGGCCTGCCAGACCTCTCCCCCTTCCCGCTGGGCATACAGGGGGAAGTTTTTGGTCTGGTAGGGGCAGCAGAACATCTCCGGCAGAAGGGCCAGCTGGGCCCCCTGCTCTTTAGCTTTCCGGAGGAATCCCTCTGCCCGGGCCAGGCTGTCCTCTGTTTTTTCCTGGACCGTCATTTGGACCAGGGCGGCTCGCAGGGCCCTCATTGCAGCTTCCCCCGGCAGAGGATGGGCAGCTCCTCCACCACCTGGCCCCCGGAAACCACATAGGCCTTTTCGTACAGGTTGCAGACCGGGCAGATGTGGACAGGGATGATCTCCACCCGGTCCCCCACCTGGACTGCCTCCCGGAAGGCCCTGTTGTAGAAGATGGCGTGCTCGTCGTAGACATCAAAGACGTGGACCCCGTCAAAGCCCTTGACGGTGCCCAGGCCGGGGGTGGCGCAGATGCCCTTGGTACGGGTCTGGGCGGTAAGGCCCTTGGCCCCTACATCGGTGATCACCCGTTCCGAGGTGGGGCGGCTGATGACGGTGGAAAGGACCGTGGCGGCGCACCGATCCAGGGTGCCGATGGCATGGCCCTGGGAGGAGTCCATCAGAACATAGGTCCCCGGCCGGATCTCGGTGACCCCAGGCAGAATGTGAAAACCGAACATCAGGGAGGGGGTGGAGCCGATGCTCACCCTTTCGGGATCCATCCCCTGTTCCCGGGCCAGCCGGGCAAAGGCCAGGGTGCGCTCCTGGCTGGTGATGAACTTCTCATGGCAGTCCTCGGGGGTCTCGACGTTATAGCAGTGGCCCTCGTGGGAAAAGATGCCTGCAAATTCCACGTGGGGGCAGGCCCGGATCGTCTGCAATAGGGCCAGGAAGGCGTCCTCGTGGAGGATACCGGACCGCTCCTCCCCTACCTCGATTTCAATCAGGACCCGGGCGGGGGTTTCCTCCCCGGCAAAGACCGCCTCGGCGGCCTCCACCTGGCAGGGGGTATCCACCCCGAAGGAGATCTTCACGCCCCGGCGGCAAAGCTCCCGGATGCGAAGGAGCTTTTTCTCCCCCACCACCTCATTGGCAATGAAGATGTCGGTAAGGCCGTTCTCCGCCATGACCTCGGCCTCCCCCACCTTGGCTACGGTGATCCCCTTCGCCCCCAGCTCCTCCTGGAGCTTTGCAATGGCAGGGCACTTGTGGGTCTTGGTGTGGGGCCGGAGGGCTACCCCCTCCCGGTCGGCGTAGTCCTGCATCATGTGCAGGTTATCCATCATGATCTCCCGGTCGATCAGAAGGGCCGGGGTGTCCAATGCGGGATATTTCATGAAAGAGCTCCTTTCTGTTTCACCTGGGCCACCGCCTCGATCTCCACCAGGCAACCGCCGTAAAGAGGGCCAGTGGGGACCACCACCCGTGCGGGCTTATGGGCGCCGAAAAAAGCGGCGTATTCCTCGTTCAGCTCCCCCCACCAGGCCACGTCAGGGAGATAGACCCGGCACATCACCACGTCCTCCCGGCAAGCCCCGGCGGCGGAAAGCACCGTCTCCAGATTTCGAAGCGCCTGCCGCGCCTGGGCCCGGATCCCCTCCGGCGCCTTCCCCGTTTCCGGATCGATAGAAAGCTGCCCGGAGATATAAAGAGCCCCGTTCCACTCCACAGCAGGACTGTAATGGCCCCCATCCCGGACCGAATACTTCGTCTCAATTTTGGTCATGCTCCATCACCTTCAATTTTTTATTCTATGATAGCATAAAAAATTATCCGGTTCAAGATAAAAATATATAATTATAGATTTTTGTATACATCCACAAAATTCGCCCCTCTTTTTTGTCACCACACCCCCAGCATTTAGAACCTGTATTCATAACCGGACAATGCGTGCAGGGCGAGGGATTTTTTCGTCCTGCAAGGCAAAAATCCGCAGTCAATACTTGGTGTATTGCAAGGATTTTTAACGCAGCAGGTCGGAAAAAGACCCGACCTGACTGCGTTGGACGGTTGTGAATACAGGTTCTTAACCCGCCCTGTCAAGCACCGCATACCCCTGGCCCGCAGGCCTTAGCCCGAAGGGCTCCCGCCGGAGACACCAAAGCCGTTCCAACCTGGCCCGCAGGCCATTTGCCGCGAAGCGGCTTTCGCCCGCAGGGCTCCGCTTTTTTCCGCAGAAAAAAGCACCTTATCCGGCCAACGAGCCTCCGGCCGCAAAAGCCCGGACGCCGGTAAGCGGGAGCACAAATCCAAGCCGCCAGCACACCCCAACCGCCTGGCGCCATCAGTAGGAACACGCTGGTAATAGATCAAGGTACTGCCCACCATGGACCCCGCCCCGTGGGTGAGATCAGGCGGCCCCGTGGGTCA
>JAAWEO010000246.1 GCA_022794295.1 Angelakisella sp. | reverse complement strand
GACCAGGCGCTGTCCGCCCTGGACCCGGACCGGACTGATGTCCGGTGACAGAAAGGCTACCCGGTACTGGGCGTTGGGCTCCGGGTATGGTGCTGCGCCGGGTAGGGGCTGGATGCGGCCTCCAGGCCGCTTGACCAATTTGGAAAACCATGTTATCCTAAAGTGGTGCTGTCATACAGCCATCAAAAATGTTCAAAACCAGGAGGTCCCCCCATGACCCTGTTAACCGCAAAACACCTTGCCGCCCTCTTTTTCTGTACCACCCTGATCTTCGCCGGCCTCTTTCTCTGGAGATCCTCTGCCCCCCCCGCCACTGCCCCCACCCCCTCTCCAACAGGTAACCCCGCCCCCAATGACCGTATGAAAATCTCCCCCAGCCTGGTCCTGGATGAAGATGTCAAAGCCCGGGAGCGCGCCGGGGATCACCCCGGTTCCCCCTATTATCCGGTCCTGGATTTTTATGGGATGCAGTCCACCGAAACCCTTACCATCCTCCCTAAGTTCCGGACCTTCCAGCAAACCTCTAACGATACCTGCGGACAGGCCTCTATCCTGATGGTGCTGAACTATTTCGGCAAAGCAGGGGATTGGAACGAGGAGTCCCTCCGGGCCCTGGCGCCGGATCATTCCACCCTTCACAGCGGCACCTGCCTGGAGCAGGTGGCAGAGACCTTTCAGAAGATCGGGGGCTTCCAGGTGGAAACCAGCCGGGATCTGAAGGGCTCCCCCATTGATGAACGGATGATCCAAATGTACCTGGCCGAAGGGGTTCCGGTGATGATCGGCTGGCAGGACCGGGGCGGCCATTGGCAGGTGATCATCGGCTATGACAATATGGGCACCCCGGATAACCTCTGGGATGATGTGGTCATCCTGGCCGACCCCTCCGATGATACCGACCACAACCAGGATGGATACTACATCACCAGTATGGAGCGCCTGATGGCCTGCTGGTCCTTCTACGACCTCCGGGGGATGGAGGACCACACCGCCGATTACTGCTTTGTGGCGCCCCGCCCCGAAAAATAAACGACAGACGAAACCTCAAAAAAGGCCGGAAGCCCGCGGGCCCCCGGTCTTTTTTATGTTTTATATGTAGTGGTACTTTTTCCGCTTTGCAACCAGGAACACACCGGTCACCAGCATCGCTGCCAGCTCCGCCGCCACAATAGCCAGCCAGATCCCGTCCACCCCCAGCAGCACCGGCAGAGCCATCACTGCCACGATCTGGAACAGCAGGGTCCGCAGGAAGGAGATCAGGGCCGAGACCAGCCCGTCCCCCAGGGCGGTAAAAAATGCCGACCCAAAGATATTCGCCCCGGTGCAAAGGAAGGACAGGGCGTAGATCATAAAGCCCCGGCAGGTGAGCTCCAAAAGCTGTTGGTCATACCCCACAAACAGGGCGGTCAGGGGCCGGGCCAGCAGCTCCGAGATCAGGATCATGGCCGCCCCCGTAATGGTCACCAGGACGACGCTTTTCCGGAACAGATTCTTCATTTCCTGGTGGTTCTGGGCCCCGTAGTGGTAGCTGATGATGGGGGCGCTCCCCAGGGAATACCCAATGAAGATGGCGATAAAGACAAAGTTCACATACATAATGACCCCGTAGGCCGCCACCCCGTCCTCTCCGGCCAGGCTCATAAGCTGGAAGTTGTAAAGGATGTTCACCAGGGACATGGAGATGTTGGTCATCAGCTCCGAAGAACCGTTGATGCAGGCGGCCCCCAGGACTGCCCGATCCAGTTTGGCCCTTTCCAGGCGGAGCACCGGATTTTTCCCGCTGAGGAAGTACCCCAGGGGCAGCACCCCTCCCACCACCTGGCTGAGGGCGCTGGCGGCGGCTGCCCCTGCCAGGCCCCACTGAAAGACCGCAATAAACAGGGCATCCAGCACCATATTGGTGACCCCGGCAGCGATCATCACCCACAGGCCCAGCTTAGGCTCCTCTGCGGTGACAAAAAAGCTTTGGAACAGGTTTTGGAGCATAAAGGCGGTCAGGCTCAGCAAAAGGATGCCGCCATACAGGACACAGTCCTCCAGCATGGCGCCCTCCGCCCCCATCCACCGGGCGATGGGCCGCAGCACCAGAAATCCCCCTGCGGTAAGGATCACCCCGCCGATGACGGTGGCCTCCACCAGCATAGAGAAGGCGGCATTGGCCTCCTTCTTCCGGTCCTCCCCCAGCTTCCGGGCCACAATGGCGGTGCCGCCGGTTCCCATCATAAAGCCCAGGGCACCCAGCAGCATCAGGAAGGGGTAGATCAGGTTCAAGGCTGCAAAGGGGGTCTTCCCCACATAGTTGGAGACGAAAAAGCCATCCACCACCCCATAGATGGAGGTAAAGATCATCATGATCACAGAAGGCGCCACAAAGCGCAGAAGCTTTGGATAGTTAAAGTGATCGGAAAGCTGGATATGGTTCATTGTTCAAATTCCTTTCTCCCTTTCCCTCCCTTCTTCGGGGAGAAAGGGGCTATTGTTTTTTCGGATATAGCTGTTTGCCTTCTTCTCAAAGATGGCAAGATAGCGGGCGGTAAGGGTCAAAAGGAGGCGGCTGTCCTTGGGGCCCATATCCCGGAAGGCATCATTTTCCAATTCCATCAGGGGCAGGAGGCGTTCCTCACCCAGGCGGCGTCCTGCCGGGGTAAGGCGGATTTTCAGGTCCCGGCCTTTTCCGGGCTCCAGGGTCAGGAGGCCTTCTTCCCGGAGTTTCCGAATCGAGGAATGGATGGTTTGCTTCGAAAGAAAGAGGCGGTTACAAAGCTCTTTTTGGGAGCAGGTTTCCTCTGTTCCCTCCATGATATAATACAGGATGGCAAAGGCGCTATTGGAGAGGCTAGCAGAGAGGGCCAGTTCATGGAAGATACTATCATACTTTCTATACAGGCGGTTATACTCCTGCAGGGCATCTCCTTGGAAATAAGGCATTGGCGGGGCTCCTTTTATTGTATGATTTCAGACCACAATGGGTCATTATAGTACGATTTCGGACCTTTGTCAACCCCGGCCTGGAGGCCGGCTCCAGACCCTACCCGCCGCTTCGCGGCTTAACGGTGTGCAAAAGGGATGGTGGGTGCCTGGAGTCCGAATGAGTACAAGGCGGGACGATTCCTCTGCCTTTGACGGACTGGGGCGGGCCAGGTTTCTGCCTGCGCAGTACCATACCCGAAGCCCAACGCCCAGTACCGGGTAGCCTTTCTGTCACCGGACATCAGTCCGGTCCGGGTCCAGGGCGGACAGCGCCTGGTCG
>JAAWEO010000245.1 GCA_022794295.1 Angelakisella sp. | reverse complement strand
CTTCCGCAGAAGGTCCGCGCGCCTAACCCCTGGGCGCTCTTTGGTTACTTTCTGTCGCAACAGAAAGTGACCCCCCGCCGGGGAGGCGAAACGAGACAATAGGTCTTTAAAACGAGACAGGACTGCGAAGGGGCGGACTGGCGCGTGGCAGTCAAAGAAAACGACACTACCACAAACCCAAACGCTATACCTAGGATCGCAAGACAGCCCGTTCAAGAAGCGGCCCTGCGGGCCTGTCTTGAAGGACAGACAGACAAAATCGCAAGCGCCTGGCGCTCCCCGCGAGTAGGTAACGGCCAGTCTCGTTACCGGCCGCGGCTTGTCACTTCGATTTTGATTCAAAAGAAAGGATAGCTCTACCATTCTTTCTATAGAGCCATGTTTTTAGCCGCGGCCTTAGTCGAAGGATGCTGCCTCATTCCGGGGAATTTCGCCCGATCTCCGCGCTAAGAGCCTCGCTACGCTCGGTTGCGCTCCGAAACGCGCCTGCGGACGCAGTGCGGCGGGCGACCAAGCGCTGTCCGCCCTGGACCCGGACCGGACTGTGTCCGGTGACAGAAAGGCTACCCGGTACTGGGCGTTGGGCTTCGGGTATGGTGCTGCGCCGGCAGGTGCGTCAGACGTCAGGCACTCACCAAACCCCGCACACCGTCAAGGCCTTCAGGGCCGGGTAAGAGCCCAGGCCGCCAGAAATGGCTCCAGCTCCGCAAGAATCGCTGCCACACCCCCAGCCCTCCCGCTTTCTATATTTAAAGGCATCAGCGGATCATGCAGCGACATCCGCAGTAAAAACCACCCCTCCGCCTTGGGTATCGATACCCGAACCCCTTCGCAGTTGTCCAGCGCTACTTCCCATCCAGCCTGCTTCCGGGCATATTCCTCCAGCGCTAACAGCACCCTCTGCCCGTATGCCCTGAAATCCTCCTCCCCAATGGGCAGCCGGTACTCCGCAGCCTCCACCGGCTCCCCAAGGTCCGAAAGAAGATCCCCCAGCGTCCGCCCTTCTCCCCGCAGCCGCGCCGCCTGGATGATGATCTTTACCGCCGCATAGGCTCCGTCGTCTAAAAAGTAGTTCTCCCTCATGGCGGCGTGGCCGCTGGTCTCGATGGCAAGCAGACAGGGGGTCCCCTCCCGGTTCAGCCGGATCCCCTCGTTGATAACGTTCTTATACCCCCGTTTAAATCGCCGGTGAATCAGCCCCAGCTTTTTCGTGAGGAATTCCCCCAACTCCGCCGAGGTCACCGAGTCAGTGACAACCGCCGACCCCGGGGCCTCCCGAGCGGCAATGGCGGCCAAAAGACCAATGAGACGGTTCCGGCAAAGCTCCTCCCCGTTTTGGTCCACCGCCCCGGCGCGGTCCACGTCGGTGTCAAACAGGATCCCCAGGTCGCACCCGCCCTCCAGCACAGCCCTCTTAATGGAGGCAATAGCCCCCTTGTCCTCCGGGTTGGGAATGTGGTTGGGAAAGTGCCCGTCCGGCTCCAGAAAGACGCTGGCGGAGGTGTCCGCCCCCAGGGGCTCTAAAACCTCCCGGGCAAAAAAGCCCCCCGCCCCGTTCCCGGCATCCACCGCAATTCGGAAGCCTGACAAGGGCTGCTTCCCTATCCCGATGCCATCTATGATCACCTGGCGGAGATGGGCGGCGTAGGCCGCCATCAGGTCCGATTTTTCTGCCTTGACCATTTCTTTTCCACCAGATAGCCCTTCCTCTGGGGAAAGCTCTCGGGCAAGGGCCAGCACCTCCCGGATATCCCCCGATTCCAAGCCGCCCTCCCGGGTGAAGAATTTCAGTCCGTTCCGGTTCCAGGGCAGATGACTGGCGGTGATCATCACCGCCCCGTCCCACTGGTAGCCGGGCAGCACAGTAGACATAAACATTGCAGGGGTGCTCGCCATCCCGCAGTCCTTGCAGCAGGCACCCTCCAAAATGATGCCCTCCGCAGCCCTGCCGGCCAGCTCCGGCCCGGAAAGACGGGAATCCCGCCCCACCCCGATCGTAAGGACGGCCGGAGACTTTCCCTTTTTCTCCCCCAGCCAACGGGTAAAGGCCCGGGTAATTTTTCTGGCCGCCTCCGGGGTCAGGGTCACCGGCTCCCCGGGGACTCCGGGAAGGGCCACCCCCCGGACATCACTGCCATTCTGAAGCTTGGTGTAGTCGTTCATTCCCCCAAGATCTCCTTTTTCTGATCCAAAAGCTCCCGGGAAAGGAGAAGGGCTTCCACCCGCTCCAAACCGAGGCGTTCCACCGTAGAACCGAACCGCTCCCCGGGAAGGCCATCCCGTTTAAAGAGAAGGATCGCCTTTTCCACCAGGGAGATGACCTCATCCCGGGTAAACAGGGAGGAGAGGGGAGTGCCGATGCGCACCTGCTTTCCCCACCGTCCCCCAAGGTACACCTTGTACCGGGTTTCTTCTCCCACCAGGGCGCCAAAGGGGCAGCTTTCGCGGCAGCGGCCGCAGTGATTGCAAGCCTCCCGGGAGAGGACCAGCTTTTCCCCCTCCGGAAGGGTAGCGGCACCCATGGGACAGGCCTTTACCACCTGGCAAACCTTGCAGGCCCGGCACTTTTCCGGATCATAGAGGGGGACCTGCTGGCCCACAATGCCAATGTCGTTAAGGTCCGGCTTGCAGCAGTTGTTGGGGCAGCCTCCCACCCCGATTTTGAACTTGTGCGGCAGGGAAACAGAGCGGTAGCCCTCATAATAAAGGCGGTGGAGCTCCTTTGCCAGGCCCTGGGTGTCATAAAGACCAAAGACACAGGTGGTCCCCTTGCAGACGATCACCGGGCGCACCTTGGCGCCGGTGCCGCCGGTGGACATCCCCTCCCCGGCCAAAAAGCTCTGGAAAGCAGGGATCTTCTCGTAGGGGATGCCGGGAACCTCCACTGTCATGCGGGTAGTAAACGCAACCGTCCCCGAGCCGAATTTCTCCGCAGCCTCGCCCACCCTTATCAGCTGCCGCGCAGTAAGGGTGCCGTTTTCGGTGATGATCCTCCCGTTAAAGCACTGGGTCCCCCGGTTAAGAAGAAACCCTTCCCCCTTCACTCGCTTGATGTCCTCCGCCTTCAGCGCCATGGTGCCACGCTCCTTTTGTGATACTTTTGGTGATTTGGTATTTCTTAAAATATAACACAATCCAAAAGAAACTGCAAGGCAGAGAAAACACCGGGAGTGGCCACAGAGCGTCGTTAAAGGAAGTCAACAAGAGCAAAGGGGATTTCTCCTTTGGGATGGTGAAGGCGATAGTTGTATTTGGCAATAC
>JAAWEO010000303.1 GCA_022794295.1 Angelakisella sp. | reverse complement strand
GGGCGGCGCGCCTCACGGGGGGACTAGTCCCCCCGTGGGCCCCCTAACCCTCCGGGGGGGGATTTTGGTGCCTCCGGCGGAGCCGCTTCGCGGCAAATGCCGCACGGCGGCTGGGGTGTGCTGGCGGCTTGGATTTGTGTTGCCGCTTACCAGCGTCCGGGCTTTCGCGGCCGGAGGCTCGTTGGCCGGATAAGGTGCTTTTTTCTGCGGAAAAAAGCGGGGCCCTTCGGGCAAGTGGCCTGCGGGCCAGGGATGGGGATCTTGAAAAGGGATTGTTTTCGAAGTGAAGATATGCTACACTTTTTTAAGTAAATAAGAGCAAAAAAATGTGGAGGTGTCACTGTGTTTTGGAAATTACGAATAAGACCCGGAGAAGATGAAAGAAATGTATATGCTGAAGCAGATGAATACGGGATTATTTGCAAGCCGCAGGACTTACAAGTCATCACTGAACGCTTGGATAAATATATGAAAAAGTCAAAGGTGCGTGGAGCAGGTCTGACAAAATACATTGGACGCAGTCATCTTCTCTTTTGTGGCGGCGAAAAATGGTATGAATGGGGCGCAGGACTTTCATGCTCGAAAGAAGGACGTTTGAGCAATGAGCAAGGACGGTTATGGTATTTTGAATTGCTGCCAAATCGGCATTATTATTTAGAACAGGATACGGTGGAAGAAGTTTATGAATTTCCCGAAAGAAAAGATGTATTGTACTATTTCGTTCTGGTCAAATATTATTGGTATTATGAAGAAAATGGAAAAATCGTGTGCGCTGATTCTGATGAAGCCCGAAAAAAGCGGGAGGCATTTTTTCAAGGATTATTTGACTGTATTGGTTTTCCCATAGAACCCTTGTATACTTATCCTAAAGATTCTAACAGCATCTTTGACAAACGGGAATATTTTGAAAGACCTTAGTATTCTACAAGGGCGGTGGCGATAAGTATTGACTATCCCGCCGCCCTGTCTGTTACCGCTCTTTATCCTACGCCGGTAGGTGCGTCGGATTCCCCAGTCTGTCAAAGGCAGGGGAATCGCCTCGCCTTGTGCTCATTCGGACTCCAGGCACCCACTATCCACCCCGCACACCGTTAAGGCGCATAGCGCCGGGTAGGGTCTGTCAGCGGCCATCAGGCCGCCGCGCAGCGCCGGGTAGGGCCCGAAAGGCACTTGACAAAGGGAGAATAATCCGCTATACTGAACATTGTTCACATTGGGGGAGATGGGATGAATACTGTTGTAACGTCGAAAGAGGATATTTTAAAGGCCAGCCGGAGGCTGATCCAGCAGCAAGGGTGGTCTGCGGTCAATATCCGTTCTGTGGCGGCGGCTTGTGGAGTGTCTGTTGGATCTATTTACAACTATTTTGACTCCAAGACTGCGTTGGTGAGCGCCACGGTTGAAAGTGTTTGGGGTGAGATTTTCCACCGCCCGGAAAATGGCACTGTGTTTCAGGATACCCAGGCCTGCGTTACCTGGATGTACCGGCAGATGGAGCAGGGCAGCAGGCAGTATCCCGGTTTTTTTACGCTGCACTCTTTGGGCTTTATGGGTGAGGACAAGGCGGACGGAAAGCAGAGGATGCAGCAGACCTGGCAGCATATTCTGGACGAGTTAAACTCTGTTCTAAGGCGAGACGCCAGGATTCGGGCCGGAGCCTTTACGGGGCAGTTTACTGCGGAAAGATTTGCCGACGTCCTGTTTTCGCTGATGCTGTCCGCTTTGCTCAGGCAGGACTATGACCCCACAGCCTTGCTGGAGATCATTCGCAGGACCCTCTATTAAAATTCCCACGCTATTGTGGGAATTTTATATCCAGCAAAATGAACAATGTTCAAAATGAAAATGGATTTTAAAGGAGGCTTGTGCCAAAGATTTTTATGTCCGTGTTCCGTACCGGCTGACAGCCGGCTTCTTGTTGGATTGTGCCACAGCTCAAAATAAAACATAAAGGAGAAAAAGCAATGCAAGCGATTGTAGAGACCCTGTTTGATACCCTCTATCTGGTTTCTGTCATTACCATTGGGATCTTAATGATCCGGGGCAGCAAAGAAAACCGCCAATACCGTTTGTTCGGGTGGATGGCAGTGGTGCTGGGGGTGGGGGATTCGTTTCACCTGGTTCCCCGGGCCCTTGCTCTGTGCACCACCGGCCTGGAAAATTACACCGCTGCCCTGGGCTTGGGGAAGTGGATCACCTCGGTCACCATGACCATTTTCTATCTGCTGCTCTATTACGTTTGGCGGAAGCGGTACCAGATCAGCGTCCGAAATGGCCTGACAGCGGCTGTATATGGCCTGGCCGGGGTAAGAATTGCCCTGTGCATGATGCCCCAGAACCAGTGGCTCAGCGCCGAAGCACCCTTCGCCTGGGGCATTTACCGCAACATCCCCTTTGCCCTGCTGGGGCTTTTGGTGATCATACTGTTTTACCGCAGCACAAAGGATGGCAGGGATAAGCCGTTCCGCTGGATGTGGCTGACCATTGTTCTCAGCTTTGCATTCTATATCCCGGTGGTGCTGTGGGCGGACACCATTCCCCTGATCGGCATGCTGATGATCCCCAAGACCTGCGCCTATGTGTGGACTGTCCTCATTGGATATTGTGCGATGAAACAAAATAACGAAAAGGAGAACGATGATGAAACGATATCTTAACATGGCTTTGTTATACGCTGTTTTTGCAATGGCTGGCGGGGTCTTTTATCGGGAGTTTACCAAATTCAACGGCTTTACCGCAGCAACCACCCTTTCCGTTGTCCACACCCATTATTTTCTGCTGGGCATGGTGTTTTTTCTCCTGCTTTCTCTGTTGGAAAAGAGCAATCCTTTTTCCAACACAAAAACCAGGCGGGTGCTGGCGGTCTATCATATCGGCCTGAACCTGACCAACGTGATGCTTGCCGTGCGGGGAGTGACTCAGGTGCTGGCGTTTCCCCTTTCCTCCGGCATGGATGCAGCAATATCCGGTGTCGCCGGGATCGGACATATCCTGCTGGGTGTCAGCACAATACTTCTGCTATTGCAAATCAAAGCTGCGGCCTGATGGCCGCTGGACCCTACCCGCCGCTTCGCGGCTTAACGGTGTGCGAAGGGGATGGTGGGTGCCTGGAGACCGAATGAGCACAAGGCGGGACGATTCCCCTGCCTTTGACGGACTGGGGCGGGCGAGGTTACTGCCAGCGCAGCACCATACCCGAAGCCCAACGCCCAGTACCGGCTAGCCTTTCTGTCACCGGACATCAGTCCGGTCCGGGTCCAGGGCGGACAGCGCCTGGTCGCC
>JAAWEO010000244.1 GCA_022794295.1 Angelakisella sp. | reverse complement strand
CGCTGTCCGCCCTGGACCCGGACCGGACTGATGTCCGGTGACAGAAAGGCTAGCCGGTACTAGGCGCCGGGCTTTGGGCATGGTGCTGCGCCGGCAGAAACCTCGCCCGCCTAGCCCCCATGGCGATATTTCGCGTACCATAGCGCACTGGCCCCCGAAACCACTACCATCCCCAAACATAATACCCAAAATATAGGCGACGCCGGCCTGTCCGCATATCCCCCCAGCGCCGTCTGAATCAGCATCCCCGGTAAAAGCCCCAGCAAAGACCCTATTAAATACCCCCAGTATTCTATCCCCATCGCCCCCAGCAAAATACTCACCAGGTCCCCTGGTAGTATCCCCACGACACGCAAAAGATAAGCCGTAAACACCCGGTTCTCTGTGACAACCTCCGCCGCCCGGGCCGCCTTCCGGTTAGTCCGCAAAAGACTTTCCGCCAGTTCCCCCCCGGAGATCCTCCCCACCCAGTAGGGCAGCGTGATACATACCAAAAGCCCCAGCAGGTTGACCCCCCAGGCCATCCAAAGGGGAAGCATTACCCCTGCGGCTACATATAGAAGGGACAGGGGAAATACCACCGACAGGGATTTTAAGGCGTACCCGCACAGAAGCAGCACCGCTGCCCCCAAAAGGGAGGGCGGTGTGTAGTTGAGAAGATCCTCCCAGGAGTCCAGGGAATACCGCCTGGCCCCCAGCACACAGGCGAGGGCCAGCAGAGCGGTGATACAGATGGGGATGTACCTGACCAGGCGGTCAATGGCGCCGGTTTTCCTCCGCCGGTCCATGGCTTACTTCTTCCTCCTGGCCGGGCGGCCCTTCCGCGCCGGGGGCGTGGGCTCCGGCAGGACCCGGACCAGCACCGCCTTGGCGGAGCCATCCTGCCCGCTGATGGTGCGCATCTCGAAAAGGGCCAGAGAGTCCAGAAAACGGCTCAGCTTTTTAAAGCCGTAGTTGCGCACGTCAAAATCCGGAAACCGCTTGATCAGGATGTTCCCAATGTCGCTGATGGAGGCCCAGCCCTCGTCGTCGGAGCTTTCGTCGGCAATGGCCTCTATGGCGGATTTTATGGCCGGCAGGGCCATCCGGTCCTCCCCTGCCACCGGGGCCAGGGGTGCCGCCTCCTCGGCGGGCTGCTGGGCCAGTACCTCCAGGTAGGTAAAGCGGTTGCAGGCGGCCACAAAGGGGGCCGGGGTCTTTTTCTCCCCCATGCCGATGACAAACTTCCCCGCCTCCCGCAGGCGGCTGGCCAGGCGGGTAAAGTCGCTGTCGCTGGAGACAATGCAGAAGCCCTCCACATTGCCGGTGTAAAGGATATCCATGGCGTCAATAATCATGGCGGAGTCGGTGGCATTTTTTCCCGTGGTATACCCATACTGCTGGATCGGGGTGATGGAATAGTCCAGAAGGACATTCTTCCAGGAGCCCAGGGCTGGCCGTGTCCAGTCCCCGTAGATCCTTTTATAGGTGATGGTGCCGTCGTTGCTCAGCTCGTCCAGAATCAGGCGGATATACTTGTCCGAAACATTGTCTGCATCAATCAGCACCGCAAAGCGTCTGTCTTTCTCCATTACCTGGGGTTCCTCCATTTCTTTTGGCCTCTTTCTCCCCCAGAAAAAGGGAGGGGGCCTCTCCTGCTGAAAATCATCTGTATAAAGTGTACCTTTTTTCACCCCGGAATACAAGAGAAGGGAAAGCCTGTTTGGAGAAATTTTTCAGCCCCCTGGGAAAAAGTTCCCGCTTTTTGTAGTTTTTGGCGGGATCGGATCGTTAGTATTTACAACGGGGCCGCCGGGCAGCGGTTCCGCTTCTGCCCAATCCATACAAGAGGAGACCTTTCCATGACCGACACCCTTACACAGCTGCTCACCTTTTTGGTCTGGACCTGCAGCCTGATCATGACAGTTTACACCGCCTACTTTTTTATTGTGGCCCTCTTCTCCCTGAAAAAATCCCGCAGCTATCCCCGCCGGGAAGCCAAGACCCGGTTTGCCGTACTCATTGCCGCCCGGAACGAGGAGACCGTGATTGGAGCCCTGGTGGAAAGCCTGATGGCCCAAAACTACCCCCGGGAGCTGTACGACGTCATTGTCATCCCCAACAACTGCACCGATAACACCGGCCTGGCCGCAGCCGGTGCCGGCGCTGCGGTGCTGGAATGCACGGTACCCACCTCCACCAAGGGGGAGGTACTGGACTTCGCCCTGGGGCGTATCTTCCAGTGGGGAAAGGCATACGACGCCATCTGTGTCTTTGATGCGGACAACCTGGTCCACCCGGATTTTCTCCTTCGGATGAACGACGCCTGGCAGGCAGGGGCCCGGGTGGCCCAGGGGTACCGGGACAGCAAAAACCCCACCGACACTCTGATCTCCGGGTGCTACTCCATCTACTACTGGATGGTGAATCGTTTCTACAGCCAGGCCCGGTCCGGGCTGAGGCTGAACGCCATTGTCAACGGCAGCGGTTTCATGGTTTCCATGAAGCTTCTCCGGCGGCAGGGCGGCTGGAAGACCGCTACCCTCACCGAGGACATTGAGTTTTCCGCCCTCTGCGCCCTGCGGGGGGACCGGATCTACTGGGTGCCGGAGGCCGTGACCTTCGACGAGCAGCCCCTTACCTTTGCCCTGTCCTGGAAGCAGCGCAAGCGCTGGTCCACCGGGATGGTCCAGTGCATGGAGCGATACTCCCTTCTCCTGCTGAGGCGGGCCTGGCAGGGCAGCCGGCTGAGCCTTGACAGTCTGATGTTTTTCCTTCTGCCGGTGGTCCAGGTGCTGGGGCTGGCGGCCATGGGGGGCGGGCTTCTCTTTGATCTTTTCGGGGTCAGCTACGGGCTGTTTCCCTGCACCGATCTTTTCCGTCAGCTTTTCTTTGCGGTGAATCTATCCTTTCTGACCACCTTTGCGGGGGCGCTGCTGGCGGTTATAGCCAACGGGAAACCGGTTAGGCGGATGCTGCCGGCCATGGCATGGTACTGGGTATTCATTATGAGCTGGATCCCCATTAACCTGCTGTGTCTGGTAAAAAAGGCGACTGTATGGGAAGCGATCCCTCACACTCGGACAATCCGTCTGGCGGGCCAGGGCCCGCTGCCGGACCCGCAGGCCCTACCCGGCGCTTCGCGCCTTAACGGTGTGCGGGGTGGATAGTGGGTGCCTGGAGTCCGGACGGGTGCAGGGCGGGACGATTCCTCTGCCTTTGACGGACGGGGGCGGGCGAGGATTCTGGCGGCGCAGCACCATGCCCGAAGCCCAACGCCCAGTACCGGCTAGCCTTTCTGTCACCGGACATCAGTCCGGTCCGGGTCCAGGGCGGACAGCGCCTGGT
>JAAWEO010000243.1 GCA_022794295.1 Angelakisella sp. | reverse complement strand
ATTTTCCAAAAGAGTATGTTATTATAATTAAGCTGTTTCTGGGTGTGGCGCAGTTGGTAGCGCGCTACCTTGGGGTGGTAGAGGCCGGGTGTTCAAGTCACCTCACTCAGACCAGAGGAAAACCGCTTAACGACAAGGTTGAGCGGTTTTCTTTTTTGTGTATTGCAAAAAGGCTGCCCCCAAAGCCTCCTGCGGCAGCTCCGGGATGTCTCGTTTTTCCGGGGTGCCGGTTGGGGGAGAAGGCACAGAGCAAGGGCCCCCAGCCGTTTGGTTGGGGGCCCTTGTGTATCATGCTGCTTGTATCAGGCCGGTGGATTCAGGTCGATGCGGATACACACCTGGCGGAGGCCGGGGCAGGAGGGATCGCTGCTGATCATGACCGTGACCCGGAACCGGTTTCCGGAAAGGGTCTCCTCCAAGGTCCGCTTGACTGCCGCGCTGTTTTCGGGGGACTGGGCGGAAAGGCCCAGGGCGGCCTGCTGCCAGGCGGCGGCGATCATACCGGGCATCCAGCTTTCCAGCTTTAAAAAGCTGTACAGGCTGCTTTGTTCGATCTGGAGCCAGGGGAGAAAGCTTCGGGGGTCGCCGGTGGTGCTGTAGGTGGTAAAGCTTTTGGGCTCCATGGGCTGGCCCTGGCGGTACCGCTCGTATTGAAAGACCTCCTCCTGCTGGGCGGCGGTGTAGGGATTTCCCTGGGGGACCGGACCGGGCTGAGGGGGCTGGTTCCAGGCCGGGGTTCCCGGCTGGCCCTGCCAGGAGGTGGTGCGGGGACCGCCTTGGGGATAGGGCGGATAGGAGGGAGGCTGCTGCCAGGGCCCGGCGGCAGTGGGATAGCCGCCGTAGGGCATCCGGCCCTGCCAGACCAGCTCCTCCACCTTGCCCTGGAGCGCGGCGTCGCCAAAGCCTGCATTGGTAAGGCTGACATAGGGGGCCAAAAGGGTCATAAGGACATAAACTGCAATTTCGGTCCAGAAGGAGAAGGGCTGTGTAAGGGCATCCAGGTCGGGCATCCCAAGCTGAATAGACTGGTAGACAACAGGGACCATCACCACAAGAAGCCCAACAAAGACCACAGCAATGATCAGGAGGTACCACCCGATAAAGGAAAGATTCAGGAGAAAGTAGCGCCCGCAGCTGCCGGACATAAGCCGGAAGGACTCCCGGCGGATATGGCCCAGCTGGGCCCCTTCATCCTCCACCAGAATGTAGGGCAGCAGACAGATATGAAGGGCCCAGTAGATGGAAAAGATGTACGCTGCAATGAGAAGGAAAACCAGAAGGATCTCGATGACATCAGACCCGGTGCCATCCATGATCGAGGTGATCACCAGGGTCAGGTAGCCGGGAAGCCCCTGGAGGAATCCTGCCAGTATTCCTTTGCCATACCGTCCCGGAGCGGTAAAATAGTAGAACGCTTCCCCGGCTCCGGGGCTGCGGTCCTTCTGAAGAAGGTAGACGTACCGGGTCACCCCCAGGTTCAGGGGGCCCAGCAGAAGGAGCAGTGTCATCTGGAGTAAGGCCGCCAGAAGGAAGCTCCACCATTCCCCAATGCCCCTGCCAGTCAGCCAGTCCTGAAGAAAGACCGCAGGCATGGTGGTCACAAGAAGATAAAAAAGGTACAGCAGGTAAACCAGAATGGTACGGCCAAAGGTTTCCCGGTACAGCTTTTTGGCCCGCTGTTTTAGGATTCGGTTCACAAAGATACCCTCCCGCTTGATCAATGTTTTCTGTTTTGGAGCATGTCCCAAAAGGCCCTGCGCCCCTTTTTCTCTCAAAATGGAGGGCCTGCGGTGTCGAAGCTGCTGGGTGTACGAGGGTACGCCTGGCGTGGGATCCCGTTCCCCTTTGGGGAAAAACTGGGCGCCTTGACTTTGGGGACACATCCTAGTATAATCCAACAGAGGGGAAAAAGCATGAACCTGCTGTGAACAACACAGCAGCAGCCCAGGATACAGCCGTTTTGAACAAGGGAAAGGGGAGCTTTGACGTGCTGGAGGTCAGCGGAAAATATAACAGTGCCAAGATCTTTACCGATGTGGTAGACCAGCCCTCCATCGCCCAGGTGATCACCCTTTGCAGCCAGGAGTTCGCCCGGGGGAGCCGCATCCGTATGATGCCGGATATCCATGCCGGAAAGGGCTGCACGGTGGGCACCACCATGACCATCTCCGGGAAGGTCACCCCCAGCCTGGTGGGGGTGGATATTGGCTGCGGAATGGAAACGGTCCGGCTGCGGGAAAAGCATCTGCAGCTCCAGCAGCTGGATAAGCTTATTTACCAAAAGATCCCGTCCGGATTTGCCATCCGGGAAAAGCCCCACCGCTATCTGGGAGAAATCGACCTTTCGGCCCTGTTCTGCCGCCACGCCATCGACCTTCCCCGGGCAGAAAAAAGCCTGGGGACCCTGGGGGGCGGGAACCATTTTATCGAGGTGGACCGGGACGAGGAAGGGGCTCTTTACCTGGTCATCCACTCCGGAAGCCGCCGCCTGGGGCTGGAGGTGGCAAACTATTACCAGGACGAGGCGTACCAGCGCCTTAACGGGAACAGCAAGGCCGACCGGGAGGCACTGGCGGCCCGGCTCAAGGCCGAGGGCAGGGAAAAGGAGATCCAGAAGGCGCTGAAGGCCCTGAAGAACACCAAGCGCACCCCTGTCCCTTATCTCCTGGCCTATGCGGAGGGGGAGCTGTTTGACCAGTACATTCACGATATGGGCATCGTTCAGCAGTTTGCCGCGCTGTCCCGCCGGGCCATGGCCGACGAGATCCTCCGGGGGCTAAAGCTCCACGAGGCGGAGAGCTTTACCACCATCCACAACTACATCGACACCGAGGCCATGATTCTCCGCAAGGGGGCGGTTTCCGCCAAGGCGGGGGAGAGGCTTCTGATCCCCATCAATATGCGGGACGGGAGCCTGATCTGTACCGGAAAGGGAAATGAAGACTGGAATTTCTCGGCCCCCCACGGGGCGGGGCGCCTTATGAGCCGCTCCGAGGCAAAGCAGAGCTTTACCGTCTCCCAGTTCAAAAAGGAGATGGATGGCGTTTACACCACATCGGTGGGAAAGTCCACCCTGGACGAGTGCCCCATGGCCTATAAGTCCATGGAGGATATTCTGGGCAATATCGGGGAGACCGTAGAGGTGGAACAGGTGATCCGTCCCATCTACAACTTTAAGGCCGGGGCGGAGGAGGACTGACATTTTTTCCGGGAAACTGCTGGCGTTTTGCCGCATTTCGTGGTATAATATGCACAGAAAAGGCGGCAACCCTTGATTTTTCGGGGGTTGCCGCTATTTTTGTTACTAATTTGTTATTAGTTCAATGTTCATTTTGAGT
>JAAWEO010000242.1 GCA_022794295.1 Angelakisella sp. | reverse complement strand
GCGCTCTTTGGTTACTTTCTGTCGCAACAGAAAGTGACCCCTCGCCGGGGAGGCGAAACGAGACAAATGGCCTTTAGAACGAGACAGGAATGCGAAGGGTCAGACCGGTGCGTGGCAGTCAAAGAAAACGGCGCTGCAAAACCAAACCGGCAAACCCCAGAAAGAAGTCTAAACCCCCAGAAAAACCAGTTCCTCCAGGCCGCCCGTTCAAGAAGCGGCCCTTCGGGCCTGTCTTGAAGGCCAGGCAGCAAAACCCGCCAGCGCCCGGCGCTCCCCGCGGCTGGGTGTCGGCTAGTCTCGTTCCGGCCGCGGCTTGTCACTTCGCACAAACGCAAAAAAGAAAGGATAGCTCTGCCATTTTTTCTATAGCGCCAGGTTTTTAGCCGCGGCCTATATCGAAAGATGCTGCCTCATATTGGGGAGTTTCGCCCGATCTCCGCGCTAAGAGCCTCGCTGCGCTCGGTTGCGCTCCGAAACGCGCCTGCGGGCACAGTGCAGCGGGCGACCAGGGGCGCCGCCCCTGGACCCTGCCGCCCTTTGAAAAGGGCGGCCCTAAACTTTCCCTGGCATGATTGCTGCTTTGTGCTGGTTTAATACCGCAGCGGCTCTGCCGCAATGCTTCGCACCGTCCGCGCAAAGGCCTCGCAGGCCATCCGGCAGTCGTACTGCTTCCCCGTCAGCAGCCCCCCGGCAAAGTTCGTCTCCGTCGGCGGCCCGTAAAATACCTTCAGCTCCACCCGGGCCGCCTTCAAAGCCTCATCCAACCCCACAATAGCCTCCATAGGCGGTGCGATCAAATAAGCCATCGGTGTCCCCTCCGGTACCTGAGCCGTCTTGGAAAGATAACTCCCCGTCTGGGCAATGCAGTGGGCAAAGTAAGGTATGGTGTTCCCCTCGTCCGCGCTGTAAAATGAGGCCTGGTTCTCAATAAAGTCCACCGCCGCCTCCAGGCCGCTCCGGACCTGGGCCGGCCCCGGCGCCGAAAGGATCCCAATAAACTCCCCCGCCAGCCGCGTCGAGGCGTTCCCGCTCCCGGCGTACATGCTCCGGGCATAAGCCACCGAAACCTCCGCCTTCTTGGTGGCCTCGTCCAGGGCCGCATAGGAAACATCGTCGCAGTCGGTGGTAATAAGCCCCAGGCTCCGGTGTCCCTCTGGCACCTCCAGGGAGCGCAGAAGAAGCGGCTCCGGGTTGGGGATGATCCGCAGGCTGAGGACCGTTGTTCGCAGTGCGTCGCCAATCATTCTTCCATCCCTCCCTATTGCTTCAGCTCAACGCCGCTGGCCCTGGCGGCAAGGATCTTCTGGATCAGCTCCGCAATGTAGGCCCCCGCCTCCACCGAGGAGATGCCCCCCCTGTGGATGTTACTCACCACGGTGCGCCGGGCCTCCGGCTGGCCTACCTTGGCGTCGTAGCAAAGGTAGGCGCTCATGCTCTCGGCAGTGCCCAGGCCCGGGCGCTCCCCAATGAGGATGCACACCACCTTGGCCCCCAAAAGCTCCGCCACCGCGTCCTCTGCCGCCACCCGGCCAAACCGGATGAAAAAGGGCGTTCCCACAGTAATTCCGCGGCTTTGGAGCCCCTCCACAATGGCGGGCAGGGCGTTTTGGACATTGGCCTCAATAGCCTTGGAGGAAAGCCCGTCCGAGACAATGATCTGCACGTCGGGATTCTTCTGGCATTTCTCCCGGATGATCTGTACCGCCTCGTCGGAAAGCTGCCGCCCCAGGTCCGGCCGGGTGATATGGGTGTTCTTGTCAGGGCATTTGGTCTGCACCGAAAAAAGGTCGTTCCTCCGCAGGAACTCCGGGTCCACATCGGTGAACACCGCGTCCCGGGCCAGGGCGTGGTCCGCCCGGAGGGTCAGCAGCGTCTTGGTCAGCAGCCGGGGCCCGCACCGCCCCACCCCGATCCGGGCGCTGGTGCGGCCCTTCATCCGGATCAGGGCGTCGTAGTCCGCCGGGCTTTTCAGGGTGGGCACCGCCTTGCAGGCGGCGCTGGTGATGTCCTCCAGCTCCCCCGCCCCCTCTGTCCCGGCTTTGGGGGAGCCTCCGGGGGGCGCTGCCGCCACGGCGCCGCTGTGGGTGCTGCCGGCTTGGCCCTCGGGGGGCCTCCCCCCCTCCCGCTGCATTCTGGCGACGATCTCGCTGGCGATGGCGTCGATTGCTTTGGCGTCTAACATCTACCCTCTGCCCCCTTTCTCCAGGAAGATGGTGGGATCCCCCGCCCGGCTGGTGAGTTTGCCGTTTTCGCTCAGGCCCATTTTTTCCAGCCACTGGTCAAACTCCCGGATAGGCCGCAGCCCCAAAATCTCCCGGATGGCGGCGGCGTCGTGGTAGGCGTTGGTCTGGTAGTTAAGCATGACGTCGTCGCTGGTGGGCACCCCTAAGATGTAGTTGGCCCCGGCGGCTCCCAGCAGCATGGCCAGGTTTTCGATGTCGTTCTGCTCCGCCAGCATATGGTTGGTGTAGCAGCAGTCGCACCCCATGGGGATGCCGCTTAGCTTGCCCATAAAGTGGTCCTCCAGCCCCGCCCGGATCACCTGCCGGCTGTCGTACAGGTACTCCGGGCCGATGAACCCCACCACCGTGTTCACCATAAACGGCTTGAACACCCGGGCGTAGCCGTAGCAGCGGGCCTCCATCGTCACCTGGTCGGCGCCGTAGTGGGCGTCGGAGGAAAGCTCCGAGCCCTGGCCTGTTTCAAAGTACATCACGTTGGGGCCGGTGCCGGTGCCCTGCTTTTGCAGCAGCGCCATTGCCTCCCGGATGTGGTCGGTGGTAAAGCCGAAGGCCTCGTTGCCCTTCTGGCTTCCGGCGATGGACTGGAAGATCATATCCGCCGGGGCCCCCCGCTTTACCGCCTCCAGCTGGGTGGTGATATGCCCCAGCACGCAGATTTGGGTGGGGATCTCGAACCGGTTTTTGATCTCGTCAAACCGCTTGAGGATTTCGGTTAGGCTGGCCACCGTGTCCCCGGAGGGGTTAAGGCCGATGAGGGCGTCGCCGCAGCCGTAGCTCAGCCCCTCAAAGAGGGAGGCGGTGATCCCCTCCACGTTATCGGTGGTGTGGTTGGGCTGTAGCCGGGTAGAGAGGGTGCCCCGCAGGCCGATGGTGGTGTTGCAGTGGGCGGGCACCCGGATTTTGCTGGAGGCATAGACCAGATCCAGGTTGGTCATCAGCTTGGCCACGGCGGCCACCATCTCGGCGGTAAGGGCCTTGCTCACCCGGCGGATCTCCTCCTCCCCGGTGGTATAGGCCATCAGCCACTCCCGCAGCTCCCCCACCGTCCAGCTCTTGATGCCGCCGTAGATGGTCTCGTTGATGCCGTCCTGGTTCAG
>JAAWEO010000241.1 GCA_022794295.1 Angelakisella sp. | reverse complement strand
TTTTTCTCCCGCCTGGCCTTGCCCCGCGGGACAGCTTAGTTATAATACCACATCCTCCTTCCCTTGTCAACACCTTTTTTCGGGTTTTTTGATTTTTTTTGAAAATTGTGGGTTTCGGGGGTGGGAGGGGCTGGAAAACAGCCATTCCGGCTGTAGGGGGCTAGTCCATAGACAGGCCTTCAATGCTGTCTACTGGCAGGGAGAACACCACCCCGCCCTGCTCCCCTTCCAGGGGGACGCTGCGGGCGATGGCCTGCATAATGGCGGCCTTCCCCTCCCGGGGGGCCAGGATCGCCAGGAGCTCCCGCTCCTTTTGCAGAGTGATGCCGTAGAATTTTTCCGCCTCGTGGACCCCAGCCCGGCGGGCGTGGAGGATGGTCCCTCCGGTGGCCCCTGCCGCCCGGGCCGCTTCCATCACCTGGTCTGTGCTTCCCTGCTCTACCGAGGCCACAATCAAACTGTATTTGTATCCGCCCTTATTTTCCTCCATGGGAGTCTCTCCTCCTTCCGCTTCTTCCACTGGCCGGGACAGGCAGGCCGCCGCCCTCCGGCTGATCCCCGACAGGGGCAGGGTGAACAGGATCCCCTTCCCCGGGTGCCGCAGGCGCAGCATCCGCACCAGATCCCCCTTGATCGCCGGGAGGAGCGGTTCCGGGGCCAGGGTCAGGATTACCGCCTTGTCTGTCTCCCCCAGGCCCAGAACATCCAGCACCTCGCTGGAGGCGGTGCCTTTTCCCAGGATCCCAAGATGGAACTGAACCCCCAGCCCGGCGCAGATCCTGGCGGCGGTCTCTCCCTTGGGCCGGTCGGTAATGGTCACAAGGAGCTTCAGCCTTGCAAGCTCTTCCATATCACACCTCCACAAGGTCGTACTCGATAATGTCGTCCAGCGCCTCCGGGATCTCCACAGTGACGCCAGCCTTGGTCTTCAACTGATACCACAGTCCCAGCAGCTGGATGGTGACCAGGGGGGTCATAGCCACCAGGGCCACAATACCAAAGGCATCCGCCAGAATATCCCCGCCCAGGGCCTCGCAGGCCCCCATGGCAAAGGGGAGAAGGAAGGTAGCGGTCATGGGGCCGCTGGCTACACCGCCGGAGTCAAAGGCAATGCCAGTGAAGATGGGAGGTGTCACAGCGGTAAGCCCCAGGGCCACTGCATAGCCCGGCAGGACAAAAAACAGGAGGGGGATGCCCCACAGGATCCGGGCCATGGAAAGACCCAGAGCCACCGCCACCCCCAGGGAAAGGCTTCGCTGCATGGCCCCCTGGCTGATGGATCCGGAGGTGACCTCCTCCACCTGCCGGTTGAGGACATGGACGGCGGGCTCTGCCGCCACAATATACCACCCCATCACCCCGCCCAAAAGGATCAGGGTCCAGGGGGCAGGGGAAACGGCCAGAGCGGAGCCCAGGAAATGCCCAGCAGGCATAAAGCCCACATTCACCCCGGTGAGGAACAGGATAAGGCCCAAAAAGGTATACCCCAGTCCCACAACGATCCGCTGGAGCTTCCGGCGCCCGAAGGCACGGGTGCAGAGCTGGAGAAGGAGAAGCACCACCGCCATGGGCAGAATGGCAGTGAACACCTCCTGGGCATAATGGGGCACCCCCTGGGCAAAGGCCCGGGCCAGATCGATGCTGGTATCCACCGCCGGGGAGGTCACTGCTGTGTATTCCGCCGAGGAAGGATTGTAGCAGATCCCCAGGATCAGCACCGTCAGAATGGGACCTATGCTGGAAAGGGCCACCATGCCGAAGCTGTCCTCCTGGGAGCTGCTGTCCCCGCGGGTCGAGGCCATACCGATCCCCAAGGCCATAATAAAGGGAACGGTGATGGGTCCGGTCGTGACGCCTCCAGAATCGAAGGCCACCGCCCGAAAGCTCCTGGGGGTGAATAAGGCCACCAAAAACACCACAAGATAAAACCCAAGGAGAAGGTGCCGCAGCTTCACCTGAAACAGAGGGCGGAGCATAGCCAGCACCAGGAAGAAGCCCACTCCGGCGGCCACAGTAAGGATCAGGACGCTGTCCGGGATGGCCGGCACCTGGCGGGCCAGGACGGTAAGATCCGGCTCCGCTACTGTGACGATCATGCCCATGGCAAAGAAAACCAGCACCACCAGGGCGATGTTCCGGGTGCGGGTCAGCCGCGCGCCCAGAGCCTCCCCCATGGGCATCATCGCCATATCCGCCCCCAGGGAGAACAGCCCCATCCCCAAAATCAGCAGCACCGCCCCTGCCAGAAACAGCAGCAGGGTCCCGATTGGCACCGCGATCACCGTCACGCTTAAAATCAGCACAATGGCGGTTATGGGCAAAACAGAGGAAAGGGACTCCAAAACCTTTTCCTTCAGCTTCTGGTTCATCCCCCAGCCTCCTTCCCGAAGTTCCTTTAAATATATAATTTAAGTATACCAGCTTTGCAGGGGCGGAAGAATCAACAGTTTGTAAACAAGAGACGGAAAAATCTTAAAATTACATAAGGGTTGCGCCTTTGGATGTCCCTTTTCTCCTTTCCGGCAGATTGTCAAGCGGCCCCGGCAGTGAGGGTGGGCGGCCTCCTGCGCCGTTTTGGCGCAGCAAAGCGCGCCCCCGGGAGATCCCCTGGAGGCGCGCTGGCTTGGTTGGTTCGATCGGTTTAGAAGGGAGACTTGGGGGAGGGGTTGACCTCCACCTTCACCGGGGTGGTCAGGCTGGCACCGGCGGGGAGCAGCTTGGCCTGGACGACATAGCGGTAATTGCTGCGGTTGGTGGTCTCCTTGTAGGTGCAGGTGGACAGGGTCAGGATGGTGTCGCTGGCGGAGACATCCACGTCAAAGACGAACTGGCTGCGCTGCTTCATCTCGCTGATCATGTTGGTGAATTTGGCGGTGTCGGGGTTGGGGTCGATGTAGTCAAAGTTGATATCGGTGTAGTAAACGGCAAAGATCTGCCAGGTGAGGTCGGCCTCCGGGGTGGAGAAGTACAGATAGGGGTTCTTTTTGCAGTACTCAATATCCAGGTACTTCTTCAGCTGGGAGAACCGGGCCCCGTCCGGGTTGTCATCCATGCTGTGACCATAGATGACCACATTCTTGGAAAGATCCTTCCGGGCCCCCAGGTTGGTGCGGTAGTCGGCGTAGTAGCAGCCGTTAAAATCGCTCTGCTTCATGTTGTTGCGGCGCAGGTAGTAGTCGTTGTCCGGCGCCTGTACCACCACCTCGTCAATGGTGGTGCCGGGGACATTCAGCCAGCCCACGGTGTCGTCGTTCTTCTGGTAGAAGGCGGACATTTTGGCGAGCATATCCTTCTGGACATCGGCGGAGGGCGCCGCGGTATCACCGGAGCCGGAGGAATCCGAGCCGGAGGAAACCAAAAAGAAGGT
>JAAWEO010000003.1 GCA_022794295.1 Angelakisella sp. | reverse complement strand
CGGATAAGGTGCTTTTTTCTGCGGAAAAAAGCGGAGCCCTTCGGGCAAGTGGCCTGCGGGCCGGGGTTTGGGTGGCGGCCAAAGGCTCCGGCCTTGGGCAGTTGACCCACGGGGCCGCCTGATCTCACACACGGTTTGGAGGTCCGTTGTGGGCAGTACCTTGATCTATTACCTGTATTTTCCTACTGATAGCGCCAGGCGGCTGGGCTAGGTGGCGCCATAAAAATGTGCTGCCGATTACTAGCGTCCGGGCTTTGGCGGCCGGAGGCTCGTTGGCCGGATAAGGTGATTTTCGCTGCGGCGAAAATCGGAGCCGCTTCGCGGCTAAGGGCCTGCGGGCCGGGGGAGTGAGGGGGGTGGTAGGCGGCGGTGGGGGGTTATTTTTGGTTCAGGCCTTTCATGGTCAGGGAGATGCGTTTGCGGCGGGGGTCTATTTCTAGGACTTTTACGGTTACGATGTCGCCTACCTTTACCACCTGGCTGGGGTGCTTGACAAATTTGTCGGCAAGCTGGCTGATGTGCACCAGGCCATCCTCGTGGACGCCGATATCCACGAAGGCGCCGAAGTCCAGGACGTTCCGGACGGTGCCGGTGAGGACCATTTCCGGCTTCAGGTCGGAAAGGCTCATGACGTCGGTGCGCAGGAGGGGAGGGGGGAGCTGGTCCCGGGGGTCGCGGCCGGGCTTCAGCAGCTCCTCGATCATATCCCGGATGGTGGGCTCTCCTACCCCCAGGCGGGCGGCCAGCTCCGGCAGGCCCTTGGCCTCTGCCTGGGCGGCCAGCTCCCGGAGGGCGGGGGTCCCCACGTCGCTTAGGCTGCGGCCGCATTCCTCCAGCAGGGCCTTGGCGGCGGCGTAGCTTTCCGGGTGGACCGCGGTAGCGTCCAAGGGGTTCTTCGCCCCGGGGATGCGCAGAAATCCGGCACACTGCTCATAGGTTTTCTTGCCCAGCTTGGGCACCTTCAGCAGCTGGCTGCGGGCGGTAAAGGCGCCGTTTTCCTCCCGGTAGGCCACGATGTTTTTGGCGATGGTCCCGTTGATCCCCGCCACGTACCCCAGCAGGCTGCTGCTGGCGGTGTTCAGGTCTACCCCCACCCAGTTGACGCAGTTTTCCACCACGCCCCCCAGGGCGCTTTCCAGCCGGGCCGGAGGCATGTCGTGCTGGTACTGCCCAATGCCGATGGCCTTGGGGTCGATCTTGACCAGCTCCGCCAGGGGGTCCTGGAGCCGCCGGGCAATGGAAACGGCGCTGCGCAGGTTTACGTCAAACTGGGGGAATTCCTCGCTTGCCAGCTTGCTGGCGGAGTATACCGAGGCCCCGGCCTCGCTGACCACCAGGTAGGAGACAGCGGGCTGCCAGTCCGGCCCCAGCTCCCGGATCAGCTCCGCCACCAGCTGCTCTGATTCACGGCTGGCGGTGCCGTTGCCGATGGAGATCACCGTCACCTGGTGGCTCCTGATCAGGTCAGTGAGCTTCCTTTTGGCCTCCGCAACCCGGTTGTAGGGCTGGGTGGGGTAGATCACGGCGGTGTCCAGCACCTTGCCGCTGCCATCTACCACCGCCAGCTTGCAGCCGTTGCGGTAGCCGGGGTCCAGCCCCAGCACCACCCGGTCCTTCACCGGGGGCTGCATCAGCAGGTGGTGCAGGTTCTCCCCGAACACCTTGATGGCCTGCTCGCTGGCGGTTTCGAACAGGGAGGAAAAGGTCTCGTTTTCCATGGAGGGGGCAATGAGGCGCTTCCAGCTGTCCCGGGCAGCGGCCTCCACCGCCCTGGCGCAGGGGTTTTTGGCGGTGACCACCCTGCGGCAGATCAGCCCGGCGGCCTTCTCCTCGTCCAGCTCCAGACCGGCCCGGAGGGCCCCCTCCTTTACCCCGCGGTTGATGGCCAGCACCCGGTGGGGGGCGATGCGGCTCACCGCCTCGGAAAAATCGGCGTACATGGCGTAGGTGCCGGAATCCTCCTTGTTGGGACCGGCGGCGGCAGCCACGATCAGCCCCTCCCGCTGGATCAGCCGCCGCAGCTCCCCCCGCAGGTCCGCGTCGTCAGAAAGGTCCTCGGCAATAATATCCTGGGCCCCCTGTAAAGCGGCCTCGGGGGTGTCCACACCCTTCTCCCCGTCCACATAGGCCCTGGCCATGACCAGGGGGTCTGCCAGGGTGTCCTGGGCCCGGATCGCCGCTGCCAGGGGCTCCAGCCCCCGCTCCCGGGCGATGCTGGCACGGGTGCGGCGCTTCTGCTTGTAGGGGCGGTAGAGGTCCTCCACCACCGCCAGGGTCTGGGCGGCGGCAATGGCCTCGCCAAGCTCCGGCGTCAGCTTTCCCTGCTCCTCTATGGAGGAGAGCACCTCCTCCTTGCGCTTCTCCAGGCTGCGCAGGTACCGCAGCCTGTCGTCCAGCTCCCGCAGGACGGTGTCCTCCATGCTGCCGGTGGCCTCCTTGCGGTACCGGGCAATAAAGGGGATGGTGTTCCCCTGGTCGATGAGGGCCACCACCGCCTCCACCTGCTTTTCCCCCAGGGAAAGCTCCGCGGCTAGGCGCTTGACAAGCTCCATGTCTGTCTCTCCTTTCAAAAAGAAGCGGCGGACGCCAGCAAAGGCGATCCTGCCGCTACCTAAGGTTTCTTTGTTGTGATCCGGTCCCCCGGAAAAATTACCCCGTCCCGCTCCCCAGCCCGAAAAAGGGAGGCTATATCGCCGTGCCCTCTGCCGCCCAAGACTCCAGGCAGAAGCCAAGCCCCGCACAGCGTTAAGCCGCGAAGCGGCGGGTAGGGTCCGTCAGCGGCCACCGGGCCGCCGGCGGGTAGGGTCTTAGGGTCTGTTATTTCATTTCTACGCGGCCGTTGATGTGGGCGCCCAGGGTGGTGGTGATGTCCTTGGTGGAGATATCCCCGGTGACCACGCTCTTGGCCCCCAGACTGAGGTTCCCGGCGCAGCTGAGGTTGCCGGTGATGGAGCCCTCCAGGGTCATCTCGGCGGCCTGCATGTCCCCCTCCACGGCGGAGCCCGCCTGGAGCACCAGGTCGGTGGTGGAGACGATGTTTCCCCGCACCTTTCCGCCGCCGGTGACCAGCAGCCCCTTGGCGGTGATGTTGCCGATGACCTCCCCCTGGATGCACACCTTGCTTTCACACTCGATGTTCCCCTGGATGGTCCCGGCCACGGTGATGGGCCCCTTGGCGGTCAGGTCCCCGGTGATCAGGGCTGCCTTGCCAATGACGGTGGACTGCTCCTGCACCTCCCGCTTGGCGGCCTTGTCGTCGTCGGTATCCCATACATCCTCTTTTACAGGCACAGCCTCCGGCGTGACCATATCGTCCTGGGGAGCCCCGGTTTCCAGGATATCCTCGTCATTATCCCCCACCTGGATGATGCCGCCCAGATTCCGGTTCTTCTTGAACATAGCCATTTTGCGTTCTCCTTTCTGATACTAATGCCGGCAGAACACCGGCAAAACGCCCGTTGCGCATATCGGGGCTGCCCTCTGCCGCCCCGTCTCATTCCCGCCGCCCAAAGGCGCGGTATGAGGGGCCCGTTCCCGGAAGGCTCTGGTACAGGCCGTTTTTTTCCTGATACCCTTTAAGTATAAATTCTTGGGGCGCAAATGTCAAGAGAAAAGCGCCGCCTCCCGGGAAGAAGGCGGCGCTTTGAGCAGGCTTTTGGGAATCCTCAGCCCTCGTGAATCGCACCGGTGGGGCAGATACCGGCGCAGGTCCCGCAGTCAATGCAGGTGTCGGCGTTGATCTCGTAGTGGGCGTCGCCCTGGGAGATCGCGCTGACGGGGCACTCGCCCTCGCAGCTGCCGCAGCTGATGCACTCGTCGTTGATCACATATGCCATTGTAGAAACACCTCCCTGAATGTCCGGCCCATCTGGGGGCCTGTGCTTCTAATTGTAGCATAAACCAGAAAAAATGCAACTGGTTTTTTTCAGTCCGGGGTATTTTTCTGCTTTTCCTCCTCCGGGTCCTCCCGGCGGCCCCCCTGGCGGCTCCCGTCCCGGATCACCCGGACCTCCGATTTGTGGAAGGGGGTCAGCACCCCCTCGCCGCTGGCCTGGAGGTCCACCTTCAGCTGGCCGGTGAGAAGGGTGACCTCCCGCACCACCCCCCGGCCCTCGGGGGTGTTCACCACAGCGCCCGCCCGGGGGGTGGTGCGCAGCAGCTCCTCATAGGCGGGCTGCTCGTACTTCAGGCAGCACATCAGGCGGCCGCAGGTGCCGGAGATCTTGGTGGGGTTCAGGGAGAGCCCCTGCTCCTTTGCCATCTTGATGGATACCGGCTGGAACTCCCCCAAAAAGGAGGAACAGCAGAAGGGCCGCCCGCAGATGCCCAGGCCCCCTAGCATCTTGGCCTCGTCCCGGACCCCGATCTGCCGCAGCTCGATGCGGGTGCGGAATACCGAGGCCAGGTCCTTCACCAGCTCCCGGAAGTCCACACGGCCATCGGCGGTAAAGTAAAAGAGGATCTTGGTGTTGTCAAAGGCGTATTCCACCCCCACCAGCTTCATCTCCAGCTTGTTGGCGGCGATCTTCTCCTGACAGATGCGGTAGGCCCGCTTCTCCTTCTGGCGGTTTTCCTCCATCCGCCGCAGGTCGTCCTTGTTGGCGGTGCGCACCACCTTTTTCAGGGGCTTTACAATGGTCTCGTCCTCCACCTCCCGGTTGGGGATGGCAACAATGCCCGATTCCACCCCCCGGGCAGTCTCCACGATCACCTGGCAGCCAAGGCCGTACTCCCTGCCGCAGGGGTCAAAGTAATAAATCTTTCCGACTTCCTTAAATCTTACACCGACTATTTCCGCCATGGAAACCTCCGTTTTTATTGATCAAATTTCCCCGTTTGTCCCCGGATTATTCCCTGGTCATCCGGCACAGCAGGGAGGTCAGCAGGGGCAGGTAGCCGTACATGCGGTTCTGCTCCGCCGCCTCCTGGAAGCGCCGGTGGAGCAGGGCGGCCCTCCCCGGGGAAAGCCCCAGCTCCTGCCGCAGCTCCGGCAGCATGGACAGGCGCAGGGCGGCCTCCAGGAACAGGGTGTACTCCTGCCGGGTCTTTTCATGGGGGACCGCCGCCGCTATGGCCCTGTAGGCGTCCCTGGCGGTCAGGGCCTCGATCAGGCACCGGGCGTCCCTGGCCCGCTTCGCCGTTTGGGGGTGGGTCAGGATCCGCTCCCCCTCCCCGGGGGCTCCCGCCGCCAGCAGGGCGGCCTCACGGCATTCCTCCGCCCCCTTTTTGGGGTACCGCTCCCCCAGGAGGGCGGCGCAGTCCGCCACCGTCAGGGGGCGCAGGGGGACGGTGGTCACCCGGGACAGGATGGTGGGCAGCAGGCGGAACTTGTTGTCACAGGTCAGAATAAAGCAGGTGTCCTCCGGGGGTTCCTCGATCACCTTCAGCAGGATGCTTTGGGCGTCCCGCAAAAGGAGCTGGGCCTCCGCCAGGATAAACACCTTGGCCCGGCCCTCGCTGGGGCCCACGTAGGCGCTGGCCCGCAGCTCCCGCAGGGGCTCCACCTTAAAGCGCTCCGGCTCCTCGCGGCCGTTGACCAGGATCACGTCGCTGTGGGCCCCCGCCAGCACCTTGCGGCAGGAGAGGCACTCCCCGCACATCTCCCCCTGGGAGCGCTCGCAGAGGACCGCCCCCGCCAGGGCCATAGCCAGGGCGGTGCGGCCGCTTCCCGGCTCGCCCTCCAGGCAGATGCTGTGGGGCAGGCGGCCCTCCCGGGCCATTTCGTCCAGGGGGCGGGGCAGGGGGGGCAGGCGTTTTTCCCTGTTCATCAAACCTTCTCGAACCGCTCTACATTCATCACAAAGATGGTGGCGCCCCCCACGGTGACCTGCACCGGCATACCGGCGTACATCCCTGCGCTGAAGGAGGCGGTGGAGGGGACCATCTTGGTGCGCTTGCGGGAATTGCTGGAGATGATCTCGATCACGTTGTCCACCTTCTCGTCCTCCACGCCGATAAGCAGGGTGGTGTTCCCCGACATCAGGAAGCCGCCGGTGGTAGCCAGGCGGGTCACCGAATACCGCTCCCGGGTCAGCTGCCGGGACACGTTGGAGCTATCGTCATTGGACACAATGGCCAGGATCATTTTCATGGTAAAGTCCTCCCTCTGCCGGTAGCCCGGCAATTTACCCCCGGCGGGCCGGGGCTTTTGTTTGTCTGGGCTTATTATAGCACACCGGGGCGGAAAAGACCAGTTTTTTTTCCGGGGCGGGGGAAAAGCCCCCGCCTCCCGCCCCTTTCGTTCCCCCGGGCCAGCTACCGGAAGGAGAGCCCGCCCTGGCCCCGCAGCAGAGGATCACCCCCAGGCGGAGAAGGTAGAAGGAGAGGGGCTGCACGCATTTTTCACCTTGCAGCCCTCCCCAGATAGCATTCCTCCCCGTGGGCGCAGATGACCCCCGCTGCCTGTAAAAAGGCGTGGACGGTGGTCTCCCCCAGGAATTTCATCCCGCGGCCCTTCAGGTCCCGGGCGATCTCCCGGGAAAGGGGAAGGGGAGGGATGCTGGTGTCATAAATGGTTTCTCCCCGGGTAAAATGCCACAGATATTGGTCAAAGGACCCCCACTCCCCGGCAATGGCGAGAAACCGCCCGGCATTCCCAATAGCGGCCTCGATCTTTTTCCGGTTCCGGACAATGCCGGGGTCGGCCATCAGGGCCGCTGTTTTCTCCGGGCCATACCCCTGTACCTTCTCCGGGTCGAACCCGTCAAAGGCCCTGCGGAAGGCCTCCCGCTTGTTGAGGATGGTCTCCCAGGAGAGCCCCGCCTGAAAGCTTTCCAGCACCAGCAGCTCAAAGAGCCGACGGTCGTCGTGGCAGGGGACGCCCCACTCCTGGTCGTGGTAGTGTACAGAAAGGGGATTTTCCAGGTTGCACCAGGTGCATCGGTTTGGTTCTGTCATGTGTCATCCTCCAATGATCATCAGCCGCTGGTCCGACTGCTTGAAGACAGCCTCCTCCTCCGGGGGGATTTCCCGCCGGGTAAAAAGGAGCTTGGCGGCGGTGTTTTCCTCCACCGGCGGCGGGGGCGGCAGCTTCGGCTCCTTTCCCGGCCACCCTTTTCCAAAGCGGTCAAACAGTCCCATAAATAAAACCTCCTGACCCGTGTTGTAAGAAAAGCGCCGCCCGAAAAGAGCGGCGCGGGCCTTTTCAGGCGCTTCTTATTGAACGTGGAGATAGGACTTCAGGAGCATTTGCAGCAGCTCGTCCCGGTCGATGTGCCGGATCAGGCTGCGGGCGTTGTTGTAGGTGGTGATGTAGGTGGGGTCCTCAGAGAGGATATACCCTACGATCTGGTTGATGGGGTTATAACCCTTCTGACGCAGGGCTTCATACACCGTGGTGAGGATTTTCTTTACTTCCTTTTCCCGATCCTCTGCGATGGAGAAGGAGATGGTCGGTTCATGCGAAGCCATTGTCTGACCCCCGTTTCCTCGTTTTTCCGGGGGGAGGGACAGCCCCCGCCGCCGGTGCCTTTATTGTAACCCATTTCGGGGAAGAAAACAAGAGCCCGGGGGAGAAAACAGAAGATATTCCCGAAATGTTTACAAATGCCCCCCCAGTCCCCCGGGGAGGGGGATCAGTACCGTTCCATGAGCCGCTTCACCGTCTTGGCAAACCGTTCCCGGTCCACATCCAGCACCAGCTCCACATTGGGGTCCTTCTGGGCGTCGGACCAGCAGTCGGTCACCGTCTTTCCCCGGGTGATGGTGCCGGTGGTCTCCACCCCCATCCAGCACCGCTGAACGGTGAAATAGCTGCTGTCCGCGGCAAAAAGCACCGCCGCCGGGTCGTGAAGGGGAGCGCCCTGGGGACAAAAGACCTTTTCGCAGTTCTGCTCGGTCACCGCCGCAAAGAGCTCCGCCTGGGGGGTGCCCAGGGCCTTGATCTCCCCGATCTCCGCCGCTGTCAAATAGGCCTTTAATGTCACATCCAGACCGCAGACGCAAAGGGGGATGCCCGACTTCATCACCATGCCGGCGGCCTCCGGGTCCACATAGATGTTAAACTCGGCGCAGGGGGTGACGTTTCCCCCCTGGGCGGCGCCCCCCATGATGACAATGCGCTTGATCATCCCCGCCAGGTCGTTGTGGGCCGCCAGGGCGATGGCCAGGTTGGTCAGGGGCCCCACGGCGATGATCTCCAGCTCTCCCTCCTGGGCCGCCGCTTCCTCGTAGATAAAGTCCCAGGCCTTGTAGAAGGAGGCCTTCCTTTTGGGGGCAGGGAGGGGGATGCCCAGCAGTCCGTCCTCCCCGTGGACATGGGGGGCGTAGACCGCCTCCCGGAACATGGGACGGTCCGCCCCGGGGCAGACACGGACATCGGTGCCAATGGCCTCCGCCACCCGCAGGGCATTGTAGGTGGTCTTATCCAGGGGCACATTGCCGGATACGGTGGTGATCCCCCGGACGTCCAGCTCCGGGCACCGGAAGGCCAGCAGCAGGGCGGCGGTGTCGTCGCAGCCAGGGTCACAGTCGATGATCACCGGGATCCTTTTTTCGCTCATGTTATCGTACCTCCCCATAGGTCTTTACCGCCTCCACCAAAAGGTCCACAAAGGCCTCCCGGTCAATGTCCAAAAGGACGGTGGCGTTGGGCTTGTGGCCGCCGGTGCCGTACCAGTCCCCCACGGTGCAGCCTGCGCAGTAGTCGCCGCCGGTCTCCACGTCCACGTACATCTCCCGCTTGGTGAGGATCTCCGGCTTCACCAGGGCTGCCACCGCCACCGCATCGTGGATGGGGGCGCCGGGGTAATCCATGGTCTTGTGGAACTGGTAGAAGAACTCCAGCCAGTCTGCCACCGTCACCGCCACCGGGTTGCCCACCTCCCGGATACGCCGGAAGTCATCGGGGCAGACCAGCGCCTTTTCGGTGACATCCAGCCCCGCCATGGTAATGGGGATGCCGGAGCGGAACACCAGCCGGGCGGCGTGGGGGTCCACCAGTATGTTGAATTCGGCGGCAGGGGTCCAGTTGCCCATTTTAACGCCGCCCCCCATCAGGGAGATATGGGCGATCTTGGGCTTCAGGTCCGGGTGGGCCAGCAGCAGCTTTGCCACGTTGGTCAGGGGACCGGTGGGGACAATGGTCACAGGCTCCTCGCTGTCAGCGATGATCTGGGCCATCAGCTCCACGGCGGAAAGGGGGCTCAGCTCCCCGGCAGGCTCCGGCAGGGGAGGACCGTCCAGGCCGGACTGGCCGTGGACCACCGGGGCGATAATGGGCTCGGCCAGAAGGGGACGGGGGTCCCCCTTAGCTACCGGCACATCCAGCCCGATCAGGGCCATGATCCGCCGGGCGTTGTAGGTGGTCTTTTCGATGGTCTGGTTGCCGCACACCGAGGTCACCGCCCGGATATCCAGGCAGGGGCTCGCCTTAGCCAGCACCCAGGCGATGGCGTCATCGTGGCCGGGGTCGCCGTCCAGGATGACGGGAATGGGCTTTGTCATAGGGGCACTTCCTTTCTTTCGGTCAGTCCAGCTCGGCCTGCCGGAACAGGTCCAGGATCAGCGCCCGGTCCTCGCAGGCGGCCTTAAAAAGGAGGATGAACTCCTTCAGGGCCTCCCGGTTTTTGGAGTAGGCGCAGAACATACTTCCTTCCGGGTCAAAGCCGATCTCCGACTCCAGATGGGGACACTGTTGGGCAAGAAAGACCCGGGCCAGACTTTCCCAGTCGTAGCCGCTGCCCTCAAAGCCCTCCCCGGCCCGGGTGTCAAATACCTCCTGGAGGTATTCTCCCACTGTGAGGCAGACCGAGACGCTGGAGTCATGCTCCACCCAGAAAAAGGGGGCGATCTTCTTTTCAAAGTCCATGGGGGTTCTCCTTTCAAAGGCAAGGGCCCGCCCAGCACAGGGAGGACGGGCCCGGAATTGCAGGGGAAGGGCAGGGGAGAGGGATCACTCCAGCTTCTTCCGGTTCTTCTTCAGGGTGCTGGCGGCGTAGGCAGCCAGGCCCACAATGGTAAAGACATAGGGGGTCATTGCCACCAGCTCCTGGGGCAGGCCCAGGCTCTGCATGTTGTTTGCCAGGGCATCGGCAAAGCCAAAGAGCAGGGAGGTGAGCATGGTCCCGATGGGCTCCCCGCGGCCCATGGCCTCGGCAGCCAGGGCGATAAAGCCCCGTCCGGCGGTCATGCCGGTGTTAAAGCTGGACATGTAGCCCATGGACATAAAGGCGCCGCCCAGACCCGCCAGAGCACCGGAGATGCCCAGGGCGATGTACTTGATGCGGTTGACGCTGACGCCCACAGAGTCGGCGGCGTTGGGGCTTTCGCCCACCGCCCGGATCTGGAGGCCCATGGGGGTCTTGTACAGCAGCACCCACACCAGCAGCACCGCGGCAAAGGCCAGGTAGGTGAGGATGTTGTGGCCGGAGAGGATTCCCCCCAGCACGGGGATGCTTTGCAGGCCGGGGATGTTGACGGTGGGCATCACCTTGCTGGCCAGGTTGGCGGAATATCCCCGGTCGCCGGAGGCCAGGTACATAAAGAACACCGTGCCGCCGCTGCCCAGCATGTTCACCGCGATACCGGCCAGGATGATGTCGGTCTTAAGCTTCAGGGCAAAGAAGCCGATCATCAGGGCGGTAGCCATTCCAAGGAGGATGGCGCACAAAAGGCCGATCCAGGCGCTTTGGGTCCAGGCGGAGAAGATGACCCCTGTCAGGGCGGAGATCATCATGATTCCCTCCAGACCGATGTTGGTGACACCGGCCCGGTCGGCCACCACCGCCGCCAGGGCGGCAAAGAGGATGGGGGTGGTGATGCGGAAGATGGAAAAGGCAAAGGCTTCGGTAAAAATAATGCCAAAAATATCGGTCAGCATTTTCATTACGCCTCAGCTCCTTTCTGCGCACCGGCGGCTTTCTGCTCCGCCAGCTCCTCCTTGGCGCCCTTGACCACCAGCCTCTGGCGGTACTTGCTCAGGAACTGCTCGGCGGCAAAGAACAGGAAGATCACCGCCTGGATAATGCTGAGCATCTCGGCGGGGACGTCGGTGTTCAGCTGCATCAGGTTGCAGCCCTGCTTCAGGTAGGACATGAAGAAGGCTGCCAGGGGGATAAAGAGGGGGTTGTTTTTGGCAAGGATGGCAATGGTGACACCGTCCCAGCCATACCCGGGCAGCTGCCGCCACTTAAAGCGGTCAAAGTACCCCAGGATCTCCACGGCGCCCCCCATGCCGGAGAGCAGCCCGCCGATCACCTGGCAGAGAACGACAGTGGCGGCCACCTTGATGCCGGAGTACTTGGCGAAGCTCTGGTTCTGGCCCACCATGCGGATGGCGTAGCCCCACTTGGTGCGGTACATAAACAGGTAGACCAGCACCGTCATCACCAGGGCGACGACAATGCCCCAGCTGAGGTTGGTCCGCTGGACCAGGGCGGGGATGCGGGCGGTGTCCAGGAACTGGTGGGACATGGTGGCGCCCTGGGTGCGGTCCGCCATGTGCCAGTTCAGGATGTAGACCCCCAGCTGCAGCAGGATGTAGTTGAGCATCAGGGAGGAGACCATTTCGCTGGCCCCCAGCCTGGTTTTCAGCAGGGCCGGGATCAGCATGGCCGCCGCCGCCACCACCGAGGCGATGACAATGGCGGCAATGATGTGCAGCACCGGGGGCATGGGGAGGTAGATGGCAACGGCCGCCGCCACCAGACCGCCGAAGAAAAGGGTGCCCTCTCCCGCCAGGTTGAACTGGTTGGCCTGGAACATGACGCAGACCCCCAGGCCGGTGAAGATAATGGGGATCATCCGCTCCAGGATCAGCCACAGGTACCGGACCTTGGTAAAGGGCCCGATGATCAGGTAATACAGGGCCTCGAAGGGGGTGTCGCTGATGATGAAGATAAAGATCATTGCCACCGCCAGGGCCAGCAGAACAGAGGCTGCCCCCCGGACGATCTCGAACTTCATGTTTTTATTCATGGAAAGCCCTCCTTATCTCCTCCGGGGACTGGCGCTTCAGGCCGAGCATATACTCGCCCATCTCCTCGTCAGTCAGGGCAGAGGTGTCTTCAAAGTAGGCCGCGATCTCGCCGCCGCAGAACACCATCAGGCTGTCGGAAAGCTCCATTACCTCGTTCAGGTCGGCGGAGACCAGCAGCACGGCGGCCCCCTCCCGGCTCAGCTCCACCAGCTTCCGGCGGATGAACTCGGTGGCGCCCACGTCGATGCCCCGGGTGGGCTGGTCAGCGATGATCAGCTTGGGCCCGCAGGAGAACTCCCGGGCCACCACCACCTTCTGGATGTTGCCGCCGGAGAGCATCTTCACCTGCTGCTTGCCGCTGCGGCAAAGGATCAGGTAGTCCCGGATCAGCTGGTCGCTCTCCCGGTGGATGGCCTCCATGTCAAAGAGGACCCCCTTGTGGAAGGCGGGCTTTTCAAACCGGTCAGAGATCAGGTTCTCCTCAATGGAGGCGGTGCCCGCCGCGCCGTAGGTCATCCGGTCCTCGGGGATGTGGGAGACCCCCATGTCCCGGATCCTCCGCTGGCCCGCCCCGGTGACGGTCTGGCCCTCCACAGTGATGGTCCCGGCGTCCGGGGGGACCATGTCAAAGAGCATGCTCACCAGCTCCCGCTGGCCGTTGCCCTCCACCCCGGCAATGCCCAGGATCTCCCCACGGCGGACGGTGAAGGAGACCCCGTTGAGCATCTTCTTGCCGTACTCGTTTTCGTAGTGGATGTCCTCCACCCGCAGGACGGTGTCCGTGGGCTGGGCCTTTTCCTTTTCCACCTTCAGCACCACGTCACGGCCCACCATCAGGCGGGAGATATCCTGCTCCGAAACATCGGCGGTGTTAAAAACCCCCATGGATTTGCCGCCCCGCATAATGGTCATGCGGTCGGTGATCTGCTTGATCTCCTTTAGCTTGTGGGAGATGAAGATAATAGTGTGCCCCTGCTCCTTAAAGTGGATCAGCTCCTTAAAGAGCTCGGCGGTCTCCTGGCTGGTGAGCACGGCGGTGGGCTCGTCCAGGATCAGGATCTTGGCCCCCCGGACCAGGGCCTTGAGGATCTCCACCTTCTGCTTCATCCCCACGGGGATATCCATCACCTTGGCGTGGGGCTCCACATGGAGGTTGTACCGCTGGGAAAATTCCTCGGTGATGCGCACCGCCTCGGCGTAGTCGATGAACATCCCCCTGGTGGGCTCCATGCCCAGGACGATGTTTTCCGCCACCGTCAGGGAGGGCACCAGCATAAAGTGCTGGTGGACCATCCCGATCCCCTTGGAGATGGCCACGGTGGGGGAGGTGAGGCTCACCGTCTCCCCGTTGATGACGATCTCCCCCTCGGTGGGCTGCTCCAGCCCGAACAGCATTTTCATCAGTGTGGATTTGCCCGCGCCGTTTTCCCCCATCAGGGCGTGGATCTCGCCCCTGCGAACGTTGAAGTCGACGCCTTGGTTTGCCGCGATGCCGTTGGGGTAGACCTTGGTGATCCCCTTCATCTGAACGGCAAGGATGGTATCCTCCATAGAATCGCTTCCTCCTCTCAAACCCGGTTTTGCCCGCCCGCAGGCGGGGGTTTTTGAAAAAGGGGAGAGCCGCACAGCGACGGCTCCCCCCGCGTTTTTTCAGCCTGTGTCAGTGCCTGCTGGACGGTCAGGGACGGACGGAATCGCGCAGACCCTTAACGTCAAAGGACTCGTCAAAGGCGGTGTCCACCTTGATCTCGCCGGAGGTGACCTTGGGGGCGACCTCGTCCAGGGCCTTTTTGATGTTGTCGGGGAGCTTCTGGAAGTTGCCGCCGCTGGTCAGGCCAACGCCGCCCTCGGCAATACCCAGCTGGGTGGTCTTGCCCCACTGGATGGTACCGGCGTTAAGCTGGTCCACCATGTAGATGATGCCGTCGCCGCAGTTCTTCAGGCCGGAGAAGATGGTGGCAGCGGCCATCTGGGGCTGGGAAGCGGAGAAGGTGGCCTCCTGGTCGGAGTCGACGCCGATGAACCAAATGCCGTGCTCGGCGGCGGCTTCAGCCGCCCCGTTGCCGGCGCCGCCGGCAACGCCCCAGATCACATCACACTTGTTATTCACCATAACATTGGCGATCTCCTTGCCCCTGCCGGTGTCGTAGAAGTTACCCACGTACTGGCTGTCGATCTTTACCTCGGGGTCGGCCGCCTGGGCACCCTGGATGAAGCCGACCAGGAAGTCGTTGATAACGGGACCGTCCTCGCCGCCCACAAAGCCGATGACCTTCTCGGGGTTGATCTTCTCCATATCGGAGGAGGTCATGAGAGCGGCGGCGGTGCCCACCAGGTAGCCCAGGTCGTTCTGCTTAAAGGTGATGCTGGCTACGTTGGGCTGGGCCACCTCGGCGTCGTAGATGAAATACTTCTGATCGGGGTATTTTGCGGCGCAATCGTTCAGGTAGGCGTCCATCTGGTAGGTGCCGCAGACGATGAGGTCATACTCGCCGTCGGCGGAAAGCTCGTCCAGGGTGGAGACCCACTTGGGCTGGTCGGCGTCGGTGGCCCCCAGCTCAAAGGTTTTGTAGGTGATAAGACCTTCGTCCTGGAGCTTCTTCAGGCCGGCCTCGCAGGAATCGAAGAAGGACTTGTCCCCCAGGTTGCCGTTGACGATGTTGGCGACCTTCAGGGGGCCGCCTTCGCCGCCATTGCTGCCACTGTTGGCGCCATTGCCGCCGCCGCAGCCCGCCATCAGGGTAAGGACCATCAGGGCGGCGAGAAGGATAGAAAGATACTTTTTCTTCATGTTTTTTCTCCCTTTCAGCTTCGCGGACCGTTCTCCCTCAAAGGGGGCCGGGCCCGCTCATTTTGTCCGTACAAAAGGGGGGAAGGGAATGGAATAAAATCTCCCCTTCTGGGAACACTATTATTTTACCCTTCTTTCTCCCGTCTGTCAATCACCACTTTCGTCAAAAAGCCTGTTTTTTACAGAAAGGGAAGAAGAAAACTGTTGCTATTTATTAGATGTCTGGCCGGAAACCAGGGGATTTTTGCCGCCTTTTCCCGTTGGCCCGCCGGAAGATCAGAAGGTAATTTTGGCACTTCCCACAATACTATAGTGGGACAAATGTATAGCTTGTACAAAAATTTGCCTCCGGCCTGGAAAAATCCCGCCCGGTGTGGTAAAATGCTTCTGAATAAGCGGCTGCACAAAAGGGTCCCGCCCCCCGTCCCCCGGGGAAGGCGGCCGGCAAAGCCGTTTTGTACGTCAGGTCTATTTGATCATGAAAGGAAGGGAACGTGAATGGGCGTTAAGGACCGCCGAGTGTTTCTTATTGTTCTGGACAGTGTGGGGATCGGGGAGATGCCCGACTCCGCCGAATACGGGGACGCCGGAAGCAACACCCTGGCTGCCTGCACCCGGTCGGAGAAGCTGGACATCCCCAACCTGCGGGAGCTGGGGATCTTCAACATAGAGGGGGTGGGCTGCGGCACCCCGGTGGAGCGCCCCGCTGGGGCGGTGGCCCGCCTGGCGGAGGCCTCCAAGGGGAAGGACACCACCATCGGCCACTGGGAGATCTCCGGGGTCATTTCCCCAAAGCCCCTTCCCACCTACCCGGAGGGCTTTCCCCAGGAGCTCCTGGAGGAGCTCTGCCGACGCACCGGCCGGGGGTACCTTTGCAACAGGCCCTACTCCGGCACCCAGCTGCTGGTGGACTACGGCCGGGAGCATATGGAGACAGGGAAGCTGATCGTCTATACCTCCGCCGACAGCGTCTTTCAGATCGCCGCCCACGAGGAGGTGGTCCCGGTCCCGGAGCTGTACCGCTGCTGCGAGATCGCCCGGGAGCTGCTCACCGGGGAGCACGGGGTGGGGCGGGTCATCGCCCGGCCCTTTGTGGGGACCTTTCCCGATTTTACCCGCACCGCCAACCGCCATGACTACTCCCTCCAGCCCCCGGCCCCCACCCTGCTGGACGCCGTTTCGGCCGCGGGCCTGGACTGCATCGGGGTGGGGAAGATCAACGACATCTTTGCCGGAAGGGGCATCACCGAGTATGTCCGCACCAAGTCCAACGCCGACGGGATGGAAAAGACCTTCGCCTATGCCCAGCGGGATTTTAACGGCCTCTGCTTTGTAAACCTGGTGGATTTTGACATGGTCTTCGGCCACCGGAACAACGTGGACGGCTACGCCAACGCCCTCACCGAGTTTGACCGCCAGCTGGGGGAGCTGATGCCCCTTCTCCGGGAGGAGGACCTGCTGATCATCACCGCCGACCACGGCTGTGACCCCTCCACCCCCAGCACCGACCACTCCCGGGAGCATGTGCCCATGGTGGCCTGGGGACGGGGGATCCGGGCCGGGGCCAACCTGGGCACCCGGGATACCTACGCCCACATTGCCGCCACCGTTGCCGATTACCTGGGTGTCAGGACAGAGGGGATGGGGACGAGCTTCCTTTCCGAGATCATGAAATAATCTGCCCGCCAGCTGGTTCCGCCCGGACTTTTTGATCCCGGGCGGAACTTTTACTTGTACCCGGGGCCGGAATCGGGTATAATAAAGAACCATGGGAAAGATTCCCCGGGAAATATTTCCCGGAATATCAACAGGGAGGCAGCCGCCAATGGAACAGGAACGAATGGAAAACCAACAGCCGAAGAACCCCTCGGAGGAACTGGTGTGGGAGACCACCGGGGAGCTGCGCAGAAAAAGGCTCCGCAAATTTGTGCGGGAGTGGGTCGTCCCCTTCGGGCTGGAGATCCTGGTCCTTCTTTTTGTCATCCGGTTTCTTTTCTTTTTTGTCATTGTGCCCAGCGGCTCCATGCTCCCCACCATCGACAAGGCCAGCGTTCTGTTTGCCACCCGGGTCCACCAGCCGGAAAACCTCCAGCGGGGGGACATTGTGGTCTTTGAATCGGACGAGCTGGACCTGACCCTGGTCAAGCGCCTGGTGGGTCTTCCGGGGGACCACATCGTGCTGGATTCCCGGGGCAGGATGACCCTGAACGGGGAGCCCGTGGAGGAGGACTATGTCTTTTACCCCTCCGCCCGCTCCGCCGAGTTCCAGGTCCCGGAGGGCCACTACCTGTTCCTGGGGGACAACCGCGCAGGCTCCAATGACGCCCGGATGTGGGAGCAGCCCTATATCCCCGGGGAAAAGATCACCGGCAAGGCCCGGTTCACCCTCTGGCCGGTGAAGAATTTCGGGGTGCTCCATTAGCCCAGGGCCTTTCACGATAACGTAAGAGCAAGGAGGCGGGTTGCCGGTGGCAAAAAAAAGAGGCAGCACCGCCTCCTATACAGTTATCCTGATCTTTACCACCGCCTTTGCCAAGGCCCTGGGCTTCGGCCGGGAGATGTCCCTGGCCTATGTCTACGGGGCCAGCCCGGTAAGCGACGCCTACTTCGTGGCCTTCTCTATCCCCACCATCATCTTTGCAGGGATCGGCTCGGCCATGCTCACCAGCTACATCTCCAGCTATTCCCGTATCCGCCAGGAAAACCCCAGGCGCCTGCGGGGCTTTACCGACACGGTGATCACCATGGTGATCCTGATCTCCCTGGTGATCACCGGGGTGTTCCAGCTGCTGAAAAGGCCCATTGTCAAGCTGTTCGCCATGGGCTTCGAGGGGGAGGCCCTGGAGATCGCCGTTGCCCTGGCCCAGGTGATCATCCTCTCCCTGGTCTTTATTGGGGTCTACTTTATCCTTCAGGGGTTCCTCCAGCTCCACGGCAGCTACTTTGCCGTGGGCATGGTAAGCGTTCCCCTGAATATCTGCGTGATCGCCTCTATGTTCCTTTCGGTGGAGCACGGCCAGTCTGTTCTGGGCTGGGGGGTGGTGGCCGGGTACTTCGCCTCCTTCCTGATGCTCTACCTGGCCTCCAAACGGCACCACTTTTCCTATCGCCCCTCCTTCGACTTCGGCACCCCGGAGATCCGCCGCCTGGTGCTCACCGTTATCCCCATCTTTCTGGGCAAGGCCATCACCGAGCTGAACACCATGATCGACAGGACCATCGCCTCCCTTCTGCCGGAGGGGAGCGTCTCCGCCCTCAGCTACGGCAACCGGGTGGTGGGCTTTGTCACAGCGGTGTTCGTCATTTCGGTGACCACCGCCGTTTTCCCCCAAATGAGCCGCCTTTCCGCCATGAAAAGCACCCGAAAGCTCAAGCGTACCTTTGCCCGCAGTGTGGGCCTTATGTCCCTGATGGTGCTGCCCATCTCCGCCGGGGTCATCCTCTTTTCCAGGCAGATCGTGGAGATGCTGTTCCAGCGGGGGGCCTTTACCGCCTACGACACCCAGCGCACCGCCGAGGTGGTGGCCTTCTACTCCATCGGCCTGATCTTTTTCAGCATCAAGGAGGTGACCCTCAACCTCTTTTACGCCATCGAGGACACCGTCACCCCCACCGTCAATTCCATCCTTGCCATCTTCATCAACATCGGCCTGAACCTGCTGCTTATTGAGCCCATGGCTCACAAGGGCCTGGCCCTGGCTACCACCATCTCCGGGGGGATCACCCTGGTGATGCTCCTTCTCATTCTCCGCCAGCGCATTGGCCCCCTGGGCCTGGGGCGCATCTTTGCCAGCCTGGTGAAGATGTCCCTGGCTACGGCGGGGATGTGCCTGACCGCCTACCCCCTTTACGGGCTTTTGTACCGGCAGCTGGAGTCGGTGGCCGTTTCCTTCTTCCTGGCCGCCTTCACCGGCGCCCTGGTGTATGCCCTGCTCAACGTCCTTCTGCGCACCCGGGAGATGGGGGTGCTGGTGGTGGGCCTCCTGGAACGGTTCATGCCGTCCTGAACCGGGGTGATGACGATGAAGGAAGAAAACCGCTTAATCCTGTTGGGCCGGTACCCGCAGCAGTTTGTCCAGGATACGCTGCTCCCGGATATGGAGGAAAACATCGCCCGATACGGCGTCTTCTTTCCCGCCGCCTGTGAGGTTTTCCGGAATTGCCGGTCGGCGGAAAACAGCCTGTATTTTCACCATTCCTACGCGGAAAGCGAGATCCCCATGGGGCAGGAATACCACCACATCGCCTTGATGGAGCAATCCCGGCTCCTGCTGGATTCGGTGCAGGCCTGCCGCTCCAAGGTTCTGTGCTTTTTTACCGCCTTTCGCATCCAGCCCTCCCCCAGCGCCATGCGCGGCCACCACGAAAACAGCCTCATCCAGTTCCCCGACGGGATCCCCCCGATGATCTGGGAGGAGCTGCCGGAACTCACCCCGTCATCTTTTTCCCCGACCGAAAGGCAGGTCTGCCTGTTTTAGCGATCTATCAAGGAAGGAGAACGCCATGCTGTTTCAAAGACCGCCTGCCATGACCCTGGGCGCCGCCGCCCTTGCCGTCCCGGGAAAACGCCCCCGGGATGACCTGTGGATGGGCACCGCCAACGGAGACCCCATCCCCTGGCGGGTCCTCTCCCGGGAGGGAAACGGCGGGGAATACCAAACCGCCGCCGGGGAGCCTCACACCGGCTCCGCCCTGCTCCTTGTGACCCAGGTCCTTTTGGGGACCCGTTTCCAGGGGGGCATCGAAAAGAACTTTGACCTTCGCTTCTACGAGGAGGACACCGAGCCGGAAACCGAGGACCCCGCCGCCCTTTGGCGGCAGAGCGCCGCCCGCCGGTGGTGCGGCCGCTTTCTGGAGGACTGCCTTTCCCCCCCGGAGCGGGACGCTCTCCTTTACACCAGCAAAAGCGACAGGGAATATCCCCCGGTGGGCTGGTCCTCCTGCCCCATCCCGGCCGCCCCCGGCATCCTGGAGGGGGACCGGGTGTTTTTCCTTTCCGCCCAGGAGGCGGAAAACGAGGGCTACGGCTTCAAGAACAAGCAGAAGTATGTGGAAAAGCATTGGTGGACCCGCTCCTATCGCGGGACCCGGAACTACAGGGGCCAGGCGGAGATCGCCGCGGGCATCACCATGGGGGGCGGGCTTCAGCTGGCCGCCAGCGACAGCCGCCAGTATGCCCGCCCGGCGGTGAACCTGGACCCCGGCCGGGTGCTCTTTACCACTCCGGTCACCGGCGGCTGGAAGCTGACCCTCCTGGACCACAGCCGGAAGGACTTTGCCGTGGGTCCGGTGACCCAAACCGGCAGCCTTCTCACCATCCCCTACCGGAACGCCCGGACCGGCCCGGGGGAGAGGATTACCGCCATTATCGCCAGTGAAAAGGGGACCGTGCGCCACTGCCGGACCCTGGCCGCGCCGGAATGTCCGGACGGGGAGGCGGTCCTTGACCTGGCCCCCCTGACCTGCAAAAGGGGAGACCGCCTTTTTCTCTGCTCGGAACAGTGCCGGGGGGACTATGAGACCGATTGGTCCAGCCCCCTCCTGGAGGCGGCAGCGGGACCGTTCCCTGTAACATAAAGCTCGCGGGGATGCGGCGAAATGGCAGCGCGGCCGGGAGAGACCTCCCGGTCGGATGCGGGTCCGCCCCCCGCCATCCCCATACCCGCAAAAAAATCCCCCTCCCCAAGGGGAGGGGGACAGCGGGTTTTCCGGCCTTGATCAGTAGCCCAGGTCCTCCGGCAGCAGGAACACCTTGATCCGCTCCGGGTCCCGCTGGTAGCCGTGGATCACCCGGTCGCAGCAGATGTGGTCGGGGCTCTTGCAGTCCCCGCAGCGGCCGGTGATGGCGCAGGGGGTTTTCCGCTCCAGGCGGATGCAGTTAATGGGGGCGGCGATGGCCTTCACCCGCTCTGCCGCGGCGTGGAGGTTTCTGACCACCTTGTTGTACCCGGCGATGATAATGACCTTCCTCGGCCCAAAGCAAAGGGCCGCCACCCGGTTGGCGTTGCCGTCCACGTTGTACAGCTGCCCGTCCTCGGTGATGGCGTTGGAGCTGGAGAAGTACCAGTCACAGGAGAAGGCGGCCCGGAAAACGTCCACCGGCTCCCCCGCTTCATCCACCCGTCCCCGGGCGTAGAAGTCGTAGTCCCCGCAGGAGAGAAGGTCCTTGACCCCGGTTTCCTCCAGGGTCACCGAGCCTCCGCTGGCAATGGAATCCCCCTTGCCCAGCATCCCCCGGAGGATCTCCAGGAGCTCCTCCCGGCTTTCCACCACCCGGGCCTCCATGCGGTTTTCCCCCAGGGCCTTTGCCACCCGCTCCAATGTGGCCATCCGGGCGGTTCTTACATTTTTATCCATGTCACAACGCTCCCTTCGGTGTTTTGCTCCAGTATATCACAAACGGAAGGGGTTTTCAAATCGGACCAGGCGGGGCCAAGACTTTTGGGACACGCCCAAGGACTTTACCGGCAGAGATTAAGATGATGAAAACAGGAGGTCATATGGAGACTGCAAAAGGAGCGGAGAAGCTATGACATTTACCCGGATCGATCTGGAGACCTGGGAACGCAAGGAGCTTTACCTGCACTTTATCAACGAGGTCCGGTGCACCTACTCGGCCACCGTTTCCCTGGATATCACAAGGCTGAAGGGGGAGCGGCTCTATCCCGCAATGCTTTGGCTGCTGACCCGGACCGTCAATCAGATGCCGGAGTTCCGCACCGCTCTCACGGCGGAGGGCCTTGGCATTTATGACCGGATGCACCCGGCCTACACCGTTTTCAACCGGGAGAGCAAGACCTTTTCCGGGATATGGACAGAGGCCGGTTCCGATTACGGTGAATTCCGGAGGGCCTACGAAGCGGATGCCGCGGAATATTCTTCCTCCCTGAAATTCGCGCCGAAGCCCAATAGGCCCCCCAATAGCTTCGATGTTTCAATGGTGCCATGGCTCTCTTTCACCGCCTTTGATATCAATATCGCCAGCCAGGGGAACTATCTTCTCCCCATATTTACCATGGGAAGGTTCTCCGATACCGGCGGCGTAAGGACGCTGCCCCTTGCGATCCAGGTGCACCACGCGGTTTGCGATGGGTACCATGTGGGAAGGTTTGCGGAGCTGCTGCAAGAAAAAATATCATCCTTTAATGAAGCTGGCGCCGGATGAACACGGCAAATCTGAAAAAACGGGGTGGCGGATATGAAGCGATACTGTGACCTGCCCTACCATGCCTTTCCGCCCTTTACCGGGGTCACCGTGGTCTGCCCCCGGTGCGGCGGAGCAGGCACCGTCTGCCTGGAAAGGGAGCAGCACCGGGCGGTGTTCTGCTGCGGCTCCTGCCATTTTAAGAGCCAGGCCCCGGCGGATGGAGACCACACCCTGGCGGTGACCGGGCAGTGTGCCGCCAGCGGCAGGTACTTCCGGGTCTATGTGCCGGCAAAGAAGGTCCGCGGCCCAAGGGTGCGGGTGAAATGCCCCTGGTGCGGCGGCTTCGTCCTGGGGGAGGTCTCCGCCCCCAAGGAGCCCCCGCCCCTGGTCCTGGGGGAGGTCCGCCAGGGGAGGGACCCGTATTTCGGCTATCCCCTCTACTTCCGGGGGGAATTCCGGGGGAAGCTGGTGTGGGCCCTTAACCGGGAGCACCTGCAATACCTTATCGATTACCTGTCGGCGGACCTTCGCGCCGCCCCTGCCGGACACCTGGAGGGGAGCGGGATGCGCACCCAGTCCGACCGGCTCCCGGCCTATATGAAGTCAGCAAAAAACCGGGCCGGGATAGTGAAGCTGCTTTCCAGGATGCAGCGGCAATGGGACAGCAGGTCCCGATGAACATGCCAAACAGCTGCCAATACCGGCAGCTGCCCATAAAAAACAGGAGGTATCCCTACTATGAACAAGATCATCGACATTCGCAGCGACACCGTCACCCAGCCCACCCCTGAAATGCGCCGGGCTATGGCCGAGGCCCCCGTGGGGGATGATGTTTACGGCGACGACCCCACTGTCAACCGCCTGGAGGCCCTGGCGGCGGAAATGGCCGGCAAGGAGGCCGCCCTCTTTGTGCCCTCCGGCACCATGGGCAACCAGCTGGCTATTATGACCCACACAAAGCGGGGGGACGATGTCATCTGCGGACGCAACTCCCATATCTTTGTCCACGAGGTGGGGGCCGCCGCGGTCCTCTCCGGGGTCATTCTCAACGTGGTGGACAGCCAGGACGACGTCATCTATCCCGGCCTGCTGGAAAAGGCCATCCGGGAGGAGGATATCCACTGTCCTCCCACCACCCTCCTTTGCATCGAAAACGCCCTGGCTACCGGCAAGGTGGTCCCCCTGGACGTGATGGAAAAGGTCTACAGCACCGCCAAGGCCCGCGGCCTGAACGTCCATATGGATGGCGCCCGGCTCTTTAACGCCGCCGCCGCCCTGGGGGTCCCCGCCGCCCAGGTCACAAGGTACACCGATTCGGTGATGTTCTGCCTCTCCAAGGGCCTCTGCGCCCCGGTGGGCTCCATTCTGGCAGGCAGCAGGGAGTTCATCGCCCGGGCCCGGAAGAACCGGAAGATCCTGGGGGGCGGGATGCGCCAGTGCGGCATCCTGGCCGCCGCCGGTATCCTGGCCCTTACCGAGATGCCCGCCCAGCTGGTGGCCGACCACGAGAATGCCGCCTGGCTCCGCCAGCGCCTGGCTAAGATCCCCGGCCTCCATGTCAAGGAGGATGGCATCCAGATCAACATGGTGTTCTTCACCCTGGACCACCCCATGGAGGTCATCGAGGCCCTTCCCGCCAAGCTGCTGGAAAAGGGCATTAAGATCAACGGCATCTCCGCCGGGGAGCTGCGCTTTGTCACCAACCATGACGTCACCCGGGAGGACCTGGCCTATGTGGCGGACTGCCTGGAGGAGCTCCTGAAGTGAAGGGGATCCGTCTGGAGCTCTTTGGCATGGCGGTGATCCTGGCAGGGATCGCCGCCGGCAGCAGCAGCTTTTTTGGCTGGATCGGCGGCGGGGCAGGGCTCTGCCTTGCCGCCGCCGGCCTTCTATGGAAGGAATAAAAGTCATGAAGAAAAAGGTCCTGGTAGGAATGAGCGGCGGGGTGGACAGCTCCGCTGCCGCCTGGCTCCTCCAGCGGGAGGGGTACGAGGCAGTGGGTGTCACCCTGCGGCTGTGGGAGGAAGCAGAAAGCGTCCCCCGGTCCTGCGGCCCCGATGGCATCCAAGACGCCCGGGAGGTCTGCCGTGTTCTGGGCATCCCCCACTACGTGCTCGACTGCCGGGAGAGGTTTGCCCGGGAGGTAGTGGAGCCCTTTGCGGCGGAATACCTCCGGGGGCGCACCCCAAACCCCTGCATCCTCTGCAACCGCCGGATGAAGTTCGCCGCCCTCTGCCGGGCCGCGGAGGAGCTGGGGGCGGAGTACATCGCCACCGGCCACTACGCCCGGGCCCTCCGGGAGCTGAAAACAGGGCGGCACCTCCTGGCCCAGGGGAAGGACCCCAAAAAGGACCAGAGCTATTTTCTCAGCTCGGTGACCCGGGACCAGCTCTCCCGCCTGCTTCTCCCCTGCGGGGACTACACCAAGGAGGAGATCCGGGCCTTCGCCGCCCAAAGCGGCCTGCCGGTGGCGAAAAAGAAGGACAGTCAGGATGTCTGCTTTATCCCCGACGGGGACTACACCGCCTTTCTGGAGCGCCATACCGGCTGCCCCCAGCCCCGGGGGCAGTTTGTGGACGAGGCGGGGAACCCCCTGGGGGAGCACCGGGGCATCGGTTGCTACACCATCGGCCAGCGGAAGGGCCTGGGCATCGCCCTGGGCCGGCCCATGTTCGTCCTGGCTATCGACCCAAAGGAAAACACCGTCACCCTGTCCGCCGGGGAATCCCGCCTTTACAGCCGCAAGGTCATTGCAGAGGCGGTGAACTTCGTCTCCTTCCCCCAGGAGGAATTTGAGAAGCTCACCCCGGTCATGGCCCGGATCCGCCACTCCCAGGCCATGGCCCCCGGGGAGGCCCTTTTCACCTCCGACGGGAAGCTCCGCCTGTGGTTCCGGGAGCCCCAGCGGGCAGTCACCCCCGGCCAGACCCTGGTCCTGTACATTGGGGATCTGGTGGCCTGCGGCGGCGTCATCACCGGAACAGAGGAGGAAGCGGAATGATCGGCAGCATCCCTATGCGCAAGTTCGAGCACCAGATCCACGACAGGGCCCTGATCGCCGCCATGCTGGATATGATCCCCATTGTCCACGTGGGCTGCAACGACGGGGAGTGTCCCTATGTGGTCCCCCTCTCCTATGGCTACGAGGTGACAGAGGACGCTCTCCGGGTCTTTCTCCACTGCGCCCGGGAGGGCCGCAAGGCGGAGCTCTGGCAGGGGGAGCCCTGGGTGTCCCTCACCTTCAGCGCCTTCCAGAACCGCCCCAACGACCCCTATCTGGGGGAGATCCACGACTACCGCTCTGTTATGGCAAACGGCATCATCCGCCGGGTCTCCCGCCAGGGGCGGGACAGCTGCCACGGCAGGGGGATCCAGGCCATTCTGCGGCACAACGGCAGAAGGCCCACCCAGTTCAGCGTCCCCCACTACGCCTTTCTGGACCTGTACCTGGTGGAGTGCCCCTGGGACCGGGTCACCGCCAAGGCGGAGATCCCCTTTACAGACGCCGCCCAGGTCCCCTTTCCCACCCCGGAGCAGATCAGGACCGGCCCCCAGGGGCCCTTTGATTACAGCTGGTTTTTTAACCGGAAGGTCGGGGAAGGGCCGGGAAACCGGGAGCCCCCCGTCCCCCTGGCTCCGTTGGAGCCCCTGGGGGAGGTCCTTCTGCCCGATGCCCCGCTCACCCTCACCTTCCGCTGGCAGGGACCGCCGGAGCTGGACTGCGATGTCCTTGCCCTGGTCCTGGACGGGGAGGGCAGGCTGCGGCGCCGGTATGACCTGGCCTTTTACAACCAGAAGACCGACCGGAGCGGCGCTGTCACCCACCTGGGGGACGACCGCTTGGGGAGGCCGGGGGAGGAACGCTGCCAGGTGGACCTGCCCGCCCTTGGGGAGCCCTGGGGGGAGGTGGCCCTTCTCCTTTCGGTGTACGAGGGGGACAGCCGGGGCCACCACCTGGGGCAGCTGGCCGCCGTGGAGCTGACGGTGGAGGACGCAGCCGGGACCCCCCTGGCCCGGGGCGCCCTGGCCGGAGCCTGGCAGGGGCAGGGAAGCGCCCTGGCCGCAAGGCTTCGCCGCCTTCCCGGCGGGGGCTGGCGCCTCACCGCCCCCTGTGACGCGGCCTGGGAGGCCTGGCAGGCCACCGCCCTGTTCTCCGTCTTTGGCCTGGAGCGGTGGCTGGAATGATGCTGCATCCTGCTCTCCGGAAGGGGGTTCCCTCCGGAGGGCTTTTCTGTCCCCGGTGAAAGAAATTCACAAAATTTTTACAGGCTCCTTCTTGCCATGGAGCCCACTCCAGCATATAAAATAGCGGATGGGAAGGGAGAGTGAAGCAGATGAAACAGAAACAGGCAGCCGCCCTGGTGCTGGCATTGCTGCTGGCAGGCTGCGGCCTTGCCGCCGGGGAAGGGGAGGGGCAGGCCCCGGGGGAGCTCCCGGGGGAAGGGCTTTCGGCCCCGGCTCCGGAGGACCCGCCGCCCTCACCGGAGGAACCGGAGAAGCCAACGGAGCCGGCAGGGCCCCGGGAGGAGGCCCTGCACCCCTATCTCCGCCAGCTGGTGGAGGAGACCGCCGCCGGTCTTGTTTCCCCGGGCATGAGCCAGTACGACCGGGCCAAGGCCGCCTTTGACTACATGATCCGGAGCACCTCCTTCGAGGAGCCCATCGGCCTGGAGCTTTGGCGGATCCACGGGGGAGGGGAGGAGCCCATCCCCTACCTGGAGCAGCGGGCCCTCAGCCCCCTGCGGTTCGGGATTGGGACCTGCGAGGACTACGCCGCCGCCCTCACCCTGCTTCTCCGGGAGATGGGTCTCCGGGCCCAGTATGTCCCCGGCCTCACCTTCTCAGTGGAGGGGAACCTGGTGGACCATGCCTGGACTGTGGTGGAGATCGACGGGACCTGGTACCACCTGGACAGCCAGCTGGAGGACAACATCTCCCGCCGGGGGAGGGTGCGGTACAAGTATTTCCTCCGGGGGGACAATAGCCTTTTGGCCACCCACCGGTGGGGGCAGAATCTGGTGGATTCCGGCCTCCTTCCCCCGGAGCAGCAGGAGAAGCTCCAAAGGGACTGGCTCACCCCCGTCTGCCCCCGGGATCTCCCTCCCCCCCAGGAGACGGTGTTCCCGGAGACCTTCCCCAACCTTTCCCTCCTGAAGGGGGAGGCCGCGGAGGAGCTGGCCGCCTGGGAGGCCAAAAACGGCCCCCTTCCCCCCATGACCCTCAACACGGTGCCCCCGGTGTTCGGCCTGGGGGGCTACGGCCCCGCCGACGAGGGGTAAAAGGGGAACGAGGGATCCCCAGGTGATGACCAGACAGACCAAAACGAAAGGATGTTGTTCCGTGAATTGCCGTATCCTTGCCCTGCTTCTGGCGGTGCTGCTGACCCTTGCCGCCTGCTCCCCAAAGGCGCCGGTTTCCGGTGCCTCCGCCCCGGAGCCGCCCGCCCCCTCTGCCGGATCCCCCGCCCCGGAGCCGGAACCCCTGCCGGAGCCGGAGCCGGACAACAGCTGGACCGTTGACGCCCCGGAAAACCACCGGATGGACCCGGCGGTGCTGGAGGACCTCCACAGGGTGCTGCCTGCCTCCCCCATCTCCGCCATGGTGATCGTCAGGGACGGGGTCCTTGTGGACGAATACTACGCCGGGGACTATGACGAAAACACGGTATTCGAGATCCATTCCTGCTCCAAATCCTTTACCGGCGCCCTTGTGGGCATCGCCATAGACCAGGGGTATCTGGGCGGGGTGGAGGACCCTCTGTCCCGCTATCTCCCCCAGGTGGAGGAGCTCCCGGGGACCAAAAGGGAGCTGACCCTCCGGCACCTTCTCACCCAGACCTCCGGCCTGGAGTGGTACGAGTGGGGGGGCGGGTACAGCAACTGGCAGGAGTTTCGTTCCGCCGGGAACTGGGTGGAGTACATCCTGGGCCGGGACCAGGCGGCGCAGCCGGGGCAGCTTTTCAACTACAGCACCGGCAACACCCACCTTTTGGCGGCGGCCCTGGAGGCGGCCACCGGGAAGCCCCTGTTGGAATACGGCAAGGAGAACCTTTTTGACCCCCTGGGTATGGAGACCATCACCTGGGGCACCGACCCCCAGGGCATTGCCGATGGGGGCAACGGGGTGGTGATCAGCGCCCGGGACGCCGCCCGGTTCGGCCAGCTCTACCTTCAGGGGGGCGTCTGGAAGGGGGAGCAGCTGGTCCCGGCGGACTGGGTGGCAGAGTCCACCTTGGTCCAGAACCCCGGCCCCGGGGGCAGCACCGGGCAGTACGGCTACCAGTGGTGGATCCGCCCCTATGGGGTCAACGCCTTCGGCACCTATCAGGCCCCCCACGGGGCGGCCCAGTATGACGCCTACCACGCCTTCGGGGCCTGGGGCCAGTATATCTTTGTGGTGCCGGAGCTGGAGCTGGTGACGGTGATCACCTGCGTTGGCCCCCATGACAGCTACGCCGCCCGCCCCTACTTTACCGACTATGTGCTGGCAGCCTGCATTCCGGAAGAAGCTTGATCCAAAAGCCTTCCCTCCCGTTTTCGGGCGGGAAGGTTTTTTCTGTTCTCTGCAATAAAAGCGGCGTTTTTCGCCACTATCCTTTAAAGGGATATATGAAAATTGTACCTTACGCAGAACAGAAAGGAGCTGTCCCTATGAAAAAGCTGATGGTTTTCCTGCTGGCCGCCGTCCTGGTCCTCTCCCTGACCGCCTGCGGGGGAGGGGAGACCCCCTCCGCCCCGGAGACACAGCCCGAAAGCCCGTCCTCCGGTGCGGAGCCTGCCCCGGAGGCATCTTCCCAGGAGCCGGCCTCCCAGCCGGAACGGGAGTGGGATTTACAGCCGGGGAAGGTGCTGCCCTATGACCGGCCGGAAAGGAGCGAGGAAAGGCCCTATTCCTGGGAGCTGGGCACCGAAAAGGAGCTGGCGGAGTTCAAGGCCCTGCTGGGGACAGCAGATATCTCCTACCTGACAGCCTGCGATTGGACCGATGTGGAAGCGGAGCTTCCGGTGGAGACGGAGCTGGAGATTCTCCGGGCCCTGGAAGCTGCCCAGCCGGAGTTTTTCGAGAGGATGGAAAACCCCGCTACCGGGGGGACCTATGGGATAGGGATTTATGACCGGGAGGGGAAGGAGCTGCTGGAGGTCGGTTACGATGGCTTCTGGTTTATGGTGAGCTTTTTTACCGAGGAAAAAAGCTCCAACTATATTTTTAACGGGGAAAGGATGAACCTGGACCTGCCCTCCCTGGAAAAGTACCGCAGCGATTCCCCCTTCTTTGGCCTGGACCCCGGGGAAGTGATCTCCATGGAGGATGAACGGCTGGCGGGTCCCCTGCTGAAGGGGAGCTACGGCACCCAGGCTGACCTGGACCGCTGGTACAGCCTGATCCAAACCGCGGAGATCAACCGCCTGGCGGTCTGCCGCACCGGCGCCGGACCGGGGGAGCTGCCGGTGCCCATCGAGGGACAGATCCGGACCCTGCTGCAAAGCGCCCAGGTGACCCTGTACCCCCCGGAGACCAAGGAGGACCCGGTCACCGGCGGCGGTGTCACCATCCTCGCCTACGGCGGGGAAGGGCAGCAGCTTTTCTGCGTCACCTACATTGGCAGCTGGTTCACCGTCCAGTTTGGGGAGGAGGAGGCGAGGGTCATCTTCAATGGGGAGGAGAGCGAGGACCTGGCGTTTCTGCTGACCATAGACCTGGCCTGAACACCTTCCCCCTGTCTGCGGCATAGGATAGGGCATACGGCTCCCCGTGGGGTCGTAGTCCATCCAAAAAGGAGTTGATGTGCAATGTCTGCACAGCCATCTAATATGCCGGAGGTGACCCTGCCCATTGCAGCGGTGGAGGGTATGGAGCCCCGGGAGATCGACCCCAAGACCCTTCAGGAGCGGATCTGCAAGGCCATCGGGCGGTTTGTGGTCTGCCGCTTTCTGATCGGCACCGGGGAGACCATTACCGTATCGGGGCTTCTGAAAAGCGTAGGGAACAGCTTTTTTGTGCTGCTGGACCCCTGCACCAACGCAGAGACCACCTGTGACCTTTACTCCCTGAAGCTGCTGACCGCCTACCCGGAAGGCGTCCCCGAGAGCCAAATGTACTGCAACCGCCGCCTCTACGACATCTGCTAATTTTTCCACCCTCCCCGGCGGCCTGATGGCCGCTGACAGACCCTCAGACCTTACCCGGCGCTAACGCGCCTTAACGGTGTGCGAAAGGGATAGTGGGTGCCTGGAGTCCTGACGAGCACAGGGCGAAACGATTCCCCTACCGTTGACAGGCTGGATGGAGGTGACTCCTGTCAGCCCAAGACTCCAGGTACCGCCTTTCGCCTCGCACAACCTCCCGTAGGGTCTAAAGTTTAGGTCCACCCTTTTCAAAGGGTGGCAGGTCCAGGGCGGCGCCCTGGTCGCCCGTCGCAACAGGCGAAATTCCCCCGCATCTTACCGGAGGGCGCATTTTTCTTTGCTCCTTTCTTTTTGAAAGAAAAAAAGAAAGGAGAAGCCTGCTCGCCCCGCACCCAACCAACCTGCAAATACACCCCAGTGGGGTGTTTTGCAACAACCGCCCCCCCTCGAATGGACCGGCCCATAAGGCCGGTCCATTCGACCCTCTACAGGCCGCCCCCAGGCGGCCCCCAAGCACAGCCCCCCAAAAAAAGAGGGGTCTTGTAAAAAGCACCCAAAACCGGTATAATGAAACCAGAGCCCAATGTCAAAGAAAAGGGCCTGGAGCGCAGAGAAGGCGCTCCGGGCTTTTCTGTGTCCCATAAGGAGGTACCCCGGATGATGAATATGGAGATCGTGGAGACCCTCCACCAGCGGACGAAGCTCCTTCCCCAGGAGCCCGGGGTCTATATTATGAAGGACGCCAAGAGCCAGATTATTTATATCGGCAAGGCCAAGTCCCTGAAAAACCGGGTGTCCTCCTACTTCCGGTCGGTGGACCGGCACCAGGCCAAGGTCTACCGTATGGTGGAAAATGTCCGGGATTTCGACTACATCGTCACCGACAGCGAATTCGAGGCCCTGGTGCTGGAGGCCAGCCTGATCAAGCTTCACACCCCAAAGTATAATATCCTTTTGAAGGACGCCAAGGGGTATTTTTATGTGGGCATCTCCCCGGGGGCCTACCCCCGTATCACCTTCGAGATGCAAAAGACGGAAAAGGACTACACCTACCTGGGACCCTATACCTCGTCCATGGTGGTAAAGCAGACGGTGGAGGAGGCCAACAAGGCCTTTCTTCTGCCCACCTGTACCAGGCGGTTCCCGGAGGACTGCGGTAAGGCCCGGCCCTGCCTCAGCTACCATATCAAGCAGTGTATGGGGGTCTGTACCGGGAAGATCACCCCGGAGCAGTACGCCGAGGTCTTTGAGGAGGCCCTGGCCTTTGTTAAGGGAGGGGGCGGCCAGACGGTGGAGGCCCTCACCAAAAAGATGGAGCAGGCGGCGGAGGAGCTGGACTTCGAGCGGGCCGCCCGGTACCGGGACCGCATCCGGGCCATGGAGCGCATCGTCCAGCAGCAGAAGGTGATGGCCTATAACCACAAAAGCCTGGATGTGGTGGCGGCGGTCCAGGGGACCGATACCATCTATCTTTCGGTGCTGGTCTTTCGGGAGGGCCGCCTGCGGGACAAGCTGGATTTCACCTTTGACTGCTTCGAAAGCATCGAGAACGTTCAGGGGGAGTTTATCCTCAGCTACTATATGGGCCGCCGGGATGGCCCCTCGGAGCTGTTTCTGGACCGCCCCGTCCCCGACCAGGAGCTGCTGGCCCAGCTGATCACCGAGGACCGGGGGAAGAAGCTGACCATTACGGTGCCCGCCCGGGGGCAGCCCCTGCGCCTGATCGAAATGGCCCAGAACAACGCCGCCCAGGCCCTGGCAACCCGCACCCGGCGCACCGGCCGGGAGATGACAGCGGTGGGGGAGCTGGGCCTCCTGCTGGGGATGGAAAAGCCCCCGGCCTACATCGAGGCCTATGATATTTCCAACTTTGGCGGGCAGACCATTGTGGGGGGGATGGTGGTCTATGAAAACGGCCGCCCCCTGCGGAAGAATTACAAGCGTTTTACCATCCGGGACCAGGCCCAGCCCGACGACTACGCCGCCATGGACCAGATGCTCTCCCGGCGGATGGCCCACTACCTGGAGCACCGGCAGAACCCCGGAGAGGGGAAGCCCGATGGCTTTGAGCGCCTCCCTGACCTGTGGCTCATTGACGGAGGGGCGAACCATGTGGCGGTGGCGGAGGCGGTCCTGGCACGGTGCGGGATGAAGATCCCGGTGTTCGGCATGGTCAAGGACAGCCGCCACCGCACCCGGGCCATCACCTCCCAGAACGGGGAGATCGCCATCAGCGCCAACCGGGGGGTCTTTGCCTTTGTCACCGGTATCCAGGACGAGGTCCACCGGTACAGCATCGAGTTTTCCAGAAAGAGCCACCAGAAGGGCTCGGTGAACACCCGCCTGCTGGAGGTGGAGGGGATCGGCCAGACCAGGGCCGCCGCCCTGTACCGCCACTTTAAAACCTGGAAGGCCATTGCCGCAGCCTCCCCGGAGGAGCTGGCAAAGGTGAAGGGGATGACCCTGCCCGCAGCCCGAAGGCTTTATGAGGCCCTCCACGGGGAGGAGAGGGGAGAGGACCCCGCCCCAGATGGGGAAATTTCTGGAAATCCGGAAGAAAAAGATTGACAGAAACGGGAAAATCATCAATAATAAAGGGTAACGATACCGTATTTTTTGGAGGAAAACAATTTGAGAGTGATCACCGGGACCGCCAGGGGGCGGAAGCTGGCAGCTTTGGAGGGGCTGGACGTGCGGCCCACCACCGACATGGTGAAGGAGGCTATGTTCAGCATCCTTCAGTTCGAGATCGAGGGGGCCAATGTCCTGGACCTGTTCGCCGGTTCGGGGCAGCTGGGGATCGAGGCCCTCAGCCGGGGGGCCAGGGGCTGCGTCTTTGTGGACAGCTCCCGGGAATCCCAGAACATCACCCGGCAGAACCTCCAGCACACCGGCCTTGCCAAGGCCTCCCGGGTGGCGGCCATGGACTTTGCCGCCTTTCTGCGCTCCACCAACGAGGTTTTCGACATCGCCCTTTTGGACCCCCCCTATGACAAGGGCCTGGTCCAGGAGGCCCTTCCCCTTTTGGTGGGGAAGATGAGCCCCGGGGGGGCCATCCTCTGCGAGACCCGGGTAAAGGAGCCCCTTCCGGAGCAGGTGGGGGAGTTCCGGGTGAAAAAAAGCTACCGCTACGGCAAGATCCTGCTCACCTTGTACCGCCGCCCGACAGAGGAGGAGGGGCTGTAGGACGGCCCTAGGGCATGTCCCAAAAGTCTTGGCACTTGTCTTTTTCTACAAGGAGAAAGTGCTTGCGAAAAGTCCAGGCACCCCGATTTTAGGGACGCGCCCTAGCAAAAACGCCGCAGGGAAAAAGAGCGGCAGACGGGACGGAAAAAGAAATGAAAACAGTGGTATGTCCGGGGAGCTTCGACCCCATTACCAACGGACACATGGATATTGTGAAGCGGGCCAGCGGCATCTTTGACAGGGTGATCGTGCTGGTGGCTGCCAACCAGGAAAAGCACAATTTTTTTACCACCGGCGAGCGGGTGGAGATGATCCGCAGGGTGGTGGAGGCAGAGGGCCTTCCCAACGTGGAGGTGGATTCCCACAGCGGCCTTTTGGTCAATTACATCCAGCAGGTGGGGGCGGCGGCCATTGTCAAGGGCCTGCGGGCAGTCTCTGACTTTGAGTACGAGTTTCAGATGTCCCTTACCAACCGCCAGCTTCTGCCGGAGTGCGAGACCATCTTCCTCACCACCAGCTCCCGGAACCTGTACCTCTCCTCCAGCATCGTCCGCCAGGTGGGCGGGCTGGGTGGGGATATCACCGGGTTTGTGCCCCCCTGCGTCTACGAGCAGATCCACAGAAAGCTTACCCAAGGACAGAGTTGAAACATAAGGAGGCAGCATAATGGCAAATTTGGAATCCATCCTCAACGAGCTGGACGAGGTGCTGGAAGGCGCTGTGACCCTGCCCCTTACCAGCAAATGTATGGTAGATGCCGAGCGCATCCGGGACCTGATCGACGATATCCGCCTCAACATCCCCTCGGAGATCAAGCAGGCCCGGGCAGTGGTGGCGGACCGCAACGAGATCCTCTCCATGGCTAAGCAGGAGGCGGAGGACCTGATCCGCAAGGCGGAGGAACGGGCCAAGGCCCTGGTGGACAACGACGCCATCGTCCGCCAGGCAAACGCCAAGGGGATGGCGATGCTCAGCGAGGCCAGCCAGAAGGCGGCGGACATGGTGGCCCAGGCCACCGCCCGCTCCAACGAGCTCTCGGCCCAGTCCACCGCCAAGGCCACCGAGATGCTCACCCAGGCCAACCTGCGCTCCAAGGAGATGAAGCAGGC